>NZ_JBARTQ010000618.1:0-18777 GCF_049645325.1 Pseudomonas sp. | reverse complement strand
TACGGGCACTGGCGGCGGGACAGGTGGCGGTACTGGCGGTGGCACCGGTGGTGGTACTGACGGTGGCACGGGTGGCGGCACAGGCGGTGGCACTGATGGCGGCACTGGCGGTGGCACCGGTGGCGGTACTGGCGGCGGCACCGGTGGCGGCACTGGCGGCGGCACTGGCGGTGGTACAGGTGGCGGTACTGGTGGAGGCACAGGCGGTGGAACAGGCGGTGGCACCGGTGGCGGCACTGGCGGTGGCACCGGTGGCGGCACTGGCGGTGGCACGGGTGGCGGCACGGGTGGCGGCACAGGTTCGACCACAACGCCTCTGGTCACCGGCCAGATTGCCGGGACCCTGGGCACGACCGTCGGTAATGTCGGCGCAGCTGTCGGTGACCTTGGCTCTACCTTGAATAACGTGCCAATTGTCGGCGTCACTGCTGGCGGCCTGGTCACAGCTACCGGCAGCGCGGTTACCAGCATTGGTACCGGCGTCACCGCTGGCCTTGGCTCGCTGGGCACCAACAGCAACTCCCTGGGCATCACTGTCGCCGGTGTAGGCGACGGCGTTGCCGACTTGGGCACCGGCGTCTCGAACACCGGCAAATCCCTGGGCACTACCTTGGGTGGCATTCCGGTGGTGGGCGGCTTGACTGGCGGTGTCGGCGGTGCAGTGGGCGGCGTGGTGGATAAAGCCGGCCAGGCCGTGACCATGCTCGGCGATACCCTCAGCACGGCCAGCACCACGGGACCGCTGGGTTCGCTGACCAACACCGTGGGCGGCAAAGTCCTGGTGCCAGTGGTCTCCCTGGTGGAAAACACCACCGGCAACCTCGGCAAGGCCACCGGCTTGGGTAACCCAGTCAATGGTCTGCTGGATAAAGTCGGCTCCACCGTGACAGGCCTTGGCGGTCAAGTTGCCAGTGCCGGCGGCACCGGCAACCCAGTGACCACTATCGTGGGTGGCGCGTTGACCGGCGTCGGCGGTGTGCTCGATAAATCGGGCGGCTATGTGGCACCGGCCAGCGGCGCTTCGGCACCTGGCTTGCCTGAACTGGTGGGCGGCCTGGTTGCCAACGTGGGCAACGGCCTGAATGCGGGCAACACCAACGGCACTGTCAGTGCCGCGGGTATAACCGGCGGCGCACTCGGCGGCACTGTTGCCTCCGTCGGCACGCTCCTTGGCGGCACTGGCGTAGCCAACACCGCCGCCACCGCACCGGTAGCCGGCTTGGCGACTAACGTCGGTGCAGCGCTGAACCCTGTGACCACTGGCGTGGCCAGCCTGACGCAAAACATCGGCACCACCACCGGGCTCGGTGCGCCGGTCAATGGCCTGGTGACTCAAGTCGGCGGCGCTGTCAGCGGCATCGGCGCCAACCTGACCGCAGCCAACGCCAACCCCATCACCAATGCCGTGGGCACCACCGTCACGACTGTCGGCAACACCGTAGGCTCGGTGGGTGGCTTGGTCACCGGCGGCACTGCAAGCGGTGGCGGCCTGCTCGGCGGCTTGACCGTCGGTGCCGGCGCATCGGCTGGCGGCACTGCAAGCACGGGTACAAGCGGCGGCCTGGGCGGTCTGTTGAATGGCCTGACCGGCAAAAAATAGAATTGCACCTGGCCGATTAGACGGCCTCCCCTACAGCGCCTACGCTTGGTTGAGACGAGAGACCCTTATAAGTCTCTCGTCTTTTTTATGGGCCGGCACTTTTACCGGCTTGGCCCTCCCGAACCGCGTCCCAGAACCCGGCGGGCCCGTAACGCTGCTGCAGTTTGACCATGGAGTGTCCTATGCGCGTGTTGACGCCGTTGTTATTGCTTACCCTCAGTGCTTACGTCCAGGCCGAGACCCTTCCCAGCTTCCTCAACAGCAACGACACCATCCGCACGCTGCCGGTGCCCAACCTGCCGGCCGATGCCTACCGCCCCGTCACACCCAAGACCCAGGTACCGGAGGCCTCGCCTACCCAGGGCCAACCGTTGTTGATGGACACCAAAGTCACCATCCGCAAACTGCAGATCGAGGGCGGCACGATCTACCCGCTGGACGAGACGGCCAAGGCCTACGCGCCGCTGATTGGCCACGAGACCAACCTCGCGCAATTGATCGAAGCCACACGCAGCATCACCCGTCGTTATCAGGACGACGGCTACCTCTTGTCCTATGCGTTCCTGCCGCAACAGACCTTCGAAAACGGTTTGGTGCGCGTGGTGCTGGTGGAGGGTTACATCAAGGACTACCAGCAAAGCGGCGACATCGGTTCGGTCTCGGCCTACGTCGACAAGCTGGCCAATAAGCTCCTCGGCGAACGCCCGCTCACGCGCAAGACGTTCGAACGCTACACCACCCTGATGAGCCGCATCCCCGGCGTGACCCTGCAAGCGCAAGTGCCGCCGCCGGGCACCACCGACGGCGCCACGCACATGGTCATCCAGGCCAGCCGCAAACCCTTCACCACCAGCATGAGCCTGGTCGACGAAAACCGTGGCGGCACGCAAGCCTTGCTCACCGCCACCAGCAACTCACAGACCTCCATGGGCGAGCAGATCAACATCAGCGGCCTGTTCCCGCCAGGTGATGACAAAGAACATTACTACCGCGTGGGTTACAGCCAGTTCATCAACGCCGAGGGCACCCAATTGGCCGTTGGCGCCGAGCGTTACCGTGCCGACCCCCGAAGCAACATCCAACTGGACGGTGGCTTCGAGCTCAAGCCGCACCAGTCGATCGATCGCTACACCATCGGCTTCACCCACCCGCTGATTGCCTCGCCCAACGAGTCGCTGACCCTCGGCGCGCGCGTGTACGCGGTGGATCAAACCACGCGCTATCAACTGGTCGGTTACCCACAGCGCTTCGACATCGATACAGACCTGCGCGCGTTTGCATTCGAGGGCGACTGGCGCAAGTCCGACACCCGACAACTGCGCATTCTCAGCGCCGGTCTATACCAAGGCATCAATGGCCTGGGCGCCAGCACCCACAGCGACCTCGGCACCGCGACACCGGATCTGGATTTCTTCCGCCTGCGCCTCTCCGGCGTGCAGAGCGACAAGTTCTTCGATAACTGGCAAGGCGTGCTCTCGGGCGCGTTCTACTGGAGCGACAACACGTTGCCCGACAGCGAGCGCGCGACCTTCGGTGGGCAGAACTTCGGCCGTGGCTACCCGGACGACCAGGGCTCGGGCGACAAGGGCTGGGGGGTGGCGTATGAGGTCAACTACAGCTTCAACCGCGCCGGCGAGTGGGTGAAAGTGTTGCAACCTTATGTGGTGCTCGACCGCGCCAAGACCTGGTTCAACGAACTTCCGGTCAAGGGCAACGACATGTCATCGGCGGCCGTGGGCCTGCGCTTTGGCGACAACAAGTACTACAACATTGCACTGGAAGCGGCCAAGCCGATGTCGGACATCGCCCTGGACAGTTTCAACCGGCGGCCGCGGTACACCTTGAGCTTCAGCTATCAGCTGTGAGCGTGAAGCCAACCCTGGCGATTGTAATGAGCCCGCTCACCAAAAAAAGCAGGCATGCCACAGCACGCCTGCCCATCACTAAGCCTGTGTCTACAACTGGGATTTTTTCAGCGGAAAGAGGCTGTTCAGGGTGTCGATCAACCGCACCAGATAGATGGGTTTGCGAAACAGATCCAGCACCTGCAGGCGCAGCATATCGCTGACGTCATCCATCTCCGCATGGCCCGACATCACGATCACCGGCAAATGCTGGCGGTCGGTATGTTCGCGCAGGCGCTTGATCAGCGAGATACCACTTTCCTCAGGCATGCGCAGGTCGGTGATGACCAGGGCAATGTCGGGGTTCAGGGTGAGTTCCTGCAACGCGAAGGTCACAGAGGTGGCGGTAAAACAAACGAAGCCCTCGTTCTCCAGCGACTCCGCCAGTTCAACGAGGGCATCTTCTTCGTCGTCCACCAACAGGATCTGTTGGCGAAAAGGTACAGCAGCATTCATGGGCACTACCTGGAATTGCCGATCAGTGACGAGTGTACTCACAGGAGGCCGGTTGAAACTCAACCTCCGGCTGGGGTAAGAGCAGCCCCGATGCGAGTAAAGAAGGCGGTGATCTGAGGCCCCAACGTGGTCCCGGCTGCCAGTATCACCAGCGCCACAATCGCCACGAGAATGAGGTATTCAATGGCCGTCGCGCCGTCTTTGCGACGAAAAAGCAGCTGGAGTTGAACGTGAAGTTTCATCAACAGATCAAGGAACATAGTGCTTCTCCTTTGGCGCCTGTGCGCCCTCTCACGGTGCTGCGTCATGGTGCTGCACGGTAATTGCGTTGTGCCACCTGAGCATTGTCAACAAACCCCAGCCTCACAACTGTAAGAACTGATTAATCACAAAGTAGTGAGTGTTTTATTGACGCCGTAAAGCTGTGATTTCAAAGGCGGCGTTATTGCGCACGGAAGAAATCTTTCTGTCAGTAATGGCATTTTGTCCTAGCTGAACTACCTTCAAATAGCGAAATAGTTAGTCAAATGTTCATAGCAGCCAGGTTGCGAAACTAGCCTGTTCGGATCGTCAGGTTTTGGTGCAACAGGAAAAGGAGAGCCGTCATGAACACGCGTCTCAGCATGGTGTTGGCCGGTGTGCTGTTGGTCGGCGCGTTGTTTGCCGGCTACTGGGGCTTGGTGCTCAGCCGCGAGCCCGCGCCGGCGCCGCCACCCGCGCCCGCTGCCGCGCCTGTCGAAAAAGCCGTCGCCGTGGTGGAAGACCAGACCCGTCAACCGGTGGTGGTGCTCGCTCATGATGTGCCGCCCTTTGTCGCGCTGAATGCTGCCGACCTCAGCGTCGAAAAACTGCGCACGGTGCCGGCAGGCAGCATGACCAGCGTTGACCAAGCCATCGGCCGCACGCCATGGCGAGCCCTACGCGCCGGCACTTGGTTAAATGAAGAAAGTTTCACCCCCGGCGGCCCGTTGGCTCGGATGATTCGCCCGGACGAGCGCGCCCTGGCTGTCGCCGTCGACGAAGTGATTGGCGCCGCCGGTCAACTCAGCCCCGGCGACTATGTGGACGTACTGCTGTACCTGCGCCAGGACGCTGCCAACCTCGAACAATCGGCGCAAGTGGTGGTGCCCGCCATGCGCCTGCTCAGCGTCGGCGATCAAATGGGCCTGACCAACGACGGCACGCCCGCCTCCCCTCCAGCGATCACCGCCGAAGAAAAAGCCCAACGCCACGCGCCCTCCCGCACGGTAGTGCTGGCTGTGCCGGAGCAACTGCTGAGCCGGCTGATGCTGGCCGCCCAGGCCGGCACCTTGCGCCTGGCCGTGCGCAGCAGCGAAGAGCGTTTACTGAGCCATTACTGGGCCGGCGAACGTGATGCACCAGACAAATTGCAAAGCGCCAACCGCGACCTGTTCCAGTTCACCCAACTCGCCTTCGCCCAGGCCCCGAAAAAGCTCGCCCAGGGTGGCCCGCGCCGCGCCGGCGTCGAGGTGATACGGGGCAATCAAGCCACCCAACAAACGCCCGATTGAACAAGGATGCATTGCATGAGCCGACGTTTCGCACCGGTGTTCACGCTGAAAATCGCCTGCGCCCTGATGCTGTCGAACCTGCCGGTGGGGCTGGCGCTGGCCGCCTCAGGCAATTGCGGCAGCCTGGGCCAACTGCCCGCCGCCTTGTCGGTGGGCGAAGGCTTGCAACAGGAACTGCAGTCACCGGTCGCGATCACGCGCCTGGCGATCGGCGACCCTAAAGTGGCCGATGTGCACCTCAATGGCGACCGTGGCTTCCTGCTGACCGGCGTTGCTTCCGGTACCACCAGCCTGATGGTCTGGACGGCCTGCTCGAACACGCCGCGCCAGAGCATGGTGTTCGTCAAGGGCAAGGCCACCTCGGCGCTGACCAGCCTGTCATTGTCGCCCTCGGATGACCCCACGCTGCCAAGCCAGGTACAGACCGATATCCGCTTTGTGGAAGTCAGCCGCACCAAGCTCAAGGAGGCCAGCACCTCGATCTTCGGGCGCGGCGGCAACTTCCTGTTCGGCAGCCCGAGCAACGTGTCCAACCCGGTGAGCACACCCTTTCGCGGCAACCTGCCGGTCAACGGCGACACCTTCAATATCGGCTTCGGCGGCGGGCGTGTCTCGGCTATGATCAACGCCCTGGAAAGCAGCGGTTTTGCTTACACCCTGGCGCGCCCGAGCCTGGTGGCCATGAGCGGTCAGAGCGCGACCTTTTTGGCCGGCGGCGAAGTGCCGATCCCGGTGCCCAGCAGCGGCAGCAACAGCATTTCGATCGAGTACAAGGAGTTCGGCATACGCTTGACCCTGACCCCGACCGTGATCGACCACAACCGGATTTCCCTCAAGGTGGCACCGGAAGTCAGCGAGCTGGACTACACCAACGCGGTGATCATCCAGAACATCTCGGTGCCCGCGCTGACCATCCGCCGCACCGACACCAGCGTGTCGCTGGCCGATGGCGAAAGCTTCGTGATCAGCGGCCTGATCAGCAGCAACAACACCACCAACATCAGCAAGTTTCCCGGCCTGGGTGACATCCCGATCCTGGGCGCGTTCTTTCGCGATTCTTCGGTCAACCGCCAGGACAAAGAGCTGTTGATGATCGTCACGCCGCACCTGGTGCAGCCGTTGGCGGCCAACGCCCAGCTACCGTCGCTGCCGGGCGAGAAGCTGCGCAATTACGACCCGAACTGGTACCGCCTGTACTTCCTGGAAAACGGCAATTTCGACAGCAGCAATGGGTTGTCACAATGAGCGATAGCTTGAGCCAGACGTTTCTGGCAATCACCCGCAACACCACTGACCTGGAGTGGCTGCAGGGCGCACTGGCGCCGCTTGGCCAAGTGATCAGCGCCGGCAGCGGCACCCTTGACGAGTTGCTGGCCCTTGTCGACGTGACCTTCGCCAACCTGGTATTTATCGGCCTCGACCGCGAGCACGTCGTCGCCCAAAGCGCATTGATCGAAGGCGCGCTGGAGGCCAAGCCGATGCTGGCGATCGTCGCACTCGGTGACGGCATGGACAACCAGTTGGTGCTCAACGCGATGCGCGCCGGCGCGCGGGATTTTGTCGCCTATGGCTCCCGCTCCAGCGAAGTGGCCGGGCTGGTGCGCCGCCTGAGCAAACGCCTGCCACCTGTCACTACTAACACGCAGCTGGGCGGCCTCACCGTGCTCTACGGCACGCAAAGCAACGCCGACGGCGCACTGCTGACCAGCCACTTGGCGCTGGTCGTACAAAAGAGCGGCCAACATACTTTGCTGCTGGATCTGGGCCTGCCCCGGGGCGACAGCCTGGCGTTGCTGGGGCTGGAAAGCTCGTTCAATTTCGGTGACGCATTGCGCCATCTCCGGCGGCTGGACACCACCTTGATCAACAGCGCGTTTACCTCGGCCGAAGACGGCCTGCGCATTCTTGCCTACGCCCCCGCGGATGAACCGTTGGAACTGACCAGCGCCGCCGAGCTGTACATGCTGCTCAGCGCTTTGCGCCAGCACTTCCAGCACATTGTGGTGAACCTCGCCGGCCAGCCGGACAGCGAAGCGCTGCGCACGTTTGTCAGCCACTGCGACAAACTGTTGTGGTACACCGACCAAAGCGTGCTGGACTGCCGGCGCAACCTCGCCGTGCTGAACCAGTGGCGCGAAAAAGGCATGAAGCTGGAGCACGCCAAGCTGTTGGTCGACGGTTACATCAAAGGCTGCGCGCCCGACGCCGAGGCACTCGGCAAGAGTTTCGGCCTGGAAGTAATCGCAGTGCTGCCATTAAGCCCGGAGGTGCGCCTGAATGCGAAGAACCAGGGGCAAACCCTGTTCGCGCTGGCCCCGCGAGAAGCGCTCACCCACGTCCTGAGAACCCTCGGCGAGCGCCTGGCAAAACGCTCGGAGGGCATTAAGGCACACTCCAGCACCTGGCTTGAACGCCTGCTGAGAACCGCCAAATGAACGGCGAAAAACTCTTCGGTTCTCCCGCGCGCGGCCTCGGTGGCAACACCGACCACGACGGGCTGAAACTGGTGCTGCATCGCTACATCATCGACGCCATCGAAGAGTCGGGGAAGAACCTGCTGGAGGGTTCACGCCAGCTGTTGGCGCAGTTTGTGATCGACAAAGTCGCCGAATACATCAACCGCATGCACCTGGCGATCTCCCGTTATGAAATGGAGCGCCTGGCCGAAGAAATCGTCGACGAGCTGACCGGTTTCGGCCCGCTGGAAGTGCTGCTGCGCGACCCGTCCGTGACCGAAATCCTGGTCAACGGCCCGCACCGGGTGTTTATCGAGCGTGACGGCTTGCTGCACCAGAGCGACTTGCGCTTTATCGACGCCCACCATGTGGAGCGCGTGATGCAGCGCATCCTTGCGCCACTGGGCCGGCGCCTGGATGAGTCATCGCCGATGGTCGATGCGCGTTTGCCCGATGGCAGCCGGGTCAATGCGATCATCCCGCCGATTGCGCTGGACGGGCCGTGCCTGTCGATTCGAAAGTTTCGCAAGGACATGCTCAAGAGCAGCGACTTGGTGGCCATGCAGACCATCGACCAGAACATCTTCGACTTCTTCCAGGAAGCGGTGGGCAAGCGCTGCAACATCCTCATCAGCGGCGGCACCGGCACCGGTAAAACCACGCTGTTGAACATTCTCAGCCAACTGATCAACCCCCATGAACGCCTCGTGACCATCGAAGACGTGGCCGAACTGCAACTGGGCCACCCACACGTGGTGCGCCTGGAAACCCGCCCGCCGAACGCCGAGGGGCACGGCGAGGTCAAGGCCAGCGACCTGATCCGCAACGCCCTGCGGATGCGCCCCGACCGCATTATTCTCGGTGAGATCCGTGGCGTGGAAGTGCTCGATGTACTGACCGCCATGAACACCGGCCACGACGGTTCCATGAGTACCGTGCACGCCAACAACGCCGCCGACGCCCTGCTGCGCCTGGAAACCCTGGTGGGTTTGACCGGGCGTGTGGTGGCGGAAAAAACCCTGCGCCAGATGATCTGCGCGGCGCTGGATGTGGTGATTCAATTGACCCGGCTGCCGGACGGCCGTCGCTGCGTCAGCGAAGTCGTCGAGGTGGTGGGCATACGCGAAGACGTGTACGTGACCAACACTCTGTTTCGCCATGACCGGCGCACCGGCTTCGGTTTCCTGCGTGAGGCGGTCAACCCCGCCGGTGAGAAACTGCGCCGCGAATCGGCATTGCCTTGAAAGGAGCGCGACCATGACCGGGGCCATCCTGTTGCTGATTTGCCTGATCCTGATCGGCCTGTCGATTCGGTCCTTTCAAAACGGCCTGCGCCGCGCCCAGACCGAGCGCGTGCTGGGCCGTCTCGCCGAAGGCCAGCCCCAACTCACCGAAGAGGCCGGCCAATGGAGCAGCGTGGAGCGCATGTTCCTGCGCGCAGGCCTGGGCAAACCGAGTGACAGCCTCGGCCTGTGGCTGACGGCATGGGCCCTGGGCGTGGTGCTTGGGTTGATCGTCGCCAGTTGGCTCGGCCTGCTGGTGATGCTGGTTTTGCCACCGTTGCTGCTGCGCCTGTACATCGCCTGGCGCTATCAACGGCACGTCAAACGCATGATCGAACAACTGCCGCAATTGCTTGACCACACCGTGCGCAGCCTCAAGGCCGGGCGCACCCTGGCGGACGCGGTGCTGGGCGGCATCGAGGTCACCGAAGCGCCCTTGAAACTCGCCATGGGCCGTATCCAGCGCAACGTGCAGCTGGGCGTCAGCCTGCCGGAGTCCGCCCACGATTTCGCCGAATTCTACGAACGTGATGAGTTTCGCTTGTTCGCGCTGGGGCTGAAGGTCAACCACCGCTACGGCGGTAATGCCAGTGAGCTGTTGGAAAACCTGATCAAGATGATCCGTGAGCGCGAGCAGGCTGCACGCCAATTGCGCGCGCTGACCGGCGAAACCCGGGTGACCGCCTATGTGCTCACCGCCCTGCCCATCTCCATGGTCGGCTACTTCCTCGCGGTGAACCCCGCGTACTTGATGACCATGTGGAACGACAGCACCGGCCGCATGCTGCTATTCGTGGCCCTGGGCATGCAGGTATTGGGCTGTTTCACCTTGTGGCGCATGTTCCGGAGCGTATGAGATGGCTATTTCACTGCTGATCAGCGCTGTACTGTTCCTGGCCGCCCTGGTGCTGGTGCTTGCCAACCTGATGAAGCACCGGCGCGGCCAACGCTTGGTCGCCCAACGCCTGCAAGGCCAGATGGGCCGTGAAAACACCTTCGGCAGCGTGATGCGGCAACTGGGCAACAGCCCGATCGCGCAACGCTCGGTCAGCCTGGACAACGAAACCCAGATTCTGCTCAACCGCATCGGCTGGCGAAAATCCAGCCAGCGCTCGATGTTCGCCGCCTTCCAGATCGGCACACCGTTGGTGCTGATGAGCATCGTCCTGGTGGCCCAAGAGGTGCTGTTTCCCAGGGTTGCCTCGCCGTGGCTGGCACCCTTGATCGCCCTGGGCGTCGGCTACCTGTTGCCCAAGCGCATCCTCGCCAGCGCCGCCAAGGCACGGCAACAGCAGATCTCGCGAGAGGTATCGACCTTCATTCCGCTGCTGCGCATCCTGTTTGAATCCGGCATGGCGGTCGAGCAAGCGCTGCGCGTGCTGAGCATTGAGGCGCAGCGCCTGCTGCCGGCATTGACCCTTGAATTGCGCGTGATCCTCACGCGGGTCGATTCCGGCCTGGAGCTGAGCGAGGAACTGGGCAAGACCGCCAGGCTGTTGGCCGTGGATGAATTCAGCGACACCTGCATCATCCTCCAGCAACTGGTTCAGCAAGGCGGCGGCGCGATGAAATCGCTGCTGTCGCTCAAGCAATTGCTCGACGACCGACGCCTGACGCGGATCCAGGAATTCGTCTCCAAGATGTCGGCAAAAATGTCAGTGGTGATGATGGTGTTTTTGTTTCCAGCCCTGCTGATCGTGCTTGGGGGGCCGGCGTTCATCGGCATCACCCGAGCCTTGAGTAACTTATGAGGAGCGCCCGATGAAAGCCTTGATAGCCGGTTTGAGCCTGTTGCTGCTGGGCGGTTGCGCCACCAACGGCCAAACCCCATGGAGCGCCCTGACGGCCACCGGCAGTTGCCCCAAGCCGGGTTCCGATCAGGAACTGTCGCTGAACCTGGCCGATGAAATGGCCAACGACGGCAAGCTGCACGCCAGCCTGGCCAACCTGCAGAGCTTGCCGGCCAACCTGCCCCAGGTGCGCTTGCGCCAGGCCAAGGCTTATCGTTTGCTCGGCCGCAGCGAGGCAGAGCCGCTGTACCGCAGCTTGATCGGCACGTGCATGGCCGCCGAAGGGGAACACGGCCTGGGCCAACTGGCCTCGGCCAAGGGCGATAACGGCCAAGCCATGGCCCATTTGCAGCGCGCTGCACGTTTGGCGCCAACGGACGAAAAAATCCGCAATGACCTGGGCGTGGTGTACCTCAACCAACTGCGCCTGGAAGACGCCCGTTTTGAATTCATGACCGCCATGGAACTCAAGCAAAGCGACCCGCTGGCGGCGATCAATCTGGTGACCTTGCTGATCTACCAGGACAACTGGAAGCAGGCCGCGCAATTGACCAGCCAAATGGGCCTGAGCCCTGAACAGGTGACCGAAGCTCAAGCCCGGGCCGAGAAACTCAAGCGCCCAGGCGCCCCCGTCGCCCCCGTCGCCCAGGCGAAGGACCAAGTCGCCACGGTCAGTGATGCCACCAGCAACCCGAGGAATTGATAATGAACCTGACTTATCTCGCCAGCCTGGCAGCGCTGGCACTGCCGCTGAGCGTCATGGCCATAGAGCCCGGCCCTTCGTCTCCACAGCAAGCCGTTACCGAAAGCTGGCTGACACTTCAGTCCAGTGGGAAAGTGGCGTCAACCACGCCACAGAAGGCTTCCGCCGCCGAGCGCGACCAAGCCGCCCAGCGTTGGCTGGAAAGCTTCAAGCATCCGATTCCGGAATATTTTGAACAGAAGGTGGGAGGCAAAACTGAGGGCAGTAACTGACTGAGCGCAGAGACAACTGTGGGAGCACGCTCGCTCCCACAGTCTTGACCGGTCAGTGCGCCGTCACGCGCTGGCGCATCGCCGAGTTGTTGGGTGACAGCGCCAGTGCCAATTGCGTGCGGTTATGCATGTGAGTCAGGCGCAACACCTGGGACACGTAGAGCTTCACGGTGTTCTCGGTGATGCCCAGTTCACAGGCGATCTGATAATTGGTCTGCCCCTTGCCCACCAGCCGTGCGACGTCGAGCTGACGCGGCGACAACTGGTTGAAGATCGCCGGAATTTCCACCGGGCCGGCATCCTCCGCAGCCCCCTCTTCGCCGTCCTGCCCTGGCGGGCTGCGGCGCACCTTGTCGAGGTCCTGGTACAGGTCGTTGATCGACTCGGAAAGAAACTGCAGCTTCTGGTTCAAATTCCCCAGTTGCAGGTCCTTTTTGCGATCTTCCAGGGCGGCTTCCTGGCGCTGCAAACCTTCGAGCAGCTCGTCGAGGTTGATCGGCTTCTGGTAGTAGTCCGCGATCCCCGCGCGCAGCGCCTTGATCACGTCCTGCTTGTCGGCGCGACCGGTCAACATGATCGCTTCGAAGGCGCGCTTTTTACCCGCGACCTTTTGCAGGGCCTGGACCAACTCGATACCGTCCATGTCCGGCATATGCAGGTCACACAGCACCAGGCCGATCTCGACGTCTTCGCTGAAACGCTGCAACGCCTGCTGGCTGGATTCACACGGGACGCAGCGGAAACCGCTGCTTTCAAGAAACTCACAGAGCTCTTCCACGATCAGGGGTTGATCATCGACAACGAGCACCTTTACTGCAGAGGTAAGCTTGTTCACACGCAACTCCATGCCCTGGAAAGCCAAAAGATTGACCCATTCCCTACGACGAATATTCCTACACAACTTCTAATTAAACGTAGACCTACTTTCCGACTATGTACATAGCGTTAATCACGTCAGACGATTAATGGATCCAAAACCAGACAGCCGCGAATCCCACCAGTAAAAACGGGGCAAAAGGTAATTTTTTTGACGGGTTCGGCGCCAGAAAACCCATGGCATTTTTAAGTCCTTGACTCATATGAGGCCACAGCTTTGGCGCCACTAAAAGCCAGAGCACATTGGCAATCGCAGCCCCGATAAACGCGCCCAGCAGGTACTCGGCATCCGAAGCCAACGCCAAGGCGGCTAGCAGCTTCACATCCCCGGCACCGAGGCGGCCCAGGGCATAGCCCGGCAAGGTCAGCAGCAGCGCCAGAAAAAACGCCCACAGCCCCTGCCCGGCTGTCGCACCGAGCCAGGTGGTGCCCGTCCAGCACAGGTAAATCAACGCCAGCAGGGCAGCGCCGAGTGTCAGGCGATTGGCGAGCATCCGCTGCCGCACGTCCTGCACTGCACACACCCCCAACCACACACACACCACTGCGCCATGGATCACGTAAAAAACATCCCTTTTCGCTGAATGATTCTATGCTGATATCAAGTAGTAGCCGTCAGGGTAGACGCGGTGATGAAAACAGGCCTCCCCCGCAAGCAAAAAGGCACGGCAGCGATCGAGTTCATTGGCGTGTTCGTGATTTTTTTCGCCGTGTTCTACGGGATGGTCAGCTATAGCCTGCCGTTGCTGTTATTGCAGTCATTCAACCAGGCCACCGCCGAAGCCGTGCGCCAGAGCGTGGGGCTGGACCCGACCATGCCGGGCTACACTGCCGCCGTGCAGAGCACCGCCAAACTCGCAATCACTCAACGTTTATCGTGGATCCCCAACGCCTATAAATTTGATGCCGCGACGCAGGTCACCGCGACCTTCACCGGCGGCCTGTTGTCCGTTGCGATCAATTACCCGACCGCCAACCTCCAAGCGGTGATGCCGTTTATCATCCTGCCCGGCATTGGCACCGTGCCGCGCCTGCCGACGACGCTGCAAGCCCAGTCGAGCCTGCAGTTTTGACCTCCGGGGACAAACTCTTCGGGCGCCTGCTCGGCCGAAGTGGCGCGCTGGCCATCGCCCCGCCTGCATCACCTTGCGCCGGCTTGCACCTGCACCTGGACGCACACGGTGGCGTGCTCGACATCAGCGGCACGCTGCGCTCCCAGCTGGCTAAACACGCGCCTGCACCACCGCACCTGCAGGAACTGCTGTGTGCGCACAGCGCCTTGGCTGTTGAAGGGGTTCCCGCCGATTGGCAACGTCATAGCCTTGACCTGGATTTTCAGGGCGTCGCCGGGCAAATCCTGCACACCCGAGGCACGCTTGAACCCCACGACAACGGCTGGCTGCTGCATGCAGTGGACATCGGCGACTTGCTTGGCGGCCGGCAACTGGCCGAGCAGCGTGAGCAGAATCAACAACTGATCAGCTTGGTGAGTGAACAACTGCGCGTGTGCAGCCTCAGCCGACTGCCCGACGTGTTCAACGAACAGCTGAGCAGCATCGCGCAGCGCTGGCGCATTCCCTGCGTGGCGCTCGCGTTGCTCGATCAAGAGGACCAGGGCTGGTCGATCTACAGCCAGTACGCCAACCACGACGCACCGCTGTTCTGGCACACCGGACAGCGCCTCGGCACGTGCCTGGACAGCCTCGACGGCACCAGCCCGCTGAGCTTGCAGGCGCCTTACGGGCGTGGTGAACACCCGCGCTTGCACAGCGTGTTCGGGAATGCCGATGGCTTCCTGGTGCCCTATCGCGATGGCCAAGGCATCGCCGCGTGGTTGTTGTGCGGCGCCTACAACGGCCAACCGCACACCCGCGACCGCGACTGGCTGAACCTTGCCGCCGCCCTCGCCGCACCGTTGCTCAGCCGCCTGCGCGAACACCGCCACCACCAACAACTCGAACGCCTGGAAGCCCTGCAAGGTTTGCTCGGCACCGGCTGGTGGGAGTTACTGCCTGCCAGTGGCGAAATCCAGCTCGCACCTCAATTGATGCGCAACCTCGACCCGGGCGAGGGCCCCACCCGCCAAGCGCTGGAAACCTGGCTGAACCTGATACACCCCGCCGACCGCCAGGAACTGCACAGCCGCCTGCGCGACGTGCAGACCCTGGGCAAACCCTTGCTCGCCAGCGTGCGCCTCAACCGTGACGACAGCGCCCAGGCACCCACCTGGTACCGCGTGCAGGGCCAGGTGCTCGGCGCAGGCGAACAGCGGCGTTGCATCGGCTTCATGCTCGACATCAGCGACATCAAGAACCAGCAACTGGAAGCCGCCGCCGCCCATGCGCGCCTGGACAACCTGATCGCCAGCTCCCCGGCGGTGATCTACGTGCAGCGCTATGTGAGCGGGGCCCTGCAACCGGTGTTCTTCAGTGACAGCCTGCTGCCGCTGCTGGGCCGCACTCTTGCCGAATGCACCCACGACAGCCTGGTGCAATGGGTACACCCCGACGACCGCGACCTGTACTTCCAGCGCACCCGCCAATTGCTGCGCGAGGGCAGCGTGCGCAGCCGTTATCGGGTGCAGGACAAACAGGGCGATTACCACTGGCTGCTCGACGAAGCCAAGTTGCTGCGTGACGACCTCGGCGTGCCGGTGGAAGCTGTCGGCCTGTGGCTGGATGTCACCGACGCAACTCTCGCGGCGCAGCAGATCAAGGACAGCGAAGAGCGCTACCGCATCCTGGTGGAAGACTCCCCGGCGATGATCTGTCGCTACCGGCCGGACCTGACGCTGACCTTCGGCAACACGCCGTTGGCCAATTACCTGGAATGCCTGCCTGCACAACTGCAGGGCGTGAACCTGGGGCATTGGCTGTCAGCCGAACAGCGCGCGGCCTTTGTACAGCGCATCCGCCAACTGACGCCGGAATTCCCCGTCAGCACCGCCGAAATCAGCCTGCAACTGCCTGGCCGCGAACACGCCTGGTGGGTGTGGTCGGACCGCGGCGTCTTCGACGAGCACGGCGTCTTGGTGGAAGTGCAGGCCGTGGGCCGTGACAACACCGAAGTGCGGCGTTCCCAGCAACAACTGACCCAAAGCGCGAAAATGGCGACCCTGGGCGAAATGGCCACCGGCCTCGCCCACGAGATCAACCAGCCGCTCAACGTGATGCGCATGGCCATCGTCAATGTGCTCAAGCGCTTGAGCAATGGCGATGTACACATCGATTACCTGACCGAAAAACTCCAGCGCATCGACGCCCAGGTACAGCGCGCGGCACGGGTGGTGGACCATATGCGCGTGTTCGGCCGCCGCTCCGAAGTCGAGCAGCAGCCGTTTGACCCGGCGCAGGCGGTCGAGGGCACCCTGTCGTTGCTCAGCGAAGGCCTGCGCGGCAAAGGTGTAGAGGTGCGCCTGACCCAAGTGGACATTCCGGTGCAGGTCAAAGGCTACGTCGACCAGCTTGAGCAAGTGCTGATCAACCTGATGGTCAACGCCCGCGACGCGCTGCTGAGCCAGCGTGAAAAGTCCTCCGAACTGCGCCCGTGGATCGCAGTGCACACCGAGCATGACAGCCGTCACGTGCGCATTTGGATCGAGGACAACGGCGGCGGCATCGACCCACGGCTGCTGGAGCGCATCTTCGAACCGTTCTTCACCACCAAGCCGATCGGCGTGGGCACCGGTTTGGGCTTGTCGGTGAGCTACGGCATTGTGGAAAACATGGGCGGGCGTTTAAGCGTCAGCAATGGTGAATACGGCGCACGCTTTTGTGTGGAACTGCCAAGGGCCACTGACGTTTAAATCACCAGGTAAGCGCCGGCGCTCTGGCCGCAGGTCAGGTTGGCGCCGACGTTCACGTTCGCCAGGCTGATGCCCAGGCTGTTCAACAGATTGTTGAGGATGGGGTTGAGCAGCGGACCCAGCAGGTTATCCACTACCGGCGTCACAATGGCGCTGACGCTGCCGAGTAACGACACGGTGTTGGCTACCAGGCTGCCCAACGGGTTACTCCCCACCGGCTGATACGCGGTGATACCGACGCCATTGAGGGTCGTGGAGAGGCTGCTGACTACATTGGTGGCAGGCGCGGCGGCCTGATAGGTCGGCCCGAGGCCGACATTCGGGGGCGTGGCAAACGGTGTGGTGCTGGAAAACACCTGGGTTTGCACACTCCCTGCAATCGGGCTTTGCACCTTGATCGCGATGCCACCTGCGGCATACGGCACCCGCGCGTTGCACGAGCCGATCACGACAACCATATGGCAGAGCTTGGTGCCGATATCGACCAGCCGCATCGGGTCGACCGTCATGGGCTGCGTGGTCGAAAACGCATTGCTGATGGTGCCGACGTTCAGCGACGCCACCGACGTGGTGGTGGTGGTGGTCAGGCTCTTGGTGCCGGCGCTGCCAGTCGGGCAGCTGTAGCCAGTGACATAACTGCTCGCGCCCCCCGCATCGAGCACGACATTGAGCGGCAAATTGCCGGGTAACAGCAGTAAATCCAGCTGCTCACAACCGGCGCCGAGCAAACACAGCGCCGAATTGATCGTGGTCACCAGGTTCAGGCTCAACAGGCCGTTAAGCACCGGGGTCAGCGGGCCCACGAGGTTATTCACCGCCGTGTTCAACCCCGACAAACTGCTGAGCACCGGCAAGCTGACCGTCACTTCGGTGCGCACCTGCGCGGTCCGCACATAAATCTTGTTCGGCCCCAGCGGATTGGCCGCCGCCAGCGCCGGGTTGCCGATGGCCGATAACTGCGGCGGCTCGATCACCTTGACCTGAGTGGTGATATTGGCCAGCCCCAGCAGGCTCACGGGCAGGGTCGCCGCCACCGCGCTCTGGCTGTTGGACAGTTGCACAACGCCCTGAATCAGCTGGAACACTTGCAGGTTGGCATTCAGCGCCGCGGCCGTGGTGCCCGTCTGCAATTGCAGGATCTGGCCCAAGGTCAGCGGTGCCTGATTGATCGCCGCGATTTGCAGGTTGCCCAGGGCGGTCAGCACATCGGCTGTCGCGCCGTTGGCGGTGAGCACCGTAATCGCCGCTTGAATCAGCTGCGAAGCGGTGACGTTGGTGTTGAGCAACTGGGTGTAGTTGCCGGCGGCCACATTGAGGTTGATCGCCAACTGATTGAGGTAGCTGAGCAGGTTGATATTGGTGTTGAGCAAACCATTCCAGCCGGCCAGCGTCAGGTTGACGTTGCCGCCAAGCAAACCGGCAAACAGGGGGTTCAGCAGACTCGCGCTGGCGCTGTTGACACTCGCCAGGGTGCTGTTGATGGTCAACTGGGCCAGGGTCGGCGTTGACGCCGCCACCGCTGTCGCCGTCAACGCCGTGTTGAGACTGACCGGGTTGCCGGAAAACAGCGCCCAGACCCCGCCGGCCACGCTGGTCGTCACGGTTTTGCTGACCACCACCTGAACCGCCGATGACACCGCCGCGTTTGCACCAAATACACGCCGGCCCGACGCGGCGGTGGTCACGGCGCCGCAACTGGTCACCAAGGTATTGCCGTTGCCCACCACAAAATAATTACGCGCCACGCTCTGCGCCGCGTAGGCCGCCGCCGTCAGGCCCGTTAGGCACGTGCCACCGCGGCTCACGGCCTCCAGCGCGGCGGTGTCTGCCACGCCTTGCAGCTTGCGTTTTTCCAGGTACAGACGACCGCTGTCGACCACCAATAAGGTGAACACCAATACCAGCGCCAACACGCCGACGGCCATCAAGCCAATGGCTCCGCGCTGCTTGTCGTGAAGGTGGGGAGACATCGAGCACTCCTGTGCCGGCGAGTCGCCGAGCGCTTACTCTCCTGGGGTGTAAGTGAGTGTAGACAAGGGCTGGGGTGCTCGCTGACCCGAACGTGCAGGAAATCCAATGGGGGAGCGGGCTTGCCCGCGA
>NZ_JBARTQ010000617.1:0-2009 GCF_049645325.1 Pseudomonas sp. | reverse complement strand
CGCGGGGCAAGCCCGCTCACTACAACAATGTGTAGATACTTATGCCCATCGCAGGCACGCCAGCGCCCACATTGGATAGGCGGCGCGTGAAAAATGTGGGAGCTGGCTTACCCGCGACAGCGATAGCCCAAACCCTACACATCATCAATATGCCGATATTCCACCCGCAACCCGGCCGCCAATTCCTGCGCGCGCCCCAACCTGATCGGCCCGCGCTCGATATCCACCAGCAGTCCCGGACACTCCAACAGCGGCAAGCCCTTGATGTCTTTGAGCCGCCCATCGGTAATAACCAACAAACGTTGGTGTTCAGCCGGATAACGCTTGCGCCGCGCCGTGAGCCAATGCCCGGCCTCAGTCAGCGCCGCCAGCAACGGCGTACCGCCGCCCGCCCCCAATTGTTCCAGCCAGCCGGTCAACCCCTTCGCCGCTTTCAGGCCCTGCACCTGCCATTTCGGCGACTGCCCGCTGGCCGTCAGCAACGCCATGCGCGCACGCTGCCGATAAGCGTCGTCAAACAACTGCGCAAGCAAGCCCTTGGCATCGCTCAACGCGCGATGCCGCCGCGTGGAGGCGGACGCGTCGACGATCACCAGCCACAGTTCATGAGCGGTACGACTGCGCATCTGGTACAGCACATCCTCACGCGATTGCGGCCGACCGCCGAGCAACGTGCCCGGCCAAATGATCGCGCCGTTCTGAGCGCTGCGCGCCTTGCCGTGCCTGCCGCTGTCCATTCGTCCCGCCTTGGGCCGGGCATCCGCCCCCGCGTCAGGTCGAGGGCGAATGCCTAGGGCTTTTTTGGCCAGGTCGGCACGTCTCGGCGAGCCCCCGTGGGCAAGGCCGGTGCGGGCATATCGCCCCATTGGCCTTGGCCGGGTGAAGGGTCGGAAGGTGTGGACGACTGCCCATCGCTCGGTGGGCTTGCCGGTGGCGACTGCTCTTGGCGACGATGGCGCAGGGCAAACTCAGCCACTGCCTCGATGTCTTCGTCGCCAATCGCATCAGCACCGCGCCAGGCCGCATGGGCCCTGGCGCCACGCAGCCATACCAGGTCCGCGCGCAGGCCATCGACACCGGCTGCAAAACAGCGCTCGGTGATGTGCGCCAAGGCCTGATCATCCAATGCAATGCTGTCGAGGCGCGCCCGCGCCTGGGTGCAGCGCTCGCGCAGGGCAGCCTGTGGCTCGGCCCATTGCGCGCAGAACGCGCCAGGGTCGCTGTCGAAATCCAGGCGACGGCGAATGATCTGCCCACGCTCGGCCGGCAAGGTTTGCCCGCTCAACGCCACGTTAAACCCGAAACGGTCGAGCAGTTGCGGGCGCAACTCGCCCTCCTCCGGGTTCATGGTGCCAATCAGTACAAAACGCGCGGAATGCCGGTGGGAAATGCCATCACGTTCAATCAGGTTGGTGCCGCTGGCGGCCACGTCGAGTAACAGGTCCACCAGGTGGTCGGGGAGCAAGTTGACTTCATCGACATACAACACGCCACCGTCAGCCTTGGCCAATACCCCAGGAGAAAACTGCGCACGCCCTTCACTCAGTGCCGCGTCCAGGTCCAACGTGCCGACCAGACGCTCTTCGGTGGCGCCCAATGGCAAGGTGACGAACTGACCACTGGCCAGCAGGTCCGCCAGGCCTCGCGCCAGGGTCGACTTGGCCATGCCGCGCGGGCCTTCGATCAGCACGCCGCCGATCTTCGGGTCGATGGCGGTCAGGCACAACGCGAGTTTCAAGTCGTCGGCGCCAACCACGGCGGACAGCGGGAAATGGGGGATATCAGTCATGCGAGTTCTCATTAAATTCTGCGCCACAACGGACCGCCCTGTGGTGCGCACCTTGGTGTGGTGACTGGCTTGAGTGTAAACGGCATTTTAGGGTGCCTGGCTTGTGTGGTGAGCGGGCTTGCCCCGCGCTGGCTGCGAAGCAGCCCCAATAAAAGCACTGCGTTTTCTCACACAAGCTGCGGTGTCAGGTGTTGGGGCCGCTTCGCAGCCCGGCGCGGGG
>NZ_JBARTQ010000616.1:0-2787 GCF_049645325.1 Pseudomonas sp. | reverse complement strand
TTTCGCGAGCAAGCCCGCTCCCACATGGGTTTTGCAGTGTGGCTAGATGTTGAGCTCTACCTCACCCAACCTGCCCCCCAGTGGCCCAAAGCTGCGCTCCACCATCTGCCGCGACCCATCCGCATTCACAATCAACACCGTGCTCGCCCGCGTCCCATAACTGGGGCTGGCGATAAACACGCTGGACAACAAACTTTCTGTCGCCAACCCCACGCCGGTGTCCGGCAAATCAGCAAACGGCGCCGTCTGCGGGTCGCTCAGCATTTCCAGCAAGGCGTGTGGCTGCGGGTTCTGCAGCAGCCCGCCCAACGCCGCCTTGGCCTTGAGCAGCTTCGGCCACGGCGTATTCAGCCCGGCGTTGGATAATCCATATATCCCGGCCTCCAACCGCGTAGGCGCGGTCTGGTTGGCGTTGTAATGCCACAGCTCATCCCGCGTGCCCACCAGCAGGTTAAACCCGGCATATTCAATCGAACGGCCGTTAACGTCGGCCAAATAGTCTTCAATGGAGGCCGAACCGCTGAGGAAACGCGCCACCAGTTCCCCGCGCGAGGTGCGTGCCGGCGGTTGGTGCGGGTCGCGGATATTGGTCAGGGCGGCAAAACGCCCGTTGGCGTTCACCCCGAGCCAGGTACCACCGGCTTCCTGGTCGCGCCCGGCGTAGATGTCGGGCGTGTCCGGCCACCGGGCCAGCGGCAGGCTGGGGCGGGCGTAGAACTCATCACGGTTGGCCGCGACGATCAGCGGTTGGGCATGGCCCGGCCGCCAGGCGAAAACAATCAGGCACATCAGGCGATCCCTTTTGTGTTTTTTGCCACTCTACCCACTCAGGCAAAGGCGTTCCATCGTATCCAGTTGGGTCGCATGCCTTCCATCCGTTAACATGCCGGTCTTTGTGGATGACCGTCGGCTTCCTCGGCGAATAAGTTTCTTGATGTAACGCAGGCTTAATCGCGCCCGGGCAAGGTCCGGTCGCCATGACTAATGATTAACGAGGAGTCGCAATGCTGCCTTACCCGCAGATCGACCCGGTGGCCCTGGCCATCGGTCCGCTGAAAATCCACTGGTATGGGTTGATGTACCTGATCGGCATCGGCGGTGCCTGGTTCCTGGCTTCCCGACGCCTGAACCGCTTTGATCCGACCTGGACCAAGGAGAAACTCTCCGACCTGATTTTCTGGCTGTCGATGGGCGTGATCGTCGGCGGACGCTTGGGCTATGTGCTGTTTTACGACCTGCCGGCCTACATCGCCAACCCCACGCTGATCTTTGAAGTGTGGAAGGGCGGCATGGCATTTCACGGTGGGTTTGTCGGCGTGATGATCGCCGCCTGGTGGTTCGGGCGTCGCAATGGCAAGTCGTTCTTCCAACTGATGGACTTCGTTGCGCCGATGGTGCCGATCGGCCTTGGCGCCGGGCGCATCGGTAACTTCATCAATGCCGAGTTGTGGGGCAAGCCAACCGACGTGCCGTGGGCGATGATATTCCCGCCATTCAGCGACCCGGCGCAACTGCCGCGCCACCCGTCGCAGCTTTACCAGTTCGCGCTGGAAGGCGTGGCGCTGTTCCTTATCCTCTACATCTTCTCGCGCAAGCCGCGCCCGACCATGGCCGTGTCCGGCATGTTCGCGCTGTTCTATGGCATCTTCCGCTTCATCGTCGAGTTCGTCCGCGTGCCGGATGCACAGCTGGGCTACCTGGCGTGGGGTTGGGTGACCATGGGTCAGATTCTCAGCCTGCCGATGATCATCGCTGGCCTGGGCCTGCTGTGGTGGGCTTACAATCGCCCGCAAGGCATCAAGAACACCGCGCTTTAAATTCGAACGCCGAGGCCATTGTGTGGCCTCGGCTTCAACGATACGGGTAAACACATGAAGCAATATCTCGAACTACTGAACGACGTCGTGACCAATGGATTGACCAAGGGCGATCGCACCGGCACCGGCACCAAAGCCGTGTTTGCCCGTCAGTATCGGCATAACTTGGCCGACGGCTTTCCGCTGCTGACCACCAAGAAGCTTCACTTCAAAAGCATCGCCAACGAATTGATCTGGATGTTGAGTGGCAACACCAACATCAAGTGGCTGAACGAAAACGGCGTGAAAATCTGGGATGAATGGGCCACCGAAGACGGCGACCTGGGCCCGGTCTACGGCGAGCAGTGGACCGCTTGGCCAACCAAGGATGGCGGCAAAATCAACCAGATCGACTACATGGTCGATACGCTCAAGAACAACCCCAACAGCCGTCGCATCCTGTTCCACGGCTGGAACGTCGAATACCTGCCGGACGAGACCAAGAGCCCGCAGGAAAACGCGCGCAACGGCAAGCAAGCCCTGCCGCCGTGCCACTTGTTGTACCAGGCATTTGTACACGACGGCCACCTGTCGATGCAGCTGTACATCCGCAGTTCCGATGTGTTCCTCGGCCTGCCGTACAACACCGCCGCTTTGGCGTTGCTGACCCATATGCTCGCCCAGCAGTGCGACTTGATCCCGCACGAGATCATCGTCACCACCGGCGATACGCATGCCTACAGCAACCACATGGAGCAGATCCGCACCCAGCTGGCGCGCACGCCGAAGAAGCTGCCGGAACTGGTGATCAAGCGCAAACCTGCGTCGATTTACGACTACAAGTTCGAAGACTTTGAAATTGTGGGTTACGACGCCGACCCAAGCATCAAGGCTGCCGTGGCTATTTAAAGGTAGCCTCGGGCTAAATGTGGGAGCGGGCTTGCTCGCGAAAGCAATGTGTCAGTCACCGGAAACATTGACTGATCTACCG
>NZ_JBARTQ010000615.1:0-2896 GCF_049645325.1 Pseudomonas sp. | reverse complement strand
GGCAGACGCTGTGGCGGCGGCGCTGCGGGGGTTACCGCTCATGGCGGCGAGAATCGCGTCTTTGGGGCCATCGGCGACGACTTTGCCGTCGTCCACGACAAGAATGCGGTCCACCAGGCCGAGCAATGACGGGCGATGGGTTACCACCACCAGGGTCTGGCCTTCGGTGGCGCGTTGCAGGTGGTGCAAAAACTGCGCTTCGGTCTGGGTGTCCATGGCGCTGGTGGGCTCGTCGAGCAACAGCAGCGATGGGCGGGCCAACAGGCTGCGGGCCAGGGACACCAACTGACGCTGGCCACCGGACAAGCCCTCCCCCATCTCACCGATCGGCAGGTTGATACCTTTGGGATGACGGGCAGCGACCTCATCCAAGCCCGTCAGGCGCAGCACACGCAAGAACTCTTCGGCGCTCGCTTCGGGGCGGCCAAGCATTACGTTTTCGCGCAGCGAGCCGTAGAACAGCCGTGCGTCCTGGCCGACGTAACCAACCGCCTTGCGCCAATCGGCGGGGTCAATCTGATTCACGTCCAGGCCATCCGTGAACATTTGCCCGCTGACCGGCAGATAAAGCCGCGCCATCACCCGCAACAAGGTCGACTTGCCGCTGCCGATGCGCCCAAGAATCGCCACGCGCTCACCCGGCTTGATCGACAGGTTGACGCCCTGCAATACCGGAGGATTAGGTTGCATGGGCGGTGCGGGGTAGGAAAAAGCAATATTTTTCAGAGTCAGTTGGCCGGTCAGTACCGGTTTGGTCAGGTACTCGCGGCTGGCGTCTCGGTCGACCGGCATCGCCATCAGTTTGTTCAGCGACTGCAAGGCCGCCTTCGCCTGCTGGAAGCGCAGCGCCAACCCGACGACTTGACCCAGCGGCGCCGTCGCGCGGCCGGCGAGCATCACGGTGGCAATCAGTGCGCCCATGGACAAGTCGCCTGCGTCGATCAAATACACGCCGATGACGATCAGCACCACCGTTTGTACCTGCTGGAAAAACGTCACGGCGCCGTTGGCCGCACTCGACAGCTGGCGCGACTTCATCGACGTGCTGGACGCCAAGGCACTGAAGGTTTCCCAACGCCGTTGCATATAGGCTTCGCCGCCGACGGCCTTGAGGGTTTCAAGGCCTTCGATGGACTCGATCAGTACGCCTTGTTTGAGGGACGACTCGCGCAGGTTTTCTTTCATGGTGCGCGCCAGTGGCCACTGGATACCCACGCTGATCAGCACTATCAGCGGGATCAGCAGCATGGGCACCCAGCCCAACGGCCCACCGACGAAAAAGATTACCGCGACGAACATCAACACAAACGGCAAGTCGGAGATCGCCGCCAGCGTCGCGGAAGTGGCGAAGTCACGCACCGATTCAAACTCGCGCAACTGGTTGGCGAACGAACCCGATGACGCCGGTTTGTGTTCCATCTGGATCGACAGCGCCTGACGGAACAACATTGTGCCCAGAACGAGGTCGGCCTTTTTGCCGGCCAGGTCCAACAGGTGCGCCCGTACGTAGCGGGCTATGGCTTCAAACACCATGGCCACAACGACGCCGATGGCCAGCGACCACAACGTCACGAACGCCTGGTTCGGCACCACGCGGTCATAGACATTCATGGTGAAAAAGATGCTTGCCAGGGCCAGCACGTTGATCAGTACCGCACCGATGGCAGCGCTGCGGTAGTAACGACGATAGCGCCACAGAGTGCTCAGCAGCCAATGCCCGGCCGGGCGCTCAGTCTCTTCACCGGCGCGGGTGTCAACTTTCGCGGTACGCTTGGCCAGGATCGCGAAACCTGCGTACAACTCATCCATTTCGGCCTGAGGAATTTCGACCGGCTCAGTGCTGATTTCCGGCAGGATCACTTGGTAGAGGCAGGCGCGCTTGTCTTGCGCATCCGGGTCCACACGGCGGCCCACCAATACACAGCCGCCACGCCCTCGGCGCAACAGGATGATCGGCAGCAACTGTTCGGGCAGCGCGCGCACCTGCCGCTCCACCAGCCCTGCAGACACGCCCGCATTGACCAGACTCGCCAGCGCCAGGGACGGCGTCAGCACACCAACCTTGGGCAGGCCCGCCGTGAGCGCTTGAGGCGAGCGGCCCACACCATAGTGATCGCAGAGCCACGAGACAGATTGCAGCAACGTGTCTTCGATCTGCATGTGGGGCGCGGGCATCGCTGGGTCGTCATTCCCTGATTCGACAGAAGTGCTATCGGTAGACATCAATGGAGTCCTGGGTTGATTGCAGAGGTCATGGCAGGTCTCGCGCCAATGGCATCGGCTGAAATCTGTCGGATAATTCTGACAACATGGTCAACTTGGGAGAACGAGACTTGTCTCAAACGCAGAAAATCAAGACGCGCACTGACAGAGCACAAACACCGTGCGAGCCCTGCTGATGAGGAGTGTGTGTATTCTCTTTAGGTAGGGACTTGCGCTAAGGTGTGTGCGAAATTTACTTAAGCTTTGTAGGGGGATTCCCCAGCAGCCAAAGGAACGGTCAGCTATGAGATGGTCTGTTGTATCGCCTTTGCGGATTGTCCTGCTGGATGATCACGCGCTTATCAGAGATGCATTGAAAATCCGACTGACGCTGGAACCGGATTTCAACGTACTGGGCGTTTACTCCACCAGTAAGGGCTTGATCGAAGGGCTGCGAGAACAGGAAGCGGACCTGCTGGTTCTGGACTACCAGTTGACGGAGGGTGAGCTCGACGGCTTGCGCCTGATCCAGTTGGTACGAAGCCACTACCCCACGCTCAGGATTGTGATTTATTCGTCCTCAGAACGTCCGGCAACCGTAAATATGAGTATCCGCGCCGGTGCCAATGGTTTTGTAGGCAAATCCCAGGAAACGGACGAGTTATTGCGGGCCATTCGTATGGTGGCGCTGGAC
>NZ_JBARTQ010000614.1:0-21766 GCF_049645325.1 Pseudomonas sp. | reverse complement strand
GGTCTTGGTCGATGAAAATGCGTTCATGCATTTTGTGGTCATAAGGGCTCCGGGTAGAGGGAAGATGCAGACGTCTGCCGATCCCTGAAAACGCCGTTTGAACATCAGAAGAACACCCTCCCTCGAGGCTTTATTCCATGATTTCGCTCAATCGAAATCGGCCTTTTCCATGCAGATAATTGTCTTCGTCCTACGCCCTTCCAACCGTTAGCCTTCGGCCCTGCGATGCCTTGCGCACGCACGAACACCGGTTGCACACACAGCATCGGTGCCTGACCCCTAGTGTTAGATAGATGGCGCCCCCGTGAAGAAACGTTCGATAGCCCTGCTCCTCGCCGGCCTGCTCCAGCTACCGCTGGTTCATGCATCACCCGCCAACATTGCAGTGATCGCCTACGCGGAGAAACCGCTCAAGCTGATTCGCGCCACCGCCCTCTATACCGTGGGCCCGGGCACGCGCCTGCAGGGCGGCGACATTCTGCAAACCGGCGCCGCCGGCATTCAGATCGAAGGCCTCGCGGCGGCCACCCTGGCATTGGGCCCTGACACGCGCATCCTCATTGCGACCAACAGCAAGGCCGCGCAGATCAACCTGCTCAATGGCTGGCTGAAACTGCAACCTGTTGCCGGTAATGGCCACGCCAACCTGGCAGTCACCACCGGCGGCCTGGCGTTTACCCTGACCAACAGCGCCAGCGTGATTCACGTGGGCAAGCGCCAGACCGAAATATTCGTCGAGGACGGCAGCCAGGTGGTCAGCGAACTCGATCCCAAGGGCAAAACCGACCACAGCGTGACCCTCGGCCACGAAGACTTTGCGCAACGGGTCGGCGACGCACCGCTCAAGATCGTCCCGCGCCCCGAGCAGGCGTTTATCGACGCCCTGCCCCCGCAGTTCCTTGACCCGCTGGTGCCCCTGGGTAAAAAAACGCCCAAGGCACCGGCGCTGAACAAAGAGCGAGACGTCACCTACGACGACATCGCGCCGTGGGTCGTCAGCCCGCTCAACCTCAGCCAGCAGATGCTCGCCAGCCGCTTTGCGCCGCGCCTGACAGACCCGGCGTTCCTGCAGGCGGTGAAAATCAACCGCGGCGGTGTGTTGGCGTGGGAGCTGGAATTGCTGCGCCTGGAGCGTCGCAAAAATGCGCATTGATCCTCATCACGCCGGTACCCGAAGGTCCTTATGAAATTGTCGCTCGCGGTTAAATTCAACGTGGTGTTCCTGGCGGTGTTTATCGTCGGTTTCATCGCCACCAGCCTCTCGACCAACTACATGCTGCAGCAGAGCGCGCGTCGGGAAACCCTGGAAACCGCGCGCATGCTGATGCGCTCGGCCTCCGCTGCCAGCACCTACACCGCCGAGCAGATCGTGCCCTTGCTGGAAAACCGTCTGAAGTTCCAGTTCCTGCCGCAATCGGTGCCGGACTTCGCGGCTATTTCGCACCTGCAGGAGCTGCTCAAGTCCTACCCGGACTACGCCTACAAAGAGGCCACGCTCAACCCGACAAACCCGCGCGACCTGGCCAATGACTGGGAAAAAACCCTGATCAGCAGCCTGCGCAGCCAGCCGCAAACCGATGAAATGGTCGGCGAACGCAACGACGACAAAGGCGCGGCGCTGTACATCGCGCGGCCTATCCAGATCAAGGACGGTGCCTGCCTGGCCTGCCACAGCACCCCGGACGCGGCGCCCAAGACCATGGTCGACATCTATGGGGCGGTGAACGGTTTTGGCTGGAAGCTCAACGACACCATCGGTGCGCAATTGGTTACGGTGCCCCTCGACCTGCCGCTGCAACGGGCCAGGAGCCTGCTGCGCAGTTACATGCTGTCGATGCTGGGGATTTTCGCCGTGCTGTTCGTAGCCTTGAACGTGGCCGTGCACCTGTTCGTCACCCGGCGCCTGCGTCAGATGTCGGCGCTGGCCGACCGGGTCAGCCTGGGTGAAACCGACGTGCCGGAAATGGACGTCAGCGGCAAGGACGAACTGGCGCGCCTGGGCCAGTCCTTCGGCCGCATGCGTACCAGCCTGGTCAGCGCCATGAAGATGCTTGAGGAATAGGTCCGCGATCATGCTTGAACAACTGGGCAAATACCGCATCGACAGTGTGCTCGGCAAAGGCGCCATGGGCACGGTGTACAAGGCGTTCGACCCGAACATCGCGCGCACCGTGGCGCTCAAGACCATTCGCAAAGAGCTGTTCGGCGACAGCCAGCACGCCGAGCTGGTCAGCCGCTTCAAGAACGAAGCCCAGGCCGCGGGCCGGTTGATGCACCCCAATATCGTCGGAGTGTATGACTACGGGGAGGATGAGGGTTCGGCGTACATCGCGATGGAGTTTGTCGAGGGCACGCCGCTCAACACCGTGCTGGCGGCGCAGACGCCCCGCGACCTGAACCACAGCCTCGGCTGGATGCGCCAGTTGTTGTCGGCGCTGGAGTACGCGCATTCCAAAGGCGTGGTGCACCGCGACATCAAGCCCGCCAACTTGCTGATCACCGCCGAGGGCAAGGTCAAGGTCACCGACTTCGGTGTGGCGCGCCTGGATTCCTCCACCCTCACCCAGACCGGCTCGATGATCGGCACGCCCAGCTACATGTCGCCCGAGCAGTTCTGTGGCGAGTTGATCGATGGCCGCTCCGATGTGTTTTCCGCTGGCATCGTGCTGTACCAATTGCTAACCGGCGAGCGGCCGTTTTCCGGCTCCGCGACCATGGTCATGCAGCAGATTCTCAACCAGACGCCGGTAGCGCCGTCGAGCCTGAACCTGGCACTCGACCCGGCGCTCGATGCCGTGATCGTGCGCGCCCTGGCCAAGCGCCCCGCCGAGCGCTACCCCTCGGCCCAGGCGTTTCTTGATGACCTGGAAGCCTTGCTCGGCACCACCACCGGGACCTGGATCAACGCCGACATCGACGACGATCGCACCGTGTTAATGCGCCCCAACCAGCCGATGAGCAGCGGCGTCAGCGCCCTGCCAACCGCCACGGTGGCGCTCACCGAGGCGGTGGAAACCCTGACGCCCTGGAAGCTGGCGGTGATGCCCGAACTGGAATCGCTGCTGTCCCACCAGATCGGCCCGCTCGCACGTTTCCTAGTGCGCAAGAGCCTCAACGGCGCGGATGATTTCGACGCGATTTGCGCCGCGCTACTGCCGCATATTCCGTCCGAGCGCGGCCGTGAACAATTCGCCAGTGCCAGCCAGTCACTGTTCCAGCGGCTCAACCCACCGACAACGGTGCCCAAACCTGTCAGCGAGCCCACGGCCATCGACACACCGGTCGAACCCACCCACGTCACCGCCGTGGCCGCCGCAGAGATCGACGCAGACTTTGCGCACATGGCCGAACACCGCCTGGCCGTACTCATTGGCCCTATCGCCCGCATCATTGTCAGCCGCGCGCTACGCGCCACTTCCCAGCGCCAACCGTTTTTGCAACGGCTGGCCGAGCCTATCGAGAGCGAGGCCCAGCGCCTGGCATTCCTCAACAGCTTTGAGCCCCTTCCATGACCGACTCCCCACTCAGCGCCTGCGGGCCCCATTCGCTGGCCTCTGCGGTTGCCTATGGGGTCAGCGATGTCGGTTCGGTGCGCCAGAGTAATGAAGACAACTTTCTGGTAGAGCCCGCCCTCGGGCTGCTGGCCGTGGCCGACGGCATGGGCGGCCACGAAGCCGGTGCGCTCGCCAGCGCGCAGGCGCTGATCAGTTTGCGCCAGGCACTGAGCGCCCATACGGTCGACACGTTGAACAACGACGCCGACCCGGACGCCACCTGGTCGGACCCGGACATGCAAGCCGCGAGTCGGTTGCACAACGCCATCGACCACGTGAACCAGTGCGTCTACCAACAGAACGTGGCGCGCCACATGAGCGAGGGCAGCGGCATGGGCACCACCCTCACCGGTGTGTGGCGCCCGCAGCCCGAAGGGCCGTTGCTGGTGTTCCATGTGGGCGACAGCCGCTTGTACCGTTACCGCGAGGGTGACTTGAGCCTGTTGACCCGTGACCAGACCTGGTACCAGCAAGCCCTCGAAGCCGGCAAAGTGGACCGGCTGCCAGCGCGCAACCTGTTGCTGCAGGCGATCGGGCCTGGGCCTCGGGTGGAGCCCCAAGTGCGCGTGCAACCGGTGCAGCCGGGCGACCTGCTGATGCTCTGCAGCGATGGCCTGCACGGCTGCGTACCGCACCAGGAAATGCTCCAGGTATTGGCCATCGCCCGCCGCGACACGCTGCAAATCGCGTGTCAGCGGCTGGTCGACCTCACCCGGGAATATGCCGGGCGCGATAACGTGACGGTGTTATTGGCCTGGTTCGACCGCTGACACCTTTCACGGCCACTTGAACACCTCGTCCACCGGCACGCGATAGCCGGTGGCCAGGCGGTTGGTTTGATTGGCCATGCCCACCACAGCTGGCGGAGAGTGCTCTGGAATACCGCGTGACGCCCGTTTCTGGCAAGTGAAGCTGTGGTTTTTTTGCGGCGATGCGCACTCGTGACTTCTGGTAAAGAGTCCTTTTCGGTTTCGACGGTTTTTCCGAAGGAACGACGGGCGGATACTCGACTCCATTGTTCACACCCCCTTCAGGAGTTACTGATGTCTATCCCTAACCACAACGTTCCCGCCTTTGGCCTCGGCACCTTTCGCTTGCAAGGCCAAGTGGTGATCGACTCCGTGAGCACCGGCCTGGAGCTGGGCTACCGCGTCATCGACACCGCGCAGATTTATGAGAACGAAGCCGACGTGGGCCAGGCCATCGCCGACAGCGGCATCGCCCGCGACGAGCTGTTCATCACCAGCAAGATCTGGATTTCCAATTTCGCCGAAGGCCGGTTGATTCCCAGCCTCAAGGAAAGCCTGCGCAAACTGCAGACCGACTACCTGGACCTGACCCTGATCCACTGGCCATCCCCGGAAGACCAGGTGCCGGTCGCCGAATTCATGAACCAGTTGCTGGAAGCCAAGCGCCTGGGCCTGACGCGCCAGATCGGCATTTCCAACTTCACGGTCGACCTGATGAAGCAGGCCATTGCCGCCGTGGGCGCCGAGAACATCGCCACCAACCAGGTGGAACTGCACCCCTACCTGCAAAACCAGACAGTGGTGGATTTCGCCAAGGCTAATGGCATCCAGATCACCTCCTACATGACCCTGGCCTACGGCGAAGTGCTGAAAGACCCGGTCATCGAGCAGATCGCCGAACGCCACCAGGCAACCCCGGCGCAAGTGACGCTGGCTTGGGCCATGCAACTGGGCTACGCCGTCATCCCCTCGTCGACCAAACGCGCCAACCTGGAAAGCAACCTCAAGGCAGTGCAACTGACCTTGAGCGCCGACGACATGGCGCAAATCGCCGCCCTGGAGCGTGGCCACCGCTTGACCAGCCCCAAGGGCATCGCGCCGAAATGGGACTAAACCCCGGCCGCAGGCTGGCGGGATAATTCCCGCAGCCACGGCAATACCCGCAGGCCTTTGGTGGCCTCGGGCGGGTCGATGATATCCATGAAGTGTTCGAGATTGACGTTGTCCGGCACGCCGGGCAACCGTACCCGCACCGCCGGTGTCGGGCCGGCGGGCGCACCCAGGTCCAGGTGGTCGTAGACCAGCACATGCCGCACCTGGGGCTGCGGCCCGCCCATATCGGCTGCCAACCCCGCATTGATAATCAGCACATCGAATGGTTTGGCCGGAATGGCGGTGAGAATCTGCACCTCTTCGAAGGTGTGTACCGGGACAATCCGGTGATACCCCAACCGGTTGAGCATTTTCTCGATGTACAGCCGTTGCAGGTGCTGTTCATCGGCAATCAGGATGGTCAGTGCTTTGTTCGGCATGGCAAACCCCTGGGCAGGCAGCGCTCGTCAGTGAGCGTGGCCCATTCTCCAGACATATCCCGAAGACAAAATCAGGCTTGTTCCCACTTAACGTAGGAGTTCTCCCAAATCCACCGAATGGTGATCAACCGCCGTCAACGCCGATTGCAATAAGCCCGGAGTCCGGATTGCAAATCGCCAAGCGCTTCACCCAGCGCGTCAACCGCCGGGCCCAGCGTGCTGCGTTCCTGCCGCTCGCATACGCCCTCCAACACCTCGCAACAGTTGATCAGCACCTTGGCCTTGACCATTCGCGCCCCGCCCTTGGCTCGATGGGCAAGGTCATGCAACGCGTGAAAGTTGCCCTGGTGTTGCAGCGTCGACAGAAGCGTGTGGTCTGCTTCCAGGCTGTCGAGCAACGCCATCAAGAGCTCATTGAGGGCGGCATGATCGTCTCCCGTCAGCGCCACCAACGCACTCAGATCAAACTCGCCTGCACCTTCAGGTGCGCTCGGGCTGACCGTGAGCGAGGCCAGGGCCGCCCGCAAGTCATCCAGCCCGGCAGGCTTGAACAGGCAACCGTCCATGCCTGCCTGCCGGCAGCGCTCGGTCTCCTCCGGTTGAGCGTTGGCGGTAAACCCCAGCAGCAAACAAGGCGCCAGCCCCTGCGCCCGCTCGTATGCGCGTATATCCCGCGCCAGGGTATAACCATCCTTGAGGGGCATGTTGCAGTCGGTGATCAGCACGTCAGGCTTCTCGGCTTTCCAGCGCTCAAACCCCTGCACGCCGTCTTCAGCCGTGCTGATGCGATGCCCCAGGAAGCTTAACTGCCGGGCCAGCAGCATGCGGTTGGCCGGGTAGTCATCCACCACCAGGATGCTCAGCACACGTACCGGCTGGACACTCAGGGCAGGCGATGAGGCGTGCGTCGGCGGCTCCGTCGTCCTGGCCAGTGTCAACATCACGTCCACCCGAGTCCCCTCCCCGAGCACGCTGTTCAACTGCAATTGGCCCCCCATCATTTCGCACAGGTTACGGCTGATCACCAGCCCCAGCCCCGAGCCGGTCCGGGCGGATTTGTCGGTATTGCTGCCCTGGACAAAGAGGTTGAACAGACGCTGCTGGTCCTCGGCGCTGATGCCCCGGCCGCTGTCTTCCACCGACAATTGGAGGCGCAGATGATTAATGTCAGATGAGGGCAAACTGCGCCCGCTCAGCCGCACGTGACCTTGGGATGTGAACTTGATGGCATTGCTAAGCAGGTTCGACACCACCTGCTTGAGCCGCAAGGGGTCGACCAGCACCGGGTTATCAATCTGTGGATCAAGTTCGACCTGCAACGTCAGGCCCTTATCCCGTGCCAGCCCCTCGAACACCCGCGCCACGGAGGTCAGCAGCTCGTGCAAATTGGCGGGCTCAGGGGTCAGGTTCAGATGGCCGGATTCGATTCCGGCAATATCAAGAATGTCGCCGATCAACTCCAGCATGCCGCGGGACGCCACCGAGGCCACCTCCAGCGCGTCACGATCGGCGCGGCCCTGCTCGGCGTTGGCGAGGGCCAGTTCGATCATGCCGATCACCGCATTCATCGGCGTGCGAATCTCGTGGCTCATGGTCGCCAGGAACGTAGTCTTGGCGCGGTTGGCGGCATCGGCTTCATCCTTGGCCTCTTGCAGTTGGCCCAACAGCTGCTGGCGTTCGCTCACGTCGACCCAACCGCCAATCATGCCCACGACCTTTTCCTCACCATCACGGTACGGCAGCATCCAGTGGTAAATGGTCAACACTTTGCCACTGGGCACCTTGAGTACCCGATCATGAATCAGCGGCTCTCCGCGCTCCATCAGCCGCAAGTAATCCTCATGGAAGGACCGCGCCTGCGGCGTATTGCCGGTATCGGTTTCGATCACCGTCTTGCCGATCACGCCTTCGAGCTTGAAGCCAAACACATCCAGGTAAGCGCTGTTGCACGCCATCAGCCGGCCCTGGCGGTCGCGCACGTAAATCGGATAAGGCGTGTCGTCGATCAAGACACGCATGAAACGCATCTGGTCGCTCAGCGCCCGCTCGGCCTCGACACGTTTGCGTATCAGGCTGCGCAGGTAAATCGCCCAACCCAGGGTAATCAGCAACAGCAGCGCGGCCAGGCCAAACCCCTGGATAATGGTGCTGCGATGGCGCAGCCAATGGTCGTCGATGATCACGTCGGTGCGCCACGGGCTGATCAACTCATCCATTTCCTGGGGGGCAATACTCAGCAGGGCTTTGTCCAGTATCGAGTACAACTCCAACTGGCCACGGTTGACCCCGAACGTCATACGCGCAGGCTCGGAGCCAACAGTGCTGGTCACTTGCAAGCTGTTACGGTACTGAAGCGCGATCAGGTAACGCGCATTGACCAATGAATTGACGGCGCCGTCGGCGGTGCCGTTGGCCACTGACTCCATGGCCTGCGTAGGATTGCGGGCCGCGACAAAGGTGATGCCGGGGTAATCACGGTTGATGACTTCACGCAAGGCATTGCCACTGGTCAGCGCGAGGCGCTTTCCGACCATGTCCTCCAGGGTCATCGTGCCGGGATCGTCTTTGCGCGTGATCAGCACCACCGGAGTGGTCAGGTACGGGCGGGTAAAGCGCACCTGATCGGAGCCTTCAATGCTGGGCGTTACCACTGCCATCATGTCCGCCCTGCCCATGCTGACTTCGTCGATCTGCTGGGGCATCGTGCCGGCCGGGACAACGTCGAACTTCAAACCGGTACGCAGGCTGATCCGGGACAAGACGTCAGCACTCAAACCCTCATGCTGCCCTTGAGCATTGAAGGAGGACAAAGGCAGCATCTGGTCGGACGCTGCCACCTTTATCCGCGGGTGTTTTTCCAGCCAGCGCTCTTCGCTGGTGCTCAAGTGCAGCCGTTCGGCACCGAGAAACCCGAGATTGCCTCCGCTCCAACGGCGCAGTATTTCCATCTGCTCGTCCGCCGGAATAGCCCGCAGTGCCGTATTGATGATTCGCAGCAGCCGGGTATTGTTGCGGGCCAGCGCGAAGGCAAAGGCATTGGATTCCAGGGTGGAAAAGTCCGCCATTTGCACATTGTTGAGGTGGTTGCGGTTGATCTGGTAGTTAGCGGTGATCGCATCGCCAAGATAGACATCGGCACGGCCGAACGCCACGGCGCCGATGGCTTCGAAAATGGACGGGTACGGCTCCAATGTGGCCTTGGGGTAGAACGCCTGCACTGCGTCGGGCTGCATATAGTGATACAGCATCGCCACACGCTTGCCGGCCAAATCAACACTCAGGGATTGGCTGTCTCCCGTACGGGTTACCAGCACCGGTTGATCATTGGCGTAGGAACGCGACAAAACCAACTGCGGGTCGCCGGCTTCAAAACCGTTGGCTGAGCCGAGCAAGTCGATGGCGCCTTCCTTGAGCGCCTCGATGACCTCATCGCGGGTGTCGTAACGCCGAACTTCAATCTCGATGTTCAACGCCTGCGCGACCAACCGCGCGTAATCGGCGGTTATGCCTTCGATTTCGTCGTTGTTGTTCGTCAGCTCAAAAGGCCCGTAGTCGGGCGCGGATACGCCCATCAACAACACGCGTCGCTCGCGAAGCCATTGCCAATCCGCTTCCCCGAGCACCACGGTGCGGCCATCGAGGCTTGAATGCCCCAACAAACGCAGGTTTTGCGGCACATCCAGGGCCAACGCCAGCGTCGGCAGCAGGCTCACTGACACAATGAGGATGAGCCGTCGAATCTGCGCCCTCGTCATCGTGAATCAGATCAGACCGTTACGCTTGGCAAATTCAGCCATGTGCACCACCGAATCGATGTTCAACTTTTCCTTGAGTCGCGTCCTGTAGGTGCTGATGGTTTTGTGGCTCAGGAGCATATTTTTTGCGATATCGTTGTTGCCCATACCCAGGGCAAGCATGATCAGCACCGTCAGTTCACGGTCTGAAAGCTAGGCCACCAAGGCCTGCTCCGAGGATTGCAAGTCATCACGGCGCACGGAACTGCTCGGCAAGCTGGGGAAGCAACTGTAGTTGGACATCACCGCCTTGATCGCCTTTTGCAGCTCATCCAGCTCACCCGTCTTGGCGACAAACCCCATGGCACCGGCACGCATGCAGCGTGTTGAATAGAACTCCGGGCTGAACGACGTCAGCACCAGAATCTTGCAAGGCAAGCCCAAGGCCTTGACCCGGCTGAGGACCTCCAGACCATCCAGCTTCGATATTGATAAGTCGAGTATTATCAAGTCCGGGCGGTCTTCTCTGGCCTTCTGCACAGCGTCAGCCCCATTACTCGCCTCATCAATCTCGGTGAAGCCCTCAAGCTTCAATAGATGCCGGACGGTAGCGCGGATAAACGGATGGTCATCGACTATTAATGCTTTGCTCATAAAACTCACCTGAGAGGATAAGTACCCTTACACATCACGCCGAACACAGGTACCTGTGAGAAATGACAGTTCCGACCAGCGGTACTGCACCGACTCAGGACGATAGTCACGCTGTGGCGGGGCCCTTCGGTTGAAAACACCTCGAACACCTACAGCCAGACCTGTGCCACCGGCTAGCTGGAAGTGCGCAACCTTAGCAACGAAATGACGTTTCAACCGAAGGGATAATCCCGACTTCATGTAGGACTTATCCTCGCGATGTATAAAAAATCCAGCGTCTGCCGCCGCTTCGCGCGAACACGCTAGTCGGTGGTGCTCGGGCTCCAAAACGCCTGCACCACCAGGGTAGAAGTGGAAATTCGCGCCACCAGCGCATCCAGTTCGTCGCCGTCGACTGAAGTGGCGGCCAGGGTGGCCTCGATCTCCACCTCTTCGCTGCCGAACGGCCGCACGTCCACATCACTGGCCGGGTAGTTGCAGCGCGCCAATTCGGCTTCCAGCAGCACCATCACTGCCTGTTGCTGGGTGCGTCGGGCAATGACATAGAGGATGTTGGTGACCTCGGCCGACACCACGTCCATCGGCTGACGGTTGATGTTATTGACGATCGGCCGCAGCAAGGTGTTGGCCGCCAGCACAAACAGCGTGCCCAGCAACGCTTCAAGGATCAGGTCGGCACCGGCACAAGCGCCTACCGCCGCCGAGGCCCAAAGGGTGGCGGCGGTATTGAGGCCGCGCACATTACCTTCCTCGCGCATGATCACGCCGGCCCCCAGAAAGCCGATGCCCGAGACCACATACGCGACCACGCGCACCGCGCCCTCCGCACCGCCAAGACGGTTGGCCATGTCGACAAAAATCGCCGCGCCCACGGCCACCAGCACGTTGGTGCGCAAGCCCGCCGTGCGCTGGCGGTACTGACGTTCGAAGCCGATCAAGCCACCGAGAATAAAGGCTGCGGTGAGGCTGACGACGGTATCGACCAGGGAATTGAGGTTGATGTTGTTGATGGCTTGCATGGAAAGTCTCCTTGAGTGCAGCAGCAAGCTGATTACACCGAAGAACCATCAGGCAGGCGTGTCCGTAGCATCCTGGGTGATCCAGGTGCTGGTCAGCGTCGATGAGAGGGATTCGGGCAGGGGCCAGGACTGGCCGCTGCCGGGATGCCGCTTCTCGCTTTTAGAGGCGAGACAACGGCATCGGAAAAATGCGCGTTACCTTGCCAAGTAGGTGCCGGTTACTGAAACCGGCCGACAACTGTCACTCGAACAAGTACCCACTGAGGGTCTCCGCTATTGATGAAAACGCGCGAAGCTTACGCTTCGATGACAAGCGAGTAAACCGTAGGAAATTTACTCGCGCTGTTTGGGAAAATTCTTCAGGGCAGGTTCAGGAAGTGGCTTGCCTGCGCCTGCAGGAGGTCGGTGTGCATCCGCCGCTACCACGCGGGTCGATCCCGCTCAACCAGGGCCAGGTAGTCATCAACGTGCCCGCCCGCGAGCGACTTGACCTGAATCGACACCGTGTTCACCTGCTGCCCCATCGTGATCCCCTCCCGCGTACGCACGGGCACATACCCGAGTTTGGGCCAGAAGCGTTCGGCCTTGGCATTGCCGACGACGACCGTCAGCCGAAGCCATTGGGCGCCCTTCTCCATCGCCCACGCCTCAAGGTCCGCGTGCAATTGTTACGCAAACCCACTGCCATGCAGGCGCGTGTGCACCAGCAACAACCCGATATGCCAGACCCCGGTGGCCAGCAAGTCGGCAGCGATATTCACCACGGCGACCCACTGACCGTGTGTATCTTGATAACCCAACCAGTACATCCGGCGGCAACGCCAGCCGGCGGGCAATGGGCCCTGCAACGCTTCGCGCGCTTCGGTTGGCGTCGCGGGCTCGCCGTTGACCGCGACGAAATACGCCGGCGCCTGTTCAAAGAAACGCTGCAACGGGGGCTCATCGCCGCCATGCAGTTCGACCACCCGAATGCCATCAACCGAACAACCCGGCACCGCCTGTGACTCAACGTCCATGTTTACCTGCCCTCAATCATCCCGCGTCAGCACTTCCAGTAACTCAATCTCAAAGCGCAAGTGGCTGTTGGGCGTGATATGCGCGCCCATCGAACGCTCGCCATACGCCAGGTGCGCCGGTACAAACAGCGTGCGCACACCGCCGACTTGCATGCCCATCAAACCCTGGTCCCAGCCCTTGATCACCCGCCCGGTGCCGATCACACACTGGAATGGCTTGCCGCGCGTCCAGGACGAATCGAACACCGTGCCGTCTTCCAGCGTGCCTGTGTAGTGGGTGGTAATCAGCGCGCCCTTGACCACGGCTTTGCCGTCGCCCAGGCGGATGTCGGTGATCTGGAGTTCGTCGCTGCTCATGGCGGTTCTCGTTGAATGCGCAAAGGCTGGGGTTTTCCCAGAATTGGGTGGGTTTGGCAAGTGTAGGAAGAGTCGGATCAGTGACCAGATCACGCTGCTGTATTCCCAGAGGACATCAAGTTCCCTCAGCGAATAGCAATCTACCTACCAAAGAACACGATATGCCCTAGCCAAAAATCACTCTCTGCTTATTTTCGCGCCCCCGGAGCTACGTACAACCTATGAGGACACCCTCAACTCTGAACAGGGAATATCAGAATGACCATCGGCTCTACCTTCAATTACCCCGCAGATGTCAGCCAAAAACCTCATCGAGAAAAGCGCTCCACCCAAAGCAAATGGAGAGCTACTTTCCCAAATCCGCCCGACTTGTGCTTTGACTATCGCACGTTGGTAGAACAGGTAAACGGCATTGCTAACGCCACTGACCCCGACCATGAAATTTGCATTATTGGGGCTGGTATTACGGGCTTAACAACCGCGCGTGAACTGTATAGATGTGGTTTCAACAACATCACTCTACTCGAAAAATCGCATCGCATCGGTGGTCGTCACCTTACCGCCCTTGGGGGCAATAACACCAACTCTATTGGCAGACCGCCTTTTGAAATGGGTGCAATGAGAATGCCATTCTTCAACCGTTCAAGCGAGCCCCCAAAAAGCGGACGATCGCTCATGGCGTATTATGCCAATGCATTTGAATTACACCATACGGACTTTCCAAATCCGGGCAGCCCATCCGTTCGTTCCACGGGTATATACCTGCGAGAGGGAAGCATAGATAACAGCCGTGAACCCACGATGCTGATATGGAAAAACGCCGACGGAAAAACACCCCCTCCTGGCCAAACACTGGGTAACGTGTTTGCAAAATGGAAGGCATTTGCCGAGCGTATGACCCTGAGCGTTTCTGAACATTATGGTTCTGAATACTGGGAGGGCATGTGGGCATCCATCGTTAGAAAATACCAAAATATTTCCTTTCGCGATTTGGTCAAAATGCCAAGTATTGATGACTGGCGCGCAAGCGACCCTGGTAACTTTGGCGGCATGGGCATGACCGCCCAGGAGTCGGCAGTATTTTATTCCATCGGAATCGGTGACGGCAGTTGGGGAGCGTTTTACGACGTATGCTCACTTTACCCGCTGCGCACTGCCATTTTTGGATTCAGCAGTCATCTGCAACTGATCCACGGACGCGTGGATGCGGACGGCGCGCTCATGCCCTCTCCCTACGCAGACGCTGAAGAAACCCTGGATTCGAAGGGCCTTGCATTCAACAAGCCCAATTACATTGGGCTTGGTTCTTTAGCGGAATCGTTACTCTTCATAAAGCCGGAAGACACTCAGACCTCGTTATATGAACACTTACTTAAACGCCCATCGGGACTACTCACCCAGAGCGCCGTGACAAAGCTGAAAAAACTCAGGAATGGTAAAATCCGAGTTTATTACGAAAGGAATACCCCTCCAAAAGGAGCGACCAGCAAAGAATTCGTCGATTGTGATTCCGTTGTCATGACACTCCCTTCATGGCTGATAGAGGCACACATATCAATTGAAAACTTCAGCGAGGACATGCTCCCGTTCGACATCATAGAGGCCTATAAATCTGCTCACTGGGAAACCAGTTGCAAGGTGTATGCCCCGCTCAAAAAATCGTTTCTCTCACATAACAAAAATATTCCTCAAACCCTTGTCACCGATAGCTTGGTGCATGACGTTTACACCTACCGCTACAACAATAACAACACTTACGACTGTATTCTGCTCAGCTACACATGGGAGGACGACGCAACGAAACTGTCTGCCTTCAGCGACGAAGAACTGGTTGATAAATGCATAAAGGAACTTGACAGAATCCTTTTAAAGTCAACAAACATAAAAGAAAAAATATCACCTTATATAGGACGCAAGCAGGCAATCGTTCAACGCTGGATGAATGATAAAAACGCCCTTGGCTGTGCAAAACTATACCGCGCCGGCACTTACTACGATGCTGTAAGGCTCATGAAATATAACAGAGACTTCTCCCACACATCCGGGCTTTATCTCTGCGGAGAGTCATTTTCCGTTGATGCCGGGTGGACCGAACCCTGCTTTCGAGGCGCCATTGATACCGTGATAAATATCTGCAACAAAACCCATGCAACGTTCAACGGTGGCTTCACCCTGCAGGACTATCCTGAATATAAAACCGAGGCGTAAAAGAAAAATACTACAACTCAACAGGAACCAACTGACTTTCAATTAAACATCTCGCCGACTCTTATAAACGTCCAGCCAATCCGGCTGTATAACAATAAGAGGTCACCTCCATGAGCACACCAGCAAGCCCTGCCCGTGTTGCAGTCATTCAACTTGACCCACAGGTTGGCATGGCTAACCGAGCCAATAACTTGCTTCAAAGCCTTGCGCTGGCGACTGAGGCCGTAAATGGCGGAGCCAATCTGATCGTGCTGCCCGAGCTTGCAAATTGCGGGTATTTCTTCAGCAGTCGCCAAGATGCCTTTGATCACGCCGAGGTAGTCCCGGAAGGTGACAGTGTCCGGGCGTGGATGGATTTCGCCCGCACTCATCAGGTGTATCTGGTGGCCGGTTTGAATGAAATATCGGGTACGCAACTCTTCAATACTGCGGTGCTGCTGGGCCCTGATGGATTTATCGGCAAATACCGCAAAGCGCACTTGTGGAACCTGGAGAAGCTTTGGTTTACCCCTGGAAATACAGGCTTTCCGGTATTTGAAACGCCCATCGGCCGCATCGGGTTACTGATTTGTTGGGACATCTGGTTCCCGGAAGTACCGCGCATTCTCAGCCAGCAAGGGGCTGATATTATTTGCAGTTTGAACAATTGGGTATGGACGCCACCGCCGCTATTCGATGAAGCGGGAAAATGCATGGCGTCTTACCTGACGATGACGGCCGCGCATGTGAATAACGTGTTTATCGCCGCCGCCAGCCGCATTGGCGAAGAGCGAGATGCACGTTACCTCGGATGTTCGCTGATTGCCGGAACCAATGGATGGCCGATAGGCCCCGTAGCGTCGGCCAATCGCCAGGAAATTCTATTCGCCGACATCGATATCACCAGCGCCCGCAGTGCGCCGATCTGGAACAGCCTCAATGATCTGCAACGCGACCGACGCAATGATCTCTACGACCAGATGCTCGGTTACTCCCAACATCCAGCGCTGCCGCGCTAAAGGGAGGTACACGATGGAAACGCTCATTATTGATACACGCATCCGCCGTTCACGAGCGGATATCGCTGTCCTTGTCCTTGGGTTAGTCAGTGCATTCCTGGTGCTCTGGGTAACTCTCAGTCATCAAGGTTCCTGGCCAGGCTATGGCGAGATGGTCGCGAGTCTGCCCCATCCTGTTGCTTGGCTGCGATGGGTACTCGGGGACATCAGTGAAGTTGCCTTCTACAAACATGAACTTGCCTCACTGGGTTTACTCAGCGGTGCTTATCTGGCGTGGTGGGCGAGCAAGCGCGGCAAAACCTGGCAAGGGTTTTCCATTTCCTACGGCACCGGGCTGTGGCCCTGGCTGGTAACCAGCTCGCTGTTGGGATTGCTGCTGAGCAACTTGCTGTGGGGCTGGAGCGTCACCTCCGAAACATGGCAACCCACGTTCGCGGCATTCGTCTCATTGCCGGCGGCAATGGTGCTGATGTTCGGCGGCGGCTGGAAGGTCACACTCACCGGCGCGGTATTGGGGGCATCACTGGTTACGCCGATGTGTTTGCTGGTCGTGAACTTCGTATGCGTTCCGCTAGGTTTACCCGCAGTGATTGGTAACGTGGTAGGGATGGCCGTGGGCAGTGTGATCGCGTTTGTCCTGTGCCGTAGAGTGCCCTCGTTAGTGCGTTCAGACTATGTCCCACTCGTCAAACCAATGCCTGCGCTACCCCCCACTTACGGTGTGGTCTGGAGCCTGCGTCGAGTTCTGGCTGATTTTTCAGAAGCACCCTTTTTCAGCAACGAATGGGCCAGTCTCGGGCTTCTGGCAGGTGTGTTGTTGGCATACGCGCTGAACCCCATCAGCCCGGCTTATGGATCTGGCCTGCTATTGCCTCTGCTAGGCGCGCAGGCACTAACATCGGGGCTCGGCGTTTTGATCTGGCGACAACAGTGGATCAAACGGGGTTGGTATCCCACCTACGTACCGCTGGTATCGGTCGTACCAGCAGCCGTCTTGAGCCATGGCGGGAGCTGGACAGTAGTCGTCTCAAGCGCGCTGCTCGGAGCCCTGATCGCACCCCCCTTGGCCTGTGCCATTGCGGGGCGCCTACCCGCGCACTTTCATCCGTATATCGGTAACGTCACTGCAATGGCGTTGAGTACGCTGCTGGTTGTGCCGCTGATAGGCTGGTTCATCCAGACGTGAGGTTCTTTCGGTTCGCTTTGAGCGGTCCGTCAGTCGTTGGCGTGCATGCAGCCGCACTCAGCAAATGGTGAGATGAACACGACCCGGTGGTGAGCGAGCTTGCACCGTTCACCACCGGGAATGGCGGCTGACCCAGCCACTCACAGCCAATGCCAGAACCGGCTCCAGAACCCACGCCCCAAATCGTCCTTGCACCGCGCGTACTGCGCCGCATACAGCTGCGAGCGCGCCTGCACCTTGCTCGCCACGGGCGGTAGCCAGGGTTTGGCGGCGTAGGTGCGCTGGCGGTAGCCGCCCCAGCCTTCGTGGTAGTTCAGGTATTGACCGTAGGCGTCGTATTTGTAGACGCCATTGATGGTGTAGGTCTTGTCCATGTACCAGCCAACGAAGTCGATGGCGTCGTCGAAGTCCTGGCGGCTGGCGCCGGTGCGGCCGGTGCTTTTCTGGTAGTCACGCCACACTTCGTCTTTGGCTTGGGAATAGCCTTCGGCGGTAGAGACGCGGCCCCACGGGATGATCCACAGCAGGTATTTGCGCGGGGTCTTGGCGTCCTGACGAAAGCCGGATTCCTGGTACATGATGGCGAACGGCACCTGGATCGGCACGCCCCAGCGCTTTTGCGTGACTTTGGCGGCGTCGTACCAGTCGTCCTTTTCACGGAAGATGCCGCAAATGTCATTCGGCGTGCGTGGCGGCGAGGTGCCGCACGCCGCCAGCAGGGAGGTGAGGAGTAACAGTCCGACGGCTTTGCCTGCGCTCAAGGGGCACCTTTGCGTGATACGCGTAAAAGGCCGCTATTTTACGCATTCATTCAGGCAGATAGGTTATTGGGTTCGTCAGCTCGCGCCCGGCCTTATGACGGCGGTGACCTCCAGCTCCAACAACCCGCCACTGGGCAGCCCCGCCACGCCGACGGCCGAGCGCGCGTGCCGGCCGTGCTCGCCAAACACATCGATGAACACTTGCGACGCCGCGTCGACCACGCTGGAGAAACGCTGGAAACCCTCGCCGCCGTAGACAAACCCACGCACAAACAAAATGCGCTCGATGTTCTCCAGGCCCACGGCCTGGTCCAGCACGCTCAAGGCCCGCAGGGCACAGGTTTGCCCGGCCTGCAACACCACCTGCGCCGGGGTCTGGTCGGTCACCGGGCCGCTGATGACGCCCTCGCCCACCCGGCACACCTGGCCGCTGACGTAAGCGACGCCGCCGTAAATCGTCACGGGCACATAGTCACCCTTGGGGCTCGGTGCCTGGGGCAGGTCCAGGCCCAAGGCGCGAAGTGTGTCGCGAATACTCATGCGTGCGCCTCGGCAAATGCCACCGGCCCGCCCAACCAGCAACCCTGCACGTGCCCGGCGTCATCCCGGCGAAAGCGCAGGGAAATCTGCGAAGGACGGCCCATGGCGCGCCCCTGACGGATACGCACCGGGCGCTCATCGGCCGTCACCAAGCCGTTTTCCAGCAAGCCGAAAGCCAGCGCCGCGGCGGCGATGCCGGTGGCCGCGTCTTCGGGGTAGCCCGAGGACTTGGGGAACTGCCGCGCGTCGAACTGGCGGCCTTCAAGGTCCGAGGGCGCGTAAGGGTACAAACCGGTCGAGCCAATGCGCTCGCACAGCTGTTCCATGCGCCGAAAGTCCGGCTTGAGGCTGTCCAGCACCGCCACGCTTTTCAAGGCGATCAAGGTTTTGACGCGGCTGGTGCAAGCGTTCTGGATCGGCAGCGGCGCCAGCTCGTTAGAGGTAATGCCCAGCACCGACAGAATTTCAGCCTCGACCTGCGGGTCGTTCAAGGCGTCGACCTGGCCCTTGGGCTGGCTGATTTCCACCTGGATCTGCGGCGTACCGGCATCGGTAACCCGTGCGTCGACGCGCCCGCTTTGGGTCCACAAGGCCAGGCGGTCCTTGTGCAACAGGCCCAATTGGTCCAGCAACCAGACGGCGCCGACGGTGGCGTGGCCGCACATTTCCATCTCGTGGTTGGGCACCCAGAAACGCAACGCAAAATCGAAGTCGCTGCCGGTAGGTGCGGCAAATACAAAACCGCACTCATGCCCGTAATCGCGAGCGACCTGCTGCATATCGGCGTCGCTCATACCGTCTGCCACGGCCACGGTAGGCGCCGGGTTGCCGCCACGCGGGGTGGCAGGAAATACATTGACCAGGTGAACCTCGGGCGTCATTTCGCCTCTCCCTTGAGGGTGGAAACAGTCGGCGCCACGGCGTCGACGATGGTGTTGGTGTAGACCTGTTGCGGGTCGAGTGACACGGGGTCGTTTTCGACGGCGTTCATGAAGCTGATGTTTTTCTCGACGCCGTCTTTTTCAATCCGCGGCGTAGCCGGGTAGGACGGCAACGAGGCCGTCCAGGCCGCGTCAAAAATCGCTTCGTCGGTATGGGCAAAGAACGGGCGCACCGACTCCCGGGCCTTTTGCGGCTCGGTGGCGATCAGGTGTTCAGCTTTCCACAGGGCACGCACCAGTTTTTCGGCGGTTTGCCTGTTGGCGCTCAGCCAGTCTTCGCGGGCAATCATCGCCGTGAACAAGAAGCCGTCCAGGGGTTTGTATTCGCCTTTGGCAAGGTCCATCAGCACAAAACCGCCCTGTTTTTCTGCCGTGGTAATGGTGGGTGGCGACAGCGAGAAGCCATTGATGCTGCCCTGGGAAAACGCCGCCAGCATGTTCGGCGCGCCACCGACCGGCATGATGGTGAAGTCCTTGTCGGGGTTCAAGCCGGCGTCCTTGGCCAGGTAGCGCACCAGCATGTCGGTGGTGCTGCCGGGGCCGGTCACGCCGATTTTCAAGCCTTTGAGCGCCTGCGCCCGCGCCGCCAAAGGCGATGCGGCGGTCACCCCCGCCTTGCGCGCCGACTCGCCGTCGATCACCACGGTGCTGCCGAACTGGGTTTGCACGGCAGCAAACGCTTGCACATTCTGGCCCTTGGTGCGCGCACGCACCGCCACGGCGGGCAGGCCGACGTAGGCATCAGCGTCACGGCCGAGCACGGCGGTCAACGCCGCCGAACCGCCCTTTTGAAACACAATGACCTCCACGTTCAGGCCTTCTTCGGCGAAGTAGCCCTGTTTCTGCGCGACGTAGATCGGCACGTACAGGAAGCCTTCGCTGGGGAACGCGAGGGTGACTTTGGTGAGGTCCTGGGCCTGGGCAACTGGCAGGAATACCGCGCACAACAGGCTTGCAATCAGCACTGGCTTAAACATGATCACGCTCCACAGTTAGAGAGGATTAAACCGCCACTTCACGTTCCGCTTCATTGGCTTTCCACGGCATCAGCTTGCGTTCAGCCAGCTTCACCGCCGTGTTGAGGATCAGGGCCAAGGCGATAATGCCCACCAGCGCGGCAAACACGCCGGCGGTGTCGAACTGCGAGGCCGCATCCGACAGCAGGTAGCCCAGGCCACGGTTGGCCGCGATGATCTCGCCCACCAGCGCGCCGATCAGCGCATAGGGCACCGACAGCCGCAGGCCGGTAAACACCCAGGTAAACGCCGACGGAATCACCACCATGGTCAGCAGGTCGCGCTCCTTGGCGCCCATCAGGCGCAGGATGGTCAGTTGCTCGCGGGACACGTTGCGCACGCCGCTGTAGGTGTTGAGGAACACCAGGAAGAACACCACGGCGGCGGTGAGGATGACTTTCATCGGCAAACCAATGCCGAACCAGAGGATGAACAGCGGCGCCAGCGCGACTTTCGGCAGGCTGTAGAACGCGGTCAAAAACGGGTCGAGGATATCCGCCAGCAGCTTGGCGCGACCCAGCACCAACCCGGCGATCAAGCCCGCGAGCGAGCCGAAGAAAAACCCCAGCACCGCCTCCAGCGTGGTGATGCCTGCGTGGTAGAAAAACACCCCGTTGAGCAGGATTTTCCACAGGCTTTGCGCCACGGCCGAGGGGCGACTGATAAAAAATTCCACGCCGAACCAGCGCGACACGCCTTCCCACAGCAGCATCAGGAACACGAGGAACAACAAACGATAAACCTGGATCATACGACCTCCAGCGAGTGAGCCAATGACGCCGGATCGGCCGCGCCGGCGACGTCGGGCGCCAGGCGTTTCCACAGTTGCGCACAGAGCGCCACGTAGCGTGGGTCGGCGCGCAGCTGCACAAGGTTGCGCTCACCGGTCAGCGGGATATCGATGATGTGGTCGATGGTGCCCGGGCGCCCGGCGAACACCACGCAACGGTCGGCCAGCGCGATGGCTTCGTCGACGTCGTGGGTCACGAACAGCACGGTCTTGTTGAGCGTACGGCACAGGCGCAGCAGTTCGGTTTGCAGGGTCAGGCGCATCTGCGCATCGAGGGCGCCGAAGGGTTCGTCCATCAACAGGGTTTCCGGGTCGCTGGCCATCAACCGCGCCATGGCCGCGCGTTTGCGCATGCCGCCGGACAGCTGGTTGGGGTAGCTTTCGCCGAAACCGGTGAGGCCCACCAGCGCCATCAATTCTTCAACCCGCGCCTGGACCTGGGCCTTGGGCATGCGACGAATCTGCAACGGCACCGCGATGTTGCCGGCCACTGTGCGCCACGGCAGCAAGTGGTCGGCCTGAGTCATGTAGCCGACCCGGGTGTTTACGCCTTTGACTTCGACGCCGTCGTAATGCACCTGGCCTTCGCTGGGCCCGAACAGCCCAGCGGTCATGTTCAGCAAGGTGGACTTGCCACAGCCCGACGGGCCGACCAGGGTGATGATTTCACCGCGCTGGACCTCCAGCGACACATTGCGCACGGCCACAAAC
>NZ_JBARTQ010000613.1:0-10133 GCF_049645325.1 Pseudomonas sp. | reverse complement strand
GCACAGCAACTACACAAATCGCAGACATAAAAAAACGCCCCCGGCCTTTCGACCGGGGGCGTTTTTCATTCAGCCTGAGTTAACTCAGTTCTTGGCTTTCTTGGCAGCGCGGGTACGCTCGCCTTCGTCCAGGATCTTCTTACGCAGGCGGATCGACTTAGGCGTAACTTCGCACAGCTCGTCGTCCTGGATGAATTCCAGAGCCTGTTCCAGGGTGAAGCGAACAGGTGGAACCAGGGCGATGGTTTCGTCTTTACCCGAAGCACGCATGTTGTCGAGCTTCTTGCCTTTGGTTGGGTTGACGCCCATGTCGTTGTCACGGCTGTTCAGACCAACGATCTGACCGTTGTAGATCTCTTGACCGTGTTCAACGAACAGCTTGCCACGCGCCTGGAGGGTTTCCAGGGAGTAGGTCAGTGCCTTGCCGGTTTCTACCGATACCAGAACACCGTTCTGACGGCCGGACATGTCGCCGGACTTCATGGTGTCGTAGCGATCGAAGATCGAGGTCAGGATGCCAGCACCGTTGGTCAGGGTCAGGAACTGGTTACGGAAACCGATCAGACCACGAGCAGGGATGTTGTATTCCAGACGCACACGGCCTTTGCCATCCGGCACCATGTTGGTCAGGTCGCCGCGACGCAGGCCCATCTCTTCCATGACCTTGCCCTGGGATTCTTCCGGGGTGTCGATGGTCACGTCTTCAAACGGTTCCTGCTTCACGCCGTCAACCTGACGGATGATCACTTCTGGACGACCAACGCCCATTTCGAAGCCTTCGCGACGCATGGTTTCGATCAGTACCGAGAGGTGCAGCTCACCACGGCCGGAAACCTTGAACTTGTCAGCCGAGTCGCCTTCTTCAACGCGCAGAGCAACGTTGTACAGCAGCTCTTTGTCCAGACGCTCCTTGATGTTACGGGACGTCACGAACTTGCCTTCTTTACCGCAGAAAGGCGAGTCGTTTACCTGGAAGGTCATGGAAACGGTTGGCTCGTCAACGGTCAGAGGCTTCATCGCCTCGACGGTGTCCGGCTGGCACAGGGTGTCGGAGATGAACAGCGAGTCCATACCGCTCACGCAAACGATGTCGCCGGCGAAAGCTTCTTCAACGTCGATACGGTGCAGACCGTGGTGACCCATCAGCTTCAGGATACGACCGTTACGCTTCTTGCCGTCGGCGCCGACAGCAACAACCGGGGTGTTCGGCTTGACGCTACCACGAGCGATACGGCCAACGCCGATAACACCCAGGAAGCTGTTGTAGTCCAGTGCCGAGATTTGCATCTGGAACGGGCCTTCACGGTCAACCTTCGGCGGCGGAACGTGGTCAACGATTGCCTGGTACAGCGGGGTCATGTCTTCCGCCATGGCGGTGTGTTCCAGACCGGCAATACCGTTCAGGGCAGAGGCGTAGATCACTTGGAAATCAAGTTGCTCTTCGGTAGCACCCAGGTTGTCGAACAGGTCGAAGATCTGGTCCAGAACCCAGTCCGGACGCGCGCCTGGACGGTCAACCTTGTTGATGCACACGATCGGACGCAGGCCGGCTTCGAACGCCTTCTTGGTCACGAAACGGGTTTGCGGCATAGGGCCGTCTTGGGCATCAACCAGCAGCAGAACGGAGTCAACCATCGACATTACACGTTCAACTTCGCCGCCGAAGTCGGCGTGGCCCGGGGTGTCCACGATGTTGATGTGGTAGCCGTTCCAGTTGATAGCGGTGTTTTTAGCCAGGATGGTAATACCGCGCTCTTTTTCCTGGTCGTTGGAGTCCATCACGCGCTCGTCGTTGAGCTCGTTGCGCTCCAGGGTGCCGGATTGACGCAGGAGTTTGTCTACCAGGGTGGTTTTACCATGGTCAACGTGAGCAATGATGGCGATGTTACGTAGATTTTCGATCACTTGTGTATCTCGATCAGAGGATTCGGTGTGCTGACAGGTCGTGGCAGCGATTAACAGTAGAGTCAGGCCTTGCCGTTACAGCTTGACGGCAGAGTCGGGGGGCCGGTGACGCAGGCCACAGGCAAACAGCCCCGGGCTCTTAGCTCGGTCGATAAACGCGCACATTGGCATGCCCCTCACTGAGCAAATGGTGGGCATGCAGGCGACTCATCACGCCTTTGTCGCAATACAACAGGTACTGACGGCTGTTATCCAGTTCCTTGAAACGCGCGTTCAATGCGTAGAACGGCAGCGTTTGCACGTCGATGCCAGCGATTTCCAGCGGCTCATCTTCCGCGGCATCCGGGTGACGGATGTCGACGACGATCTGGCCGGCCAGGGCTTCGCTGACTTCTTCGATTTGCACATCCTGGCCCAATTCATCGATCACGCGATCAATTGGCACCATTTTGGCGTTCTCAAGCGCACGCTCAAGAATCGCCATGTCGAACTGTTGTTCTTCGTACTCCACGCGGTTGCGCTTGGCGTGGGTCTTGGGGTTCACCGAGATGACCCCGCAATATTCAGGCATGTGCTTGGCGAAATCCGCCGTGCCGATTTCTTCGGCCAGGTCGATGATGTCCTGCTTGTGACTGGCGATCAGCGGGCGCAACACCAGCTTTTCGGTCACGCAGTCGATCAGCGACAGGTTCGGCAGCGTCTGGCTGGACACCTGGGAGATCGCTTCACCGGTCACCAGCGCGTCGATCTGCAATTGATCGGCGATACGGGACGCAGCGCGCAACATCATACGCTTCAAAACCACGCCCATATGACTGTTATCGACTTTGCCGAGAATTTCGCCGAGCACTTCCTCGAACGGTACGCTCACAAATAGCACGCGCTGGGAGCTGCCGTACTTCTTCCAGATAAAGTGCGCAACTTCCATCACGCCCAATTCGTGTGCACGCCCGCCCAGGTTAAAGAAGCAGAAGTGGCTCATCAGGCCGCGGCGCATGATCTGGTAGGCCGCCACCGTGGAATCGAAACCGCCGGACATCAGTACCAGGGTCTGTTCCAGGGCGCCCAACGGGTAGCCGCCGATGCTGTTGTGCTGGCTGTGGACCACAAACAACCGTTGGTCGCGAATTTCCATGCGCACTTCAATTTGCGGCGCTTTCAGGGAAATTCCGGCGGCGCCGCACTCGCGACGCAGCTTGCTGCCAACGTATTTCTCGACGTCCATGGAGCTGAACGTGTGCTTGCCGGCGCGCTTGCAACGCACCGAAAAAATCTTGCCTTCGAGCGCGCTGCCGTAGTGCTGTTTGCACTTTTCGGTGATGTCGTCGAAGTCGCCCAGCGGGTACTCATCCACCTGCAGGAAATGCGCGATGCCCGGCATGCAGCTCAGGCGCTCGGTCATGTCCTTCAAGGCTTTGGCGTCGGTGACACGGGTTTCCAGTTCGAGGTTGTCCCACACACCGTTCACCACCACAGCCGGGTCCAGATCACGGAGCACGGCACGGATGTTCTTGGCCAACTGACGGATGAAACGCGTCCGTACCGGTCGGCTTTTGATGGTGATCTCGGGGAACACTTTTACGATTAATTTCATGGAAACAGCGCGCGCAGGGCCTGCCGAAAAAGGGGGGCGCGGATTATAGCGGAAATCGCTCAAGGTTTAACCAGTTAATATGCATCGTCGGTGACGTGCACCAAAACGGGTCATTTGCGCAAATAAACGCTACATTGCAGTGCGCGTTTTATTCCGTTTCAACGGATTGCACCGTTTTAGGGGCCATTTTGAGGCAAAAAGGCCATGTTGGCGCACTGGCATGCAATTTGCTCTCTTGTGAGGCAGGTTGCCTTGGTCGAGTATTCGCGCCGGCATCACCCACATTCTAAGGGCTAACTCCACTACCCCAGCCCGAAGCCACCCGGAGGACACCATGTCGAAGTCGGTTCAACTCATCAAAGATCATGACGTTAAATGGATTGATCTGCGCTTCACGGACACAAAAGGCACTCAGCACCACGTGACCATGCCGGCTCGCGACGCGCTGGATGATGCTTTCTTCGAAGAAGGCAAAATGTTCGACGGTTCCTCCATTGCCGGCTGGAAAGGTATCGAAGCTTCCGACATGATCCTGATGCCGGACGACAGCACTGCCGTGCTCGACCCGTTCACCGAAGACCCAACGCTGATCATCGTCTGCGACGTGATCGAGCCTTCGACCATGCAAGGCTACGACCGTGACCCACGTGCGATCGCCAAGCGTGCCGAGGAATACCTGAAGTCGACCGGTATCGGCGACACCGTATTCGTAGGCCCAGAGCCAGAATTCTTCATCTTTGATTCGGTCAAGTTCAAGTCCGACATCTCCGGTTCCATGTTCAAGATCTTCTCCGAACAAGGTTCGTGGATGTCTGACCAGGACATCGAAGGCGGCAACAAAGGCCACCGTCCAGGCGTCAAAGGTGGCTACTTCCCAGTTCCGCCGTTCGACCACGACCACGAAATCCGTACCTCCATGTGCAACGCCATGGAAGAAATGGGCCTGGTCATCGAAGTTCACCACCACGAAGTGGCGACTGCCGGCCAGAACGAAATCGGTGTGAAGTTCAACACCCTGGTTGCCAAGGCTGACGAAGTTCAAACCCTGAAGTACTGCGTACACAATGTGGCTGATGCCTACGGCCGTACCGCTACCTTCATGCCTAAGCCACTGTACGGCGATAACGGTTCGGGTATGCACGTTCACCTGTCCATCGCCAAAGATGGCAAGAACACCTTCGCTGGCGAAGGTTATGCCGGCCTGTCCGATACCGCCCTGTACTTCATCGGCGGCATCATCAAGCACGGTAAGGCCCTGAACGGCTTCACCAACCCGTCGACCAACTCCTACAAGCGTCTGGTCCCAGGTTTCGAAGCACCGGTAATGCTGGCCTACTCGGCACGTAACCGCTCCGCGTCGATCCGTATTCCTTACGTGTCCAGCCCACGCGCTCGCCGTATCGAAGCGCGCTTCCCGGATCCAGCAGCCAACCCGTACCTGGCCTTCGCTGCCCTGGTAATGGCCGGCCTGGACGGTATCCAGAACAAGATTCACCCAGGCGACGCCGCCGACAAAAACTTGTACGACCTGCCGCCTGAAGAGGCCAAAGAGATCCCACAAGTGTGCGGCAGCCTGAAAGAAGCTTTGGAAGAGCTGGACAAAGGTCGCGCGTTCCTGACCAAAGGCGGCGTGTTCTCCGACGACTTCATCGACGCCTACATCGCTCTGAAAAGCGAAGAAGAAATCAAGGTCCGCACCTTCGTACACCCACTGGAATACGAGCTGTACTACAGCTGCTGATCCGGTAGCGCCGCTTAACGTGGCGTGACAAAAAAGACCTCCCTCGGGAGGTCTTTTTTTTGCCTGGGATTCAGGCGCGAAGCGAGCGCCGGTCAAGCATATTGCCGACCATCAAGGTGCCCAGTGCACTGAGTTGGTGAATTGCCAGTGCAGTGTCGCGGTACTTGCCATCGAGCTCTTCGGACAAGTCCAGCAGCAACGCGCTGACCGAGGAGAATATCTCGAAGCTGTTGACCAGCAGGGACTCGTCATCGCTGCCGGGGTCGATGGTGATGACGGACGGGGGTGGATTGGGTGTTGGTTTGAACATTGTCTTAACTTCCTCGAATGAGGCCGCCAACGACTCGCTACTAAACGATTGGGTGGCAGCTGTACGCAGGTTAGTAGACCGGGGAAGTTAAGCAAAAACCGGCGCACCCGAGGATGCCCTACGCACAGCCGCCATAAAAGATCGGCACCGTACGAACTTAACTTGACCCTCAGGCTACTAAACCTGATCGCTGATAAGCAGCGACCGGGCAACCTTAGAGACGACAAGCCAGCCGTACAAGCCGGCGGATTCTGGCGTAACTGTAGGCAACCGCGCAAGTTGAGGTAGCCTTGGGCTGATACCGCCCCCACCCTGCAAACCCAATCAAAAATGTGGGAGCTGGCTTGCCTGCGATAGCATCGGCTGGGTATACCGGATGTACCGAGTTGCCCGCATCGCAGGCAAGCCAGCTCCCACAGGAGATCCGCTTTGAAACATCGACTTGTGTTCGCTTTGTTGTTCGTCAGCGCCACGGCCAGCGCCGCGCCCGCCACCCTCGAACCGCTGCTCAACAGCATCGCCGAACGCCTGGCCATCGCCGATCAGGTCGCCCTGAGCAAATGGGACAGCCACAAGGCCGTGGAAGACCGCCCACGGGAACAGGACGTGATCGCCAGTGTCCGGGCCCAGGCCCCGAGCTACGCGCTTGCCCCTGCGACGGCAGAACAGTTTTTCGCCGCCCAGATCGAGGCCAATAAACTGGTGCAATACACCCATTTGTCCGACTGGCATTTCAAGGGCAAGGCGCCCGACACCCCGCGCCCGGACCTGGTCGGAAAAATCCGCCCAGTGCTGGATCAACTGCAAAAGCGCCTGCTGCAACAACTGGCGGACTTCGGCCCGGAGCGCACCAGCCCGCAATGCCCGCAATGGGTGGCGACGGCCGTGCACCAACCGCTGTACGACCCGCTGACCCAGATCGCAATGACCCGCGCCACCGCCGAACTGTGCACTTACACACCTTGAAGTGAATCGAGCAAGGGCCTGCTGCATTCAGGGCCCTTTCCCACATCATTATTAGAACGGCAGACTTGTCTGATTCATCCCCGGTACTCGCCCCTCTAGGATGCGGCCCCCAACCGCCAATCGCCGACGAATTTTGTGATGAGCCTCACCCGCAGCGCCTTATGCTCGCTGATGCTTGCGCTCAGCCCGACAGCCGCAGCCCACGATGCCTGGACAGTCGAAGCGCCCTACCCGGGCAGCACGATTATCAACGCGCGCATCACCGGCACCGCCGCCCACGCGGACAAGACCAGCCTGGCGATCCTGCATGTCGCCTGCTACAGCGCGCCTTCGCGCCCGATGATCTCACTGCTGACCCACACCGATGAGCTGCACTTCAAACCCGGCATGTATGAAGGCCCGGATGCCCGCTCCACCGGCCCGCTCAGCCTCACCACCGGCACCTTGCCGACCCGCACCTACCGTGTAAACGGCTACTACAGCGCAGAACCCACGCAGCAACACGGCGTGCTGTTCAAACTCATCATGCCCGCCAACCGCCAGGAACTGCGCGAGTGGACTGCCGACGACATGCGCGGCCAACGCATCAAGATGACGCTGCCCTCCTCCATCCCCGGCGATTCACCGCTGACCGCCGAGTTCGTGCTGCCCCAAGACCATGAAGACCTGCACGAAGTCATCAAGCCCTGCCTCAACAATCGAAAGAACACCCCCAAGAAACCTCACTGAACCGCAGCGGCCATTCCCAACGCCGCTCTTCAGCAGTTCCTGAACAGACTTCGTAAAACTGCACTATATTGGTGCGATACATTGCACCCTTCCCACCTGATCTACCCATTTTGGTTCGAAACTTCCCGAGCAAGCTGGCAGAACGCCACAGTTTCGCGCCTGAAACACCCATTTCAGGGGTTTCGCGCTTCTTTTCGGAGCCTTGGTTTGGTTTTTGCATTTTCCTTGTATCAGCGTGTGCCTCAAGCCCGCGCCTTGCTCCAAAAGAGGTCCTGATGACCATCAGCGATGCACTGCACCGTTTGCTACTCGACAACCTGACCACGGCGACCATCCTGCTCAATGACGACCTGCGTCTTGAGTACATGAACCCGGCGGCGGAGATGCTCCTGGCCATCAGCGGCCAGCGCAGCCATGGGCAGTTCATCAGCGAATTGTTCACCGAGTCGGCCGAAGCCTTGAGCTCATTGCGCCAGGCCGTGGAGCAGGCACACCCGTTCACCAAGCGCGAAGCGATGCTCACCGCCCTCACCGGCCAGACGCTGACCGTCGACTACGCCGTGACCCCGATCCTGAGCAACGGCGCGACCCTGCTGCTGCTCGAAGTGCACCCACGCGACCGCCTGCTGCGCATCACCAAAGAAGAAGCGCAGCTGTCCAAACAGGAAACCAGCAAGATGCTGGTGCGCGGCCTGGCCCACGAGATCAAAAACCCCCTCGGCGGGATTCGCGGTGCCGCGCAGCTGCTGGCCCGCGAGCTGCCCGAGGAGCATCTCAAGGACTACACCAACGTCATCATCGAAGAGGCCGACCGCCTGCGTAACCTGGTCGACCGCATGCTCGGCTCCAACAAGCTGCCGTCGCTGGCGATGACCAACGTGCACGAAGTGCTGGAACGCGTTTGCCAGTTGGTGGAGGCCGAAAGCCAGGGCTGCATCACCTTGGTGCGCGACTACGACCCGAGCATTCCCGACGTATTGATCGACCGCGAGCAGATGATTCAGGCGGTGCTCAATATCGTGCGCAACGCCATGCAGGCCATCAGCAGCCAGAACGAACTGCGCCTGGGCCGCATCAGCCTGCGCACCCGCGCCTTGCGCCAATTCACCATTGGCCACGTGCGCCATCGCCTGGTGACCAAGGTCGAGATCATCGACAACGGCCCGGGCATTCCTGTGGAACTGCAGGAAACCATCTTCTTTCCCATGGTCAGCGGCCGCCCGGACGGTACCGGGCTGGGCCTGGCCATTACCCAGAACATCATCAGCCAGCACCAGGGTCTGATCGAATGTGAAAGCCATCCCGGCCACACCACGTTCTCGATCTTTCTGCCTCTGGAACAAGGAGCCCCATCGACATGAGCCGTAGTGAAACTGTCTGGATCGTCGATGACGACCGTTCTATCCGCTGGGTCCTCGAGAAAGCCTTGCAACAGGAAGGCATGACCACCCAGAGCTTCGACAGCGCCGACGGGGTGATGAGCCGCCTGGCGCGCCAGCAGCCGGACGTGATCATTTCCGACATCCGCATGCCCGGCGCCAGCGGCCTGGACTTGCTGGCGCGGATTCGCGAGCAGCACCCGCGTTTGCCAGTGATCATCATGACCGCGCACTCGGACCTGGACAGCGCTGTCGCGTCCTACCAGGGCGGCGCCTTTGAATACCTGCCCAAGCCGTTCGATGTGGACGAGACAGTGGCGCTGGTCAAGCGCGCCAACCAGCACGCCCAGGAACAACAGAACCAGGAAGCCCCGCCGGCCCTGACCCGCACCCCGGAAATCATCGGCGAAGCGCCGGCGATGCAGGAAGTGTTTCGCGCCATCGGGCGCTTGAGCCACTCCAACATCACCGTGCTGATCAACGGCGAATCGGGTACCGGTAAAGAACTGGTGGCGCATGCATTGCACCGCCACAGCCCACGGGCGGCCTCGCCGTTTATCGCACTGAACATGGCGGCGATTCCCAAGGACTTGATGGAGTCCGAGCTGTTCGGCCATGAAAAAGGCGCGTTCACCGGTGCGGCCAACTTGCGTCGCGGGCGTTTCGAACAAGCCGATGGCGGCACGCTGTTCCTCGATGAAATCGGCGACATGCCGGCCGACACCCAAACGCGTTTGCTGCGCGTATTGGCAGACGGCGAGTTCTACCGCGTTGGCGGGCACACGCCGGTCAAGGTCGACGTGCGCATCATCGCCGCGACTCACCAGAACCTCGAAACCCTGGTGCACGCGGGCAAATTCCGTGAGGACTTGTTCCACCGCCTCAACGTTATCCGCATCCACATCCCACGGATGTCGGACCGCCGCGAAGACATTCCGACCCTCGCCCGTCACTTCCTCAGCCGCGCCGCGCAAGAGCTGGCCGTAGAGCCGAAGCTGCTGAAAAGCGAGACCGAGGAATACCTGAAGAACCTTCCGTGGCCCGGCAACGTGCGCCAGCTGGAAAACACCTGCCGCTGGATCACGGTGATGGCGTCCGGCCGCGAAGTGCACATCAGCGACCTGCCGCCGGAGCTGTTGAGCCTGCCGCAGGACTCGGCCCCGGTGACCAACTGGGAGCAGGCCCTGCGCCAGTGGGCCGATCAGGCGCTGGCACGCGGCCAGTCGAACCTGCTGGACAGCGCCGTGCCGGCGTTCGAGCGGATCATGATCGAGACGGCCTTGAAGCACACCGCCGGCCGCCGCCGCGATGCCGCCGTGCTGCTGGGCTGGGGCCGCAACACCCTGACGCGCAAGATCAAGGAGTTGGGGATGAAGGTCGATGGCGGGGATGATGATGAGGGCGATGAGGGCTGATCTCAGCCCTTCCATCCACTGAAGATCTAATGTGGGAGCGGGCTTGCTCGCGAAAGCGGTGTGTCAGTCAACAGGTGTATCGACTGATCCGGCG
>NZ_JBARTQ010000612.1:0-27658 GCF_049645325.1 Pseudomonas sp. | reverse complement strand
CGGCGGCCCACGGATTCAAGCCGGAGTGCGGGCATGCCGAGCCTAAGCGAGGCACCGAGTGGAGGGGCAAGAGCGTTTTGCTTACTTTTGCGCTCTATCAAAAGTGAGCCGCCGTAAGGGCGGAACCCATACTCGCCATCACCCAAATAACGGATATGCACCCTGCCCAACCCAACCCAACCCATCTACAACTGAAACCGCTGCCGCTCCGACTCATACATCGGCCGAACCAACGCAAACTCATGATCAATCTGATCCACCAGCGCCCAAAGATCCCCCACCGCAGACCCCGCAGACTCAACCTCCAACCGCTGACACAAGTGCGCCAACCGCACCGCCCCAAGGTTGCCACTGCTGCCCTTGAAGCTGTGCGCAATCCGCCCCAACGCCTTGGCATCATCACGTGACTTGCGCAACGCCTCGACGCGCTTTTGCGAGTCGTCCAGAAACGTGTCGAGCAGCTTCGGATACTCGCTCTCCATCACTTCCTGCAATCCCGACAACACATCAGGGTCCAGATGAATCTCAGCCACTTGCTCGCTCCTTGATCAAGAATCGGCGGATTATGCCAGAGCCCCCCAGCAAAACTCCACGCACACACTGCGCCCACCGTCGGACCAGCGTACATCGCTGCTCAATTGACGCACCAGGCTCAAGCCACGGCCAGACAGACGGTCAACGTCCAACGGCCGCGCCAGCACCTGCTCCACGTCAAACCCAGGCCCGCTGTCTTCGATGCGCAGCGTCATTTTGCCGCCGGTGTCGGTCGGCACCACCTGCACATGCACGCGCACGTAACCACTGTCCAACTGCGCCAGCCGCTCATTGCGCTGGCGATAGTAGTGGGCAAACCCCTGGGCGTCGCGCTTGAGCCGCGAGTCCAGACCCAACACGCCATGCTCCAGTGCGTTGGAATACAGCTCGGCCATCACGCTGTAGAGCGCCCCGCTCTGCTCTCGCAGGCCATGGATCTCCAGCAGCAGTTGCAGCAAATACGGCAACGGGTTGTAGCTTTTGAGGGTCTGCGCGCGGAACTCGAAACTCACCGACCAATCCAGCGGGCACGACCGGCCGCTGTCGGCGTAAATAGGCTCGGCAGCCCGCAGCGACTGACTGGCCTGCAAGGTGATCTCCACCATGCTCACGTCGTCCCGCGCCTGGCCTCGAAAGGCCGCCAGGGCCTGTTCGATCGCTTCGAACAGGCGGTCAGGCTCGCGGTTGGCGGCAAACACCTGCTGCAAGCGCTCGGCGCCGAACAACTGGTCATTGGCATCGGCGGTGTCGAGCACCCCGTCGGAGAGCAGAAATACACGATCGCCCAAGGCCATCGGCCAGACTTCGGTGCTGTCGTCAAAGGCCTCCGCCGACAGCACGCCCAAGGGCAAATGCCGCGACATCAACGGCGTGCGCTTGCCCGTGGCGACTTCATGCACGTAGCCCTCGGGCATGCCGCCGTTCCACACCTCCACCACACGCCGCTGAGCACTCAGGCACAACAGGGTCGCGCAGCAGAACATGTCCACCGGCAGGATGCGCTTGAGCTTGGCGTTCATCTCGCGCAGGGTTTGCGCCAGGCCGTAGCCCTTGGCGGTCATGCCGTAGAAAACTTCTGCCAGCGGCATCGCACCCACCGCCGCCGGCAGGCCGTGCCCGGTGAAGTCACCGAGCAGCACGTGCATGTCACCGGACGGCGTATACGCCGCCAGCAACAAGTCGCCGTTGAACAGCGCATAGGGCGATTGCAGGTAACGAATGTTCGGCGCGGCGTTGATGCAGCCGGAATGCGCGACCTTGTCAAACACCGCCTTGGCCGCGCGCTGTTCGTGCAGCAGGTAATCGTGGTGCTTGGCGATCAGATCGCGCTGCTGCAACACCGTGGCTTGCAGGCGGCGCAGGCGGTCCATGGCGTTGATCTTTGCCGCCAGGATCAGCTGATTGTAGGGTTTGGGCAGAAAGTCATCGCCGCCGGCATCCAGGCATTGGGCCAGGGCTTCGCTCTCGCGCAGGGACGTCAGGAAGATGATCGGCACCAGCGCCTCACCCGCCAGTTGCTTGATCTGGCGCGCGGCTTCAAAACCGTCCATCACCGGCATCAGTGCGTCCATCAGCACCAGTTGCGGGCGCTCACGGGCGAACACGTCGACGGCTTGCGCGCCGTTCGTGGCGGTCAGCACCTGATGGCCCTGACGCCGGATGATGGTCGAGAGCAGCAGTAAATCCGCAGCGCTGTCTTCGGCGATCAGGATCGTCAGCGCTTCAAGGACAGGGGCCAGGGCGCTCAACTGATGTCGAACAGTTTGTCGAAGTTGGAGATGGCGAGGATCTTGCGCACGTCGGAGTTACTGTTGATCACTTTGACTTCGGCGTTATCGCCACCGGCATGGTCACGCAACAGCAGGAGCATGCCCAAGGCGGAGCTGTCCATGTAGGTGGCTTCCTTCAAGTCCACCACGTAAAGCTCGGGCACCTTGTAGTACTTTTCGTAGGCCTCACGAAACGCCTGGTGGCTACCGAAATCGAATCGCCCCTTGACGGTGATCATTGCTTTTTTCCCATCCAGGGATACTTCTGACTCAACTGACATACGACTGCTTCCTTGTCATTGGCACTGTGCAACAAGGTTTAGCAGGTGAACCGGATCTGAGCAACACAACGTTCCAAATGTGGGAGCTGGCTTGCCTGCTCCTACAGTGGGCCGGTGGCAACGGTCAGTACGGTGATTGGCGGGGAAGACGTTGCGACAGTTCGTCGAGCAACTTCTGCTCGCGCTTGTCTTCAATCGCCCGTGCCTCGTCGATGTAGCGCTGCACCAGCTTGCGCAACCCTTCGACCCGGGCGAACGCCGCTTGCCAGCTCTCGCGGGCTTTGTCGAGGTTGTTCTGGTGCCAGGCCAGGCTCTGGCGCTGTTGGCCGACGGCGGTTTCGAGCTGGTTGAGAAAGCCTTGGTAGCCCATCAGCCACTGGCCCGACACGCCCTTGCTGCCGCGCTCGATCCACTGCTGCTGGTATTCGCCGCGAAAGCGCTCCAGGTCGCCCAGCTTGCTTTCCGCCAGACGCACCTGGCCCTGAAAGTAACCCAGGCGCTGCACGGCGGCCTTTTCGGCTTTTTCGGCCATGTCCACCACTGGCGCCAGGCGCGAGGAACGGGTGCTGGCCATGGCTTAGCCGCCTGGCGCCGGGGCGAAGATCGAGCCCAGGTGCGCTTCACTTTCACCCATGCTGATCTTGTCGTTGAGGCCCTGGCGCAGGTAGCTCACCAATTGCGGCTGCAGGGCAATCGCCAGGTCGGTTTCGCGGTCGCCACCCGCCACGTAGGCGCCGACGCTGATCAGGTCACGGCTCTGCTGATAACGCGACCACAATTGCTTGAAATGCTGTGCGCGGGCCATGTGCTCCGGCGTGACCACTGCGGGCATTACCCGGCTGATCGACGCTTCAATATCGATGGCCGGGTAGTGCCCTTCTTCGGCCAGGCGCCGCGACAGCACGATGTGCCCGTCGAGCACGCCCCGCGCCGAGTCGGCAATCGGGTCCTGCTGGTCATCGCCTTCGGATAACACGGTGTAGAACGCCGTGATCGACCCCCCGCCCGCCTCAGCATTACCGGCGCGCTCTACCAGCTTGGGCAGCTTGGCGAACACCGACGGCGGATAACCCTTGGTGGCCGGCGGCTCGCCGATAGCCAGGGCGATTTCCCGCTGGGCCTGGGCGAAACGTGTGAGCGAGTCCATCAGCAACAGGACATTCTTGCCCTTGTCGCGAAAATATTCGGCGATGCGTGTGCAGTACATGGCCGCGCGCAGACGCATCAACGGCGCATCGTCAGCCGGAGAAGCCACCACCACCGAGCGCTTGAGGCCTTCTTCACCGAGGCTGTGCTCGATAAATTCCTTCACCTCACGGCCCCGCTCGCCGATCAGCCCGACCACGATGATGTCGGCCTCGGTGAAGCGCGTCATCATGCCCAGCAACACCGATTTACCCACGCCGGTACCGGCGAACAGGCCCAGGCGCTGGCCGCGACCGACCGTCAATAAACCGTTGATGCTGCGAATACCCACGTCCAGCGGCACGCTGATCGGGTTGCGGTTGAGCGGGTTGATGGTCGGGCCGTCCATCGGCACCCAGTCTTCGGCTTTCATGCCGCCTTTGCCGTCGAGTGCGCGACCGGCGCCATCGAGCACGCGGCCAAGCATGCTCATGCCCATTGGCAAGCGGCCGGTGTCGGCCAATGGCACCACGCGGGCGCCGGGGGCGATGCCGGCCAGGCTGCCGACGGGCATGAGGAAAATCTTGTTGCCGGAAAAGCCCATCACCTCGGCTTCAACCTGCACCGGGTGGTAGCTGTCGTCGTTGATCACCATGCAGCGGCTGCCCATGGCGGCGCGCAGGCCTTCAGCCTCCAGGGTCAGGCCGACCATGCGCAGCAGGCGGCCTTCGAGGATCGGCTGGCCAGGCAATTCAGTGGCTTCGGCGTAGCCACTCAGGCGCTTGGCGAAGCTGGTGCGATCAAGGCGCATCGGGGGCGTCCAGGTCAACGCTCAGGTCAGGCTCGGCCGGGTGCAGGGCTTGTTCATGCAGTTGATCGAACAGTTTGGCCATGATCTGGCTGACGCGGGTTTCGACCGTGGCATCGATGCGGCTGTGTTCGGTTTCGACGCGGCAGCCACCCGGCTGCAACGCCGCATCCTCGACGATGCGCCAGGTTTCTTCATGGCGCTCACGCAGGGCTTTGACCTGTTCGAAATCCTGGGGGTTGATGTACAGGCGCACATTGCCGACGCCCAAAGGCAGCAGCTTGAGCGCCTCGCGCATCACGCTTTCGATATGGCTGGAATCAAGCACCAGTTCGCGCTGGATCACTTGGCGGGCGATGTGCTCCACCAGGCCGACCATGGCTTTTTCGATCTGCGAGTCCTGCTCGGCGATGGGGTCAAACAACGTGCCCATCAGGCGCTCCAGGCTGGCCAGCTTGACGCTTAACGCCTCTTCGGCTTCCTGGCGGACCTTGAGCGTGGTGCTGCGAAAACCGTCTTTCTCGCCCGCCGCAAAGCCTTCGTTGTAGGCCTCCTGGCGGATGGACTCCAATTCTTCGAGGGTCAGTGGCTGGACTTCATCCAGCGGCACTTCTTCCATTTCCGCTGGCGGCTCTACAACCGGTTCCGGCTCGGGCTCCGGCACATGCGGGTCGAAGCTGGGCAACGACCAGATGTCGAACCCGCCGACATCCCGCGCGCGAATCAGATCGCTGGGCGTCTCATCTTTGTTCGACATGCGGGGCGCCTTAAATCATTTCTTCGCCGCCCTTCCCGCCGAGAACGATTTCTCCGGCTTCGGCCATACGGCGGGCAATGGTGAGGATTTCCTTCTGGGCGGTTTCGACGTCGCTGACGCGCACCGGGCCTTTGGCTTCCAGGTCGTCGCGCAACAGTTCCGAAGCACGCTTGGACATGTTCTTGAAGATCTTCTCTTTGACGTTCTCGTCCGAGCCTTTGAGGGCCAGTACCAGCACGTCGGAGGACACTTCACGCAGCAACGCCTGGATGCCACGGTCGTCGACATCGGAGAGGTTGTTGAACACGAACATGAGGTCTTCGATCTGGCCGGACAGGGTGTCGTCGATCTCGCGGATCGAGTCCATCAACTGGCCTTCGACCGAGCTGTCGAGGAAGTTCATGATGTCGGCCGCGCGCTTGATGCCACCCAGGGTGGTACGCGAGGCATTCGAGTTGCCCGAGAACTGCTTCTCGAGAATCGTGTTGAGTTCTTTCAGCGCCGCCGGTTGCACGGTGTTCAGCGACGACACGCGCAGGATGATGTCCAGGCGCACTTTATGGTCGAAGTGGCCGAGCACTTCACCAGCCTGGTCGGGGTCGAGATACGCCACGACGATGGCCTGGATCTGCGGGTGCTCGTAGCGGATCACGTCAGCCACTGCGCGCGGTTCCATCCATTTGAGGCTGTCGAGGCCGCTGGTGTTGCCGCCGAGCAGGATGCGGTCGATCAGGCCGTTGGCTTTGTCTTCGCCCAGGGCCGAGGTGAGCATCTTGCGAATGTAGCTGTCGGAGCCGACGCCCAGGCTGGTCTGGTCGCCGACGATCTCGACGAACTCGCTCATCACCTGCTCGACCTGCTCGCGGTGCACATTGCGCATTTGCGCCATGGCCACGCCCACGCGCTGAACCTCTTTGGGGCCCATGTGGCGCAGCACTTGTGCGGCGTCGGTTTCACCCAGGGACAGCAGCAATACGGCGGCTTTGTCGACCTTGGTGAGCTTGGCAACAGCGGCTCGATTATCACTCATCTGCGTTGATCCACTCTTTCACGACCTGAGCCACACGGCCCGGGTCTTCTGCTACCAGACTCTTGATTGCATTCAGCTGAGCGTCATAGCCTTCGCTCGGGCTTGGCAACAGGATACTTTGCGGGCCGCCGAGGCTGACGCGGTCGTTGGCCAGTTCGCCATCCAGGCCGCCCATGCCACCCAACTCGACGTCGCCGCCGGCCAGGGCCAGTTGCTTCTTGCCATGGCCGGTGATGTTGTTGAGCACCGGGCGCAGCACGCCGAACACCAGCACCAGGATGAACAACACACCCAGCACTTGCTTGACGATGTCCCAGAACCACGGCTGGGTGTAGAACGCCGGGTCGGCGATTACCTCACCGCGCTCGGCGGAGAACGGCATGTTGATCACGCTGACGCTGTCACCCCGGCTGGCGTCAAAACCAACGGCGTCCTGCACCAGGCGGGTAAAGCGCGCCAATTCGTCGGCGCTCCAAGGGGCGCGGGTAACGGCGCCATCAGCGGCGTTGACCTTGACCTGGTCATCAACCACCACCGACACCGACAGGCGATTGATTTTGCCCTGCTGCTGCTTGGTGTGGCTGATGGAACGGTCGAGTTCGAAGTTCTTGGTCGACTGGTTACGCTTGTCGGACGGGTACGGCGCGAGCATCGGCTGGCCGGTGGCCGGGTCCATGATCTGCTGGCCGTTGGCGTCCAGCAGTGGCTGGCCCGGCTGAATCGCACTGGCGGTCGCGGCAGCGCCACCCGTGGTTTGCGGCGCCGAGGCCGGGGCCGGTGGCTGGTTGCTCAGGGCACCTGGCACACCTTGCGGGCCATTGCTGGCGGTGCGTTGTTCGGTGGTCGACTGCTCGCTGCGCAGTGCCGGCTGGTCCGGATTGAACTGCTCGGAGGTCGACTCGATGGCACTGAAGTCCACGTCGGCGGACACTTCAGCCTTGTAGCGGTCGTTACCCAACACCGGTTGCAGGATGTTGTGCACACGCTGGGTCAGCATGCTTTCCATGCGGCGGCTGTAGTCGAACTGCTTGCCGGCCTGGGTCAGCGCGGAATTTTCGGCCATATCCGATAGCAGGTTGCCCTTCTGGTCGACCACGGTGATTTGCGACTTGCTCAACTCGGGAACGCTGGTGGCCACCAGGTTGATGATCGCCAGGACCTGGCCAGGCTCCAGGGAGCGGCCGGAAAACAGTTCGACCAACACCGAAGCACTTGGCTTGCGCTCGTCACGCACAAACACCGAGCTTTTCGGAATCGCCAGGTGCACACGGGCGCCCTTGACGTTATTCAGGCTGGAGATGGTGCGGGCCAGTTCGCCTTCAAGGCCACGACGATAACGCGTGGCTTCCATGAACTGGCTGGTCCCCAGGCCCTGGTCCTTATCGAGGATTTCAAAACCGATGTTGCTGTCGGACGGCGTGACGCCGGCGGCGGCAAGTTTCATCCGCGCACGGGCGACGTCATCGGCCTTGACCAGCAAGGCGCCGGAGTTGGGCTCGACGGTGTAGGCGATGTCGGCAGCGGCCAGGGTTTCCATGATCTGCTTGGAATCCATGCCGGCCAGGCTGCCGTACAGCGGCCGGTAATCAGGTTGCTGCGACCACAACACCACGGCAAAACCAATCGCCACGCTGGCAGCCAGGCCGACCATCAGGCCCACCTGACGCAACATGGTCATTTCCGAGAGGTTTTCCAGGAACGACAGGCCAAACAGCGGCGGCTTGCCGTCTGCCTTGGCGGGTGCGTTGTCCACGACTGCTTCTGCCATGACTTAAATCTCGTCCTTAAACCGGCATCTGCATGATGTCTTGATAAGCCTGAACCAGCTTGTTACGCACTTGGGTCAAGGCTTGGAAGGAAACGCTGGCCTTTTGCGAGGCGACCATCACATCGGTGAGGTCCACGCCACTTTTGCCGATCTCGAAGGCGGTGGCCAACTGATTGGAGGCTTGCTGAGTATCACTGACTTTGTTGATTGCCTGACCGAGCATGTCGGCAAAACTGCTTTGGCCCAATTCCGGCGCTGGCGCGACAGATTTCGGTTGAGCCATGGCATCCATTTGCATGGAGCGCATATCCAACATCAACCGATTGAACTCAATACCCTGGCTCATGACCTTCTCTCTCCGACGACCCGCAATTTTTTGACACTACTCAGCGGTTACTGGGGGTAGTAGCAACAAGGGTGCCAGCTCCGTGGCGACGCGTAAGAAAAGGCGACAAACCCTGTCGGCCCCACGCTTTTTTCAGGTGGCGAAAAGGTAGGCTTCCACGTCCATCCCGGCGTCGCGCATCTGCGCCAGCTTGTAGCGCAAGGTGCGCGGGCTGATGCCAAGGCGCTCGGCGGCTTCTTTGCGGCGCCCGCGCTCGGAACGCAGGGTGTCGATGATCATCTGGAATTCGCGGCGGCGCAGGTCATCGCCCAGGGCGCCACCAGATTCAGCTTCAGCAACCACCACCGGGGCCGGCGCCAGGCTCGGCAACGGCGCAGCGCCGGTGCCCATCGCCAGGCAGAAGTCCTGCGGCTGGATCAGCCCGCCCTGCTGCAAAATCAGCGCGCGCTGAATGGCGTTGTCCAATTCACGCACGTTGCCGGGCCATGGATAGCTGATCAGGCAAGCCTGGGCCTCAGCCGACAGCCGTGCCTGGGCATGCTTCATTTTTTTGACGTGGTTGTTGAGCAAACGCTCGGCCAGCGGAATGATGTCCGCCGGGCGCTCGCGCAATGGGCGCCAGGCCAGCGGGAATACCGAAAGCCTGTAGAACAAGTCTTCACGGAAGCGCCCCGCCGCCACTTCGCCCGCCAGGTCGCGGTTGGTGGTGGCGACCACGCGGATATCCAGCTGGATCGGCTTGCGCGCGCCCACGCGCTCGACCTCACGCTCCTGCAGCACGCGCAGCAATTTGGCTTGCAGGCCCAGGGGCATTTCGGAAATTTCGTCGAGCAGAATGGTGCCGCCATCGGCCTGCTCGAACTTGCCAGCCTGGGCCGCGATGGCGCCGGTGAACGAGCCCTTTTCGTGGCCGAACAATGTGGCTTCGAGCATGTTGTCGGGGATCGCCGCGCAGTTGATCGCGATAAACGGTTGCTTGGCGCGACTGGATTGCTGGTGGATATAACGCGCCAGCACTTCTTTACCGGTGCCGGACTCGCCGGAAATCAACACGGTGGAATCGCTGCGCGCCACGCGGGCCGCCAGTTCCAGCAATTGCGCACTGGCCGGCTCAAAGGCAATCGGGCCGTCGCCGTCAACCGCCGCGATCACGCCCAGGGCGTGCCGGGCGACCAACTCGATCAGCGCCTTGGGCTCGAACGGCTTGACCAGGTAATCCGCCGCCCCTTGGCGCATGGCGTCCACCGCCCGCTCCACAGCGCCGTGGGCCGTCATCAGCAACACTGGCAACTGCGGCTGGCGCGCACGCAGCAGCCCGAGCAACTGATGACCGTCCATACCGGGCATGTTCACGTCGCTGACCACCAGGCTAAAGGCCTCTTGTTCAACGGCCTCCAAGGCTTCTTCGGCAGAACCGACCGCCCGGTAGTCATGGCCCGCCAACAGCAGCGTGTCAGCCAATGCTTCACGCAGGGCGCGATCGTCTTCAACCAGTAAAACCTTGATAGCCATAGTCCTTTTACTCCGCGCTTGCCGCGCTGGAAAACAGCGGCAAGGTCATCAATGCACAGGTGCCACGCCCCACTCGGGAGTGCAGATGCAATTCTCCCTGATGGGCACGCGCCACTGCCTTGACCACGGTCAGGCCCAGGCCCGTACCGTTGGTCTTGGTGGTAAAAAAGGGCTCGCCCAGGCGCTGCAGCACCACCGGGTCGATGCCGCTGCCACTGTCACTGACGCACAGGCGCAGGGTTTGCCCGCGGGTGTAGAGATGAACCTTGAGTCGCGCGCCCGGGCCGCTGGCCTGGGTGGCGTTTTCGATCAGGTTGAGCAGCGAACCCACCAGCGTGTCGCGGTTGCACAGCAACTCGCCGAGGTGGCTGTCGCACTGCCAGCGCACGTTGACGTCGTGGATATGGGTGGCGGCCGCCGCTTGCAGCGACTGCATCAATGCCGCCGGCGTGACGCGGTCAGTCAGCGGCAATTCGCCGCGGGCAAACACCAGCATGTCGCGCACCTGGTGCTCCAACTCATGCAGGCGCTCCTTGAGGCGCCCGGCAAAACGCTGGTGGGTCGACGCTGGCAATTGCTCATCAGTCAAATGACTGGCGTAGATCAACGCGGCCGACAGCGGCGTGCGGATCTGATGCGCCAAAGAAGCGACCATCCTGCCCAGCGACGACAACCGCTCGTGGCGCGCCAGCTGGTCTTGCAAGTGACGGGTTTCAGTCAGGTCGTTGAGCAACACCAACTGCCCCGGCTCGGCGTCGAGGGAACGGGTGGCGATGGACAGGCGGCGCCCGTCCTTGAGGGAAATTTCGTGGCCGTCGTCTTCACGCGGGGCGAAGCAGCGGGTGATAACTTCGCGCCACAGCTCACCTTCCAGCGGCAGGCCGAGCATGTCGACGGCGGCCGGGTTGGCTTCACGCACGCGGCCCTGGTCGTCAATGACGATCACGCCACCGGGCAGCAACGACAGCAGGTTTTGCAGACGGTTGGCCAGTCGCTCTTTCTCGGCCAGCTCTTCCATGCGTTGCGCACTGACCACCGCCAGTTCGCCTTTGAGCTCGGAAACCCGGGCCTCCAGCAAGCTATAGGAGTCAGTCAATTGGCTCGACATCTGGTTGAACAGCGAAAAGGCCTGTTCCAGGCCCTGTCGACTTTGCTGCTCTACAGAGGGAAGTAGCCCTGCAAGATCGGGGGCCGAAGAGTGTTGGGCGGCGTGGGGCATCATGCTCTCTCGCTTGGCTGACCGTCAGTTAAACGGAACGTTGCGAGGGCTGTAGCAATACCCGTGCCTAAAAAAAACTACCTATATTTCAGTCGCTTAAAAAACAGGCGTCAATCATCCGCCTGTTCATCACCTTCACGACGGCTCATTCCGTACTTGCGCATCTTTTCCACCAGGGTGGTGCGACGGATACGCAGGCGCTCGGCGGCACGCGCGACGATGCCGTTGGCGTCGTCCAGGGCTTGCTGGATCAGCCCTTGTTCGAGGTTGCCGAGGTAGTCCTTCAGGTCCAGGCCTTCCGGCGGCAGCATGGCGGTGGAACCGAAGTCCGGCGTATGGCCGTTGATGGCCACGCGCTCTTCCAGATCGCTGCGCAGGCTGTCGACCAATTGCTCATCTTCGTCGTCGACGTAGCGGAATTTCTTCGGCAGCTCGACCACGCCGATCACGCCGTAGGGGTGCATGATCGCCATGCGCTCCACCAGGTTGGCCAGCTCGCGGACGTTGCCTGGCCAGCCGTGGCGGCACAGGGACATGATTGCGGCGGAGTTGAAGCGAATCGAACCGCGCTTTTCGTGCTCCATGCGCGAGATCAGTTCGTTCATCAACAACGGGATGTCTTCCACGCGCTCACGCAGTGGCGCCATCTCGATCGGGAATACGTTGAGGCGGTAGTACAGATCTTCGCGGAAGCTGCCGACCTCGATCATGCTTTCGAGGTTCTTGTGCGTGGCCGCGATGATGCGCACGTCGACGCTCTGGGTCTTGTTGCTACCCACGCGCTCGAAGGTGCGCTCCTGCAACACGCGGAGCAGCTTGACCTGCATCGGCAGCGGCATGTCGCCGATTTCGTCGAGGAACAGGGTGCCGCCGTTGGCCAGCTCGAAACGCCCGGCACGGCTGGTGATTGCACCGGTAAAGGCGCCCTTCTCATGGCCAAACAGCTCGCTTTCCAGCAGCTCTGCCGGGATCGCCCCGCAGTTGACCGGCACAAAAGGCCCGTCGCGGCGCTTGGAGTGATAGTGCAGGTTGCGGGCAACCACTTCCTTGCCGGTACCGGACTCGCCGAGGATCAATACGCTGGCGTCGGTGTCGGCGACTTGCTGCATCATCTGGCGCACGTGCTGGATCGCACGGCTGGTGCCGACGAGGCTGCGGAACAGGTTGGGTTCGCGATGACGTCCGCGCTCACGGGCCTGGTCGTACATCTCGCGATAGACTTGGGCACGGTGCAGGGAGTCGAGCAATTTGCTGTAGCTGGGCGGCATTTCCAGGGTGGAGAGCACACGGCGGCGCTGGTCTTCCGGCAGGTCCACGGAAGAAATATCGCCCATCAGCAACACCGGAAGGAACTCATCCCAGGTGGACAGTGTCTTTAACAAGCCCAGAACTGCGCCAGGAGCGTTTACCGTCCCGATCAGTACACAGATGACTTCACGGCTCGACGACAATGAGCTGACAGCCTGCTGCCAATCATGGCTGCCGCAGGGCAAATTTTCTTCACCAAGAAAATTTAAAATCACCGCTAAATCGCGGCGGCGGACGCTATCGTCATCAATCAGCAGAATTTTGGTTTCACGCCACATGCAATAGCAACTTCCCTAGTTAACTCAAATGCCCTGGAGACGGGGGCAATCTAGAAGGCTGTAAGCATTGTCTGCGTTACAACCGTCTGAAATCTGAAAACAGCACTAGTTAAGTCAAAAAAACGCGCGCAGTCAAATTTATGACGCGCGTGAGGATTAACTGAGCCCGTTCAGCCGAACAGATGGTAAACCTTTGACGCACTTTGCGCGCGGTTGATCTGCGACATCTCTTCGAAAATCGCCTGGCGCTCGCCGGTCGTCACCTCCAGCAACTGCTGATACACCGCCAACAAGCTCTCCAGCTTTTCCCGCAGGGCGTCCTCGTCCTCCGGCGCATCGGTCAGCGCCTCGTCGATCACCGCACGACAGCCCAGATCCAGTTCGCCGATGGCGTCCCAGTTACGTGCCGCCAATGCGTCGACCAAGGCTTCGCGGGTCTCGTCAATCCGTTGCAGGGCGTGGCTCATGACATCATCCTCAGGCCGCAAGGCCTACAGTGTTGCAATACCGTCCCAGCCTTCCTTGAGCGTAATCATCAGGCCGGCTACTTCGTCGATCATGGCGACATCGCTCTTGCTGTTGGCTTCCAGCAGGCGTGTGGTCATGTAGGCATACAGGTTATCCAGTTGCTGCAACCCGGCCGGATCATCGGTCTTTTCAGGGTTCAAACCGTCACGCAGGCCGATCAAAATATCGATCGCCTTGCCCAGCAACAGGCCTTTTTGCGCGATATCACCACGAGCCATGGCGCCCTTGGCCTGCGCCATGCGATCCAGCGCGCCTTCCATCAGCATCTGGACCAGACGGTGCGGGCTGGCTTCGGAGATCTGGGCATGGGAATTGACCTTCTGGTATTGGCGAAGGGCTCTCATGGGATTCATGTTTCTACCTCGTGACAGGCAACAGCTAAATAGGATGGGCTATGACCAATATGTCGACTGGGTCGCAAAAAACTTTAACCCGACGGTCTGGCGAAGGTCACGCCCGGCAAAGGCGCTCACCTCGCCGGACGGCCTCATTGAAGATTAAGAGGTCTTCGGATTGTTCAGCGAATCGAGCGTGGTCATCACACTTGAACGTTGCGCGGTGAGCTGTGCCACCAGGTTGTTCATCGTCGTGTATTTGGCGGTCAGGCTCGTCTTCAGGGCCGCCATGCGCGCTGTCAGGGTGTCCTGCTGGTTTTGCAGGTCCTTGATCGTGTCGGACAAGGTCGACGACCGCGTAGCGAGTACGCCGGTGTTGCTCAGCGCATAGCTGTCGGTCGCGGATTTCATGCGCGCCAGCAGGCCATTATCGCCGTTGAAAATACCGCCGATGTCGGTCGGGTTGGTCGCAATTGCCGCACCGAACAGTTTGTCGTCGATACTCAGCTTGCCGGTGCTCTGGTCAGTGTTCACACCAAACTGCGCCAGGGACTTCAAGGTCCCCGTGCCCGCCATTGCGTTCAGCTCAGTACGAATGGCCGACTGCAACGTACGCATGGTCGCGTCGCCCGTCAGCGCCGACGGCGTGGTGGTGCCGTCCGGATTGGTGGTCACCTTGGTCTCGGCGCTTATCGCTGTGAGCAGTGCGTTATAGGTGTCGACAAAGCCCTTGACCGCACTCTTGAGCGTGTCGGTGCTCCTTGCGACCGTGATGGTCGACGAGGAGCGCAGAACGCCCGTCGAGTTGGCATCGGTAACCCCGGCAGGCCAAGGCGACACAGCAGTCAATTTGATGCTCACGCCACTGATCGCGTCGGTCAGGGTATTACTTTTGGATTCTTGGGAAGTGCCGTCAATCGTGTACTTTGCATTCTGCGGCGCGGTGCCCACCAACGAGGTTCCAGTTTCCAGCCCGGAGTTACCGCCTACCGTAATGTCAGTGCCCACACCGGTATTGGTCGACGTCAGGACCATCCGCGAACCGGTGGCATCAGTCAGGATGTTGGCACTGAGGCCGGAACTGGTGAGTTGTGCGTTGATCGAGTCACGCACTTGCTGCAACGTCGCGCCTGCGGGCACGCTGACCGCATAACTCTGACCCGACTGGGAAATCGTCAGCGAAGTCGCTGTGGTACCCGCGTTGACAACCGTCGATGCGCCACCGGCATAGGTTTTGGTCGCGATTTTGGAGGCGGTCGCCAATTGGTTGACCACCAACTGGTAGCTGCCCGCCGAAGCATTGGCGCCCAGGGTCACGCTGGAAACGTTCGCGTCTGAAGTCGTCGCCGTCAGGCCACCGATACTCGCGTCCTTGGACATGTTGTCCATGGCACCACGGAAGGCATCCAGGGCCGCCTGAATCTTGCCGATCGATGACAGTTGGGCGGTCGAGGTCGTCGACTGCTTGTTGATCTGCGATTGCTTCGGCGCCTGCTCAGCGTTCACCAAGGCGGTCACGATCGACTGGGTATCAATGCCCGTTACCGGGCCGCTGATGGATATGTCACCCATGATGTTTTCTCCTGATCCGGGGCTGGCGCTTTATTGACGGACGACGCCTCAAGCAGCTACAGCAACAAAATTCATGCCAGCTCAGACCTTGGCGTCAAACAACACGCTGCTGGCGTCGTGCAGGCTTTGTGCGAGTTTCAATGCCGTTTCCGAAGGGATCTGACGAATCACCTCGCCGCTGTCGGTCGCAATGACCTTGACCACAACCTGATGGGTTGTGTCATCAATCGAAAAATCCAGGTTGCGCTGGGCAGCCTGGACGAATTTGCGAATATCCGTGACGGCCTGTTCAAGGTCGGACGGTTTCGAGTCTTGCCTGGTTGGAACCGCGGCCGCCACAGGATCAACCTTGGCTTTCTGCGGGTCGCTGTTCACGGGGGCAGGAGCGCTCTGCGGCGCCGCTGCAGGATAAGACAGGTTCAGCTTCACACTCATGTCCATGTCCAATCTCCTCATCACGCAAAAGACAAAAGGGCACGTAAACGCGCCCTTCCGTCATTCATCTACCGATGGCTATTACTGAAGCAGCTTCAGTACAGCGGACGGCAGTTGGTTGGCCTGGGACAGGATCGCAGTGGAAGCCTGTTGCAGGGTTTGTTGCTTGGTCAACTGAGCAGTTTCAGCAGCGTAGTCAACGTCCTGGATCTGACCGCGAGCGGCGCTGGAGTTGTCGGAGATACTCTGCAGGTTGGCAACGGTGTTGTCGAAACGGTTTTGTACAGCACCGAGGCCGGCACGCTGGGAGTCGATGTCGGAGATCGCCTGGGTGATTACGTCGATCGAGTTCTGTGCGTTGGCAGCAGTGGTGATGTCAGTGTTGTTGACGGTGGTTTTGGTGGAGTTGGCAGTAGCAAACAGACCAGCAACACCAGTGCCGCTCAAAGAGTAGCTGCTGGAGGAATTCAGCGAAACCGAACCGGTGGCGATGATCGGACCGGCATCCAGAGCAACGCCGGCGCCGAAAGTACCGCTACCGTCTTGAGTGCCAACTTTGATACCTGCGACAGCACCTGCGTTGCCACTGTTGAAGGTCAGGTTCTCACCGGTGGCGGACTTGACCGACAGCGCTTGGGTGGTCGAATCGTAGTTAACGGTGATGCCCAATTTGGCGGCGTTAGACTTCAGTTGGTCAGCCAGATCGGAAGCGTTCATCACACCAGTGAACTGGACTGCTGTACCGGTGGTACCAACTTGCAGGGTGAAGTTAGCGCCAGTCGGGCTTGCAGTAGCCAGGGCAGCGTTATCAAAAGTAAATTGGGCCACAGTGCTGGCGGTAGCCGCCAAACCGCCGACAGCACCGTTCATTTGAGCAGCAATCTGCCCGGCGGATGCTTTAGCAGCGATAACCAGTGGGGTGGACTGGCCGCCACCGGTAACGTTGATCGTGCCGCCGGCATAACCGGTCGCGCTTGGAGCAACACCTGCGGATTTCAGCTGCTGCGAACCAATGTTGTTGGCTGCAACGTTACCGATGCTCATGTCGATGGTCTGGTTGGCGTTGGCGCCGACCTGGAACGAAGTGGTACCGAAAGAACCGTCCAGCAGGTTCTTGCCACCGAAAGTAGTGGTGGTAGCGATACGGGTCAATTCAGCAGTCAGTGCTGCGTATTGAGCCTGGTTCGACTTACGGTCGTCAGCGCTTGGCGAGCCGTTGGCGGATTGCAGAGCCAGGGTACGCATGCTTTGCAGGATGTTGGTGGACTGCTGCATGGCGCCTTCAGCGGTCTGAGCAATCGAGCTGCCGTCGTTGGCGTTTTTGATTGCAACGCCCAAGCCGTTGATTTGGCTGGTCAGACGGTTGGAGATTTGCAGGCCGGCCGCATCGTCTTTGGCGCTGTTGATACGCAGGCCGGAGGACAGACGCTGCATGGAGGTTTGCAGAGCGCCGGAAGCCTTGTTCAGGTTGTTCTGAACGTTCAACGAAGCAAGGTTAGTGTTTACTGTTAAAGCCATGACGAAATCCTCGTGGGTTGTTTACTGCGGCTTCCGGCCCTGGCAACCGCCGGGTGTGGCCTAGAGAACCTTCGTAATAGTTATCGTCGTGAAAGCAGGTTGCTTGAGGACTTTTTTGATTTTTTTTACTAGCACGATGCCACCCCTTGTAATTCAAGCATTTACGCGGGCTCAAACGCCCGCAAATGCTGGGTTTTCTGGCGCCAAATAAAAAACGCCCCGGCTTTTTCAAGCCGGGGCGTTTTTTGTGCAGCCTATTAAAGGATCACGGACGATAGAGAATCGCCGAACCCCACGACAAGCCCACGCCAAAACCGCTGATGGCGACGCGCTTCCAGTCGCCGTCCATCATGTGCTTTTCCAGCAGCAGCGGAATGCTCGATGACACGGTATTGCCGGTCTCGACCATGTCCTTGATAAACTTCTCCACCGGCGCGTCTTCGAAACGCCGCGCCACGGCGTCGACGATCGCCGCACTGCCCTGGTGAATGCAGAAGGCGTCGATCTCGTCGGCTTTCAAGTCCGATTCGTTGAGCAACTCGTGCAGATGCGCAGGCACCTTGAGCAGCGCAAAGTTGAAGACTTGGCGACCGTTCATGAAAAACACCCCGTCGCTGACCTTCAAGTGCGGTGCGCCGGAACCGTCGGTGCCGAACTTCGACTTGCCCAGCAACCACGGCGCGTCGTCCGCCATCCAGGTGGCTGTGGCGGCATCGCCAAAGAGCATGGTGGTGTTGCGGTCTTCCGGATCGACGATCTTGGAATACGGATCGGCGGTGATCAGCAGCCCGTTTTTCAGGCCGGTGGCTTCCATGAAGCCTTTCATCGCATAGATGCCGTAGACGTAGCCGGAGCAGCCCAGGGAAATGTCGAACGCCGCCACGTGGGTCGGCAGGCCGAGTTTGTCCTGGACGATGGCGGCCGTGTGCGGCAAGCCCTCTTCGTCGCCGTTCTGGGTCACGACGATCAGCGCGTCAATCGACTCGCGCTTCAAATCAGGGTTGTTGGCAAACAAGGCATTGACTGCCTCGACGCACAGGTCGGAGGTTTCCTGCGCAGCATCCTTGCGCGGCAGGAACGCCGAACCGATCTTGCCAATGATGAAATCCTCATCCTTGGCGAATTTGGCGCCCTGGGCGTAGTTATCGACCCCGTCTGCCGGCACGTAACTGGCGATGCTTTTTATGCCAATCATTGTGGCTTCCCAATACTAAATAGCTGGAGAACACCCCTCGGGCTACGCCGGGAGTGCTGACAATAAAGGGGATAACCCCGTAAAAATCTCGCTGAAAGCCGCCACGTAAAGACCCGCAGACGACTTATCCTTTTCACACGATACAGTGAAGATGCGCTTTATGACTCACAGGTCACTCAATTTTGTGTGCTTTGTGCAAAACCCGGCAACATTCTGGTCGTCGAAAACGACAACGGCCCACCCTGTTGCCAGGGTGAGCCGTTTTTTCCTGCGCCGATTACATGCGACTGAACAGGGTCAACTGGGAGATTTTCACGAAGGCCAGCTGTGAAGCCTGCAACATGGTCTGCTGCAAGGTCAGGTCGATTGCCGCCTGGCCCATGTCGACGTTGGCCAGGGATGACATGGTGGACGTGTTGGCCAGGCCCAGGCTGGTGTTTTCCTGCCCCTGAATATCCAACGCGTTCTGACGCGCGCCGATAGAGCCGCGCACTTGGTCGATCTGCGCCGAGGCGTTCGCCAGGTTGCCGATGGTGGTGTTCAGCACGTCCTTGAGCGCGTTCTTGGCGACCTGGTCGCCATCTGCCGGCGTCTCCAGGGCCTTGCGCAACTGGCCGAGGGTATCCAGGGCGTTCATGTTCTTGTTGCTGGTGGCCCCCACCGAAAACTGATCACCGGCGCCTGGCGTGCCGCTCACATCAAAGGTGACACCGGCGGCGGTAATCGACGTCGCGCCGGCGGCAATAGTGCCCGAGGCAATCGACTTACTCCCGGCCGAGTACGGCTGGGCGTACACATCGTAGGCCGTGCCACTGGTGAACTTGATCACCGCACCCGAGTTCGGGAACGTGCTGGCGTAGGCCGCCTGATCCGTCACACGGCCGCCGGTCAACTGCGCCGTGGAGGCATTGCTCGCGGTGCGCGAACTGCTGAAGGTATCCGGCTTGCTTTCCAGGGTGAACGCCTTGCCGGCCACCAAGGCATCGGAGGCCGGGCCTGAGGCGACATCCGAGCCCAGGTTCAGGCGAATGTCGAATTTGACCCCGCGCAAGTTGACGCTGGCGGCGCCCTCTTTGGTGGAGTCGAACGTACCGTTCCCGGCGATCTCCGACGTGACGTCATTCCCGTCTTTGTCGGTCACGCTGTACTGGGTGCTGCTGGCGAAGGTCAGCTTGTACGGCTGGCCATCCGCAAAATTCTTGGCGTACGCGGTGCCGGAGGTCACCAGGCCGGCTGAAATCCCGACCTTGCCGTCGTTGACCGAAGGTGGCAACAACGTGGCTTGGGTGCGACCGGCGTTGGAGGAGCTTTCCAGCAAGTCCTTGCCGGTATCGCCGGCGGCGATCGACAGGTTGTTCGACACCTGCAGGCTCAGCGGCGTTTCGTCGCCCTGGTAGGTGTAGGTGCCATCGTTGTTACGGCTGTAGGGCGGCGTATCGGTCTTGGCGCCGGAGAACATATAGTTACCGCTGGAATCCTTGGTGTTGAGCAAACCCAATACCTGATCCTCAAGCGCGCCGACCTGGCTGGCGATCGCCTTGCGATCATCGTTGCTGAGGTTGAGGTTACTCGCCTGCAGCGCCAAGCCCTGTGCGGTGCCCATGGCGGTATTGATGCTCTGCAGCACGCTTTCTTCGTTGGTCAGCGAGTTTTGCAGGCTGGTGATGTTGCCGGTGTACTGGCCCAGCATGTCTTTCTGCTGCTGCAACAGCAGCAATTGCGCGGCCGCCACGGGGTCATCGGAGGCGGTTTGCACACGCACACCGGAGCTCGCCTGGTCTTGGGCCTTCACCACACCCGAATAGTTGTCCTGGTACTTGCTGGAGCTGGTGTCGAAATACTGCTGTGTAGAGATACGCATCGTTCCAGACTCCTTTAAAGGGCGTTAATCAGTGTGCTGAAGGTTTCTTGCGCGGCCTTGATGATCTGCGACGACGCGGTGTAATACTGCTGGAACTTGATCATGTCGCCCGCCTCTTCGTCCAGGTTGACCTGGGACACCGAGTTGCTGGCCGCTTTGTTCGCCGCCAGCAAGGCGGCGGTGGCGGTGCTGTCGGTGTTGGCCTGGGCCGCTTTGGAACCGACCTGCGACACCAGCCGGCTATTGGCGCTGACCAGGCTTACGCCCGAATTGCCATCCACCGCGCCGACCGTCGCCTTGGTCTGCAAGCCCAGCAATTCCTGGGCGTTGCGGCCATCGGAGGTCGCGCCGCTGTTGAACGAAAACGTGGTGCTGTCGCCGTCGGCAGGTGCGCCGGCCACTGTGGTATCAAAACTGAAGCTCTTGCCAGGGATCAGCGTCCCGGTGGCATCACGCATCGGCACATTGATGCTGATCTTGTTGCCCTGCCCCGGGATGATGCTGCCGGTGCCGATCGGGTTGCCTTGCGCGTCGCTGACCGTGTAAGGCTGGGTGCCATCGGCCGCAGGCTTGCCAAACACCATCTTCACCGGCATCGAGTTTTCGATCCCGGTGCGCAATTGCGCGGTCGCGGCGCCGCCGTCGATATCCAGCGGCACGGTCAAGGTCGGCGGAGTGAACGTGCCGGTGCCGGTGTTGGTCTTGCTGGCATTGCCGGCCAATGGCGCGGCAAACGCGATTTTATTCGGGTCTTTGAGATCGACTGTAATCCCGGTCGCACCGTTGGCGGTCGGGCTGACCTTGAAGCTGTCACCGGCAGCGACCGGCCCACGGCCATCGAGCGCGAGGGTAAACCCGTCGATCACCGGCGGTGGCGTGGTGGTGGTGTCGAACGAGCCCATGGCCTTGCCGTCGGAACGCACCACGTTGTACTGGTTGCCGCTGGTGAAGGTGACCTTGTAGTCGAATGTCGAGAGCTTGCTGCTGTCGGCAATCGTCACGTTCAGGTTGCCCGAGCCTGCGCTGTTGCCCGAGGCTGCCTGGCTGCGCTGGGAAATGGCCGCCGCGCTGTTGATGTCACCAAACAACGAGGAACCGAAGTCGCTGTTCAGGTCCAGGCCCTGGCCCAACTGACTGTTGACGCTGTCAGAGGTGGCAATGGCGATGCGCCCCAAGTCATTGATGGCCGGCATCAGCGCATCACTGCGATAACGCAACAAGCCGCCGATGCTGCCACCGGTAACCACCGAGCCGATGTCCATAGGCGTGTCGCCCATGTTCAGCTGGAGGGTGTACTGGCTGTTGTCGGTCTTGCTCGGCACGGCCGAAATGGTATTGGCAATACCGCCCTCGACCAGCGACTGCCCGGTACCGGTGGTGATGCTGAACTGGCCATTCTTCTCGGTGGCAGTGACGCCGATCAGCTCATTCAGCGAACGGACCGCTTCGTTGCGCGCATCCAGCAAGTTGGCCGGCGCGCTGGTCGACGATCCCTGGGCAGTCGAAATCTGCGTATTGAGCGAGGCAATCGAAGACGTCAGCTTGTTGACCTGGTCACTCATGGTGCCCAGTTGGCCGTTGATCGACTCTTTCTGCTGGTTCAACTGCGTGGCGATCGAGTTGAAGCGGTTGCTCAAGGTCTGGGCGCTGGTCAGCAGCAATTGCCGGGCCGACACATCGCTGGGCGTGGCCGCAGCGGTCTGCAGCGAAGAGAAAAACGCGCTGAGCGCTGCCGACATGCCGGTGGACTTGTCCGACAGGGTCTTGTCGATCGCCGAGGCCTGGCCCGCGTAAGCGGCCGCGTCGCTGTTGAGCGCGGTGCTGCTCTGGTAGGCGGCGCCGAGAAAGTCGTTATAAATGCGGCGCACGTCCGCCAGGGTCGTGCCGCTGCCGATGAACACCCCGCCGTACTGGTTGTTGGCGCTGGCGTTCTGGGTGGTCTGCTGACGCGAGTATCCCGGGGTATTGACGTTGGCAATGTTGTTACTCAAGACCGACAACGATCCTTGAGCGGCGTTAAGCCCTGACATCCCGATACTGAGCAAACTCATGATTCAGACCTTATAAATGAGTGGTCGCGCCCGCGGCAGCGTAATTCTGGTAACTGTTCATCGTTTTAGCGATCTGCGAAATCTTGCTGGCGTAGTCCGGGTCGGTTGCGTAACCGGCTTTTTGCAACTCGCGCACAAACTGTTCCGGGTTGTCGGCTGACTTCACAACTTCTTTATAGCGATCATTGCTTTGCAGCAATGTCACGAGGTCATGGAAGCTGTCCTGGTAAGAGTCATAGGAACGGAACTGCGCCGTCTCCTTGACCATCGCCCCATCACGAAACTCGCTGGTGATCGCACGGGCCTGGCCGCCCTGCCAACTCTGGCCGGCCTTGATACCAAACAGGTTGTGGCTGCTGCTGCCGTCTTCGGCGCGCATCACTGACTTACCCCAACCGGTTTCCAGGGCCGCCTGGGCCACCAGGTACTTCGGATCGACGCCGATACGTGCGGCGGCGGCCTTGGCCATCGGCAACATGGTGGCGACAAATTCATCCTGCGAGCTGAACGCCTTCTTCGCCGGTGCGAGCGGCGGCTGGGCCACGGCGCGGCCGTAAACCTGCATCTGGCCACTCGGCGCCGCCGCAAAACCGCGGGCGGCGCTATTGATCACGTTGTCGGCGGCGGCGCTGTTACGCAGCGGCGCAGCCTTGGGGGCCGTGGCCTGGTCGGTATTCGGCACGATGCCGGCCAACAGGCGGTCTGTCAGCTTGCTCGGCAACGAAATACGGCGCTGGTTCATCAGTGCCACGTCGTTGGCGTGGGAGTTTGTGCCTTCGGGCACCGCCACGCGGTACGCCCACAGCGGACGCTCACCGTTGGAGCGACCGAGCGGACCGTTGGCCTTGGTGCCCGCAGCGATATCGGTGGGCACATCAACTTTCTTGGCCGGTGCAGCCGCCGCCGGGCCCTGCAACGTGGCCGCCTGCGCGTCCACCGGTTTGTTCTTCTGCATCTGACGCATCAACACGTCGGCCAAGCCAATACCGCCGCCTTCGCGGGACATCGAGACCGACAGTTGCTGGTCGTACATTTCCTGATACTGCTTGGCGGCCGGCGTGTTCAGCGGGTTGTCTTTGCCCAGCGCTTCGGTGGCCGAACGCATCGACTTGAGCATCTCGCTCAAAAACAGCGACTCGAATTCCTGCGCCACTTTGCGCATGTTGCCGTCGCTGTTCTTGTCGCCGACTTTAAGCTGGTTCAGCCGGTTCAGGTCGGAGTAAGACCCCGAGTCCGCCGTGCTGCTGAGCCCGCTTTTACGCATATCCATGGCCATGGCCTCAGATCACGATCAGGTCGGCTTGCAAGGCGCCGGCCTGTTTCAACGCTTCGAGGATCGCCATCAAGTCGCCGGGCGCCGCGCCCACCTGGTTCACCGCACGGACAATCTCATCCAGCGTGGTGCCGGGGCCGAACTTGAACATCGGCTTGGCTTCTTGCTGGGCATTCACCCGCGAACGTGGCACCACGGCCGTCTGGCCATTGGACAGAGGCCCAGGCTGGCTGACGATCGGGTCTTCGGTGATGGTCACGGTCAGGCTGCCGTGGGTCACCGCCGCTGGCGATACCTTGACGTTCTGGCCGATCACGATGGTACCGGTGCGCGAGTTGATGATGACCTTGGCGACGGCCTGGCCTGGGTCGACCTCAAGGTTTTCCAGGATCGACAGGTAGTCAACGCGCTGGCTTGGGTCCAACGGCGCAGTGACGCGAATCGAACCGCCGTCGATGGCTTGCGCCACGCCAGGGCCGAGCATGTCGTTAATCTTGTCGACCACGCGCTTGGCAGTGGTGAAGTCGGAGCGGTTGAGGTTCAAGGTCAGGCTGTTGCCCTGGTTGAAACCGCTGGGCACGGTGCGCTCTACCGAGGCACCGCCTGGAATCCGCCCGGCCGATGGCACGTTGACGGTGATCTTCGAACCGTCGCGACCTTCAGCGTCAAAACCGCCGACCACCAGGTTGCCCTGGGCGATGGCGTAGACGTTGCCGTCGATACCTTTGAGCGGGGTCATCAGCAAGGTGCCGCCGCGCAGGCTTTTGGAGTTACCCATCGATGACACGGTGATGTCCACCACTTGCCCCGGTTTGGCGAACGGCGGCAGGTCGGCGCTGATCGACACCGCTGCAACGTTCTTCAACTGCACGTTGCCCGACCCAGGCGGCACCTTGATGCCGAACTGCGAGAGCATGTTGTTGAAGGTCTGCAGGGTGAACGGGGTCTGGGTGGTCTGGTCACCCGTACCGTTGAGCCCCACCACCAGGCCGTAGCCAATCAACTGGTTGGAGCGCACGCCGGAAATGCTCGCGATGTCTTTCAGGCGCTCGGCCTGGGCGACAGCGCTCAAGGAAAGCAGGAGTGCCGCCGCCATCAGCTGTTTGATGTTCAAAGTGGCCACCTAGAAAGGGAACAGCGGGCTAAGGAAGAACCGGTCGAACCAGCCCGGCTGACTGGCGTCAGCAAACGAACCTGTACCCGAATAGGTAATGCGTGCATCGGCAATCCGCGTCGATGGCACAGTGTTGTCGGTGGAAATGTCATCGGCGCGAACCATGCCCGCGATCCGTACCAGCTCGTCGCCGGTGTTGAGGGTCATCCACTTTTCACCGCGCACGGCAATGATGCCGTTGGGCAATACATCGGCGACGGTCACGGTGATCGAACCGGTCAGGCTGTTGCCCTGCCCCGCCGCGCTCTTGCCGTTGGTGGCACGGTCGCCGCCATAGCCGGCATTCAGGCTCAAATCGGCGCCGCCCACCGGGTTATTGGTGGTGAGGCCGCCACCGAACAGCGACGTCAGGCCAATGCTGGTCTTACTGGTCTTGTCGATCTGCGAGTTGGCGTTCTTGCTGGCCTGGGTCTTCTCGTTCAGGGTGATGGTGATGATGTCACCGACCCGGAACGCCTTGCGGTCGCTGTACAGGTTCTGTTCAAAACCGGCCTGGTAGATCGAGCCATTGTTGGCAGCCGCCGGCAACGGCGTGCGTGGCAACACCGGCGCGTAGTACGGGTCATTGGGTTTTGGCGTCGGGGCGACACAGCCCGCGAGCACGGCAATCCCACTCAATGCCAGAACAGAAACGTAGCGATTCATGACCCTTACCTCACGGTATTGCAGGCGCCATCAATGGCGCCCCATAGACTTGATTACAGATTCTGCGTTACGAACGAAAGCATCTGGTCGGCGGTGGAGATCACCTTGGAATTCATCTCGTAGGCGCGCTGGGTGGTGATCATGTTGACCATCTCCTCAACGGTGCTCACGTTGGACGTTTCCAGGGTGCTTTGCAGCGTGGTGCCGAAACCGTTCAGGCCAGGCGTGCCGATTTGCGGCGCGCCGCTGGACGCGGTTTCGAGGAACAGGTTATTGCCGATGGCTTGCAGGCCGGCCGGGTTGATGAAATCGGCGGTTTGCAGGTTGCCGATCACTTGCGAAGCAGGGTTGCCCGCCACGGTGATGGACACAGTGCCGTCATTGCCGACGGTAAAGGTCTGGGCGTTGTTCGGCACGACAATGGCCGGCTCCAGGGCGAAACCGTTGGCCGTCACGACCTGGCCGTTGGCGTCGAGGTGGAAGGTACCGTCACGCGTGTAGGTGGTGGTGCCGTCCGGCTGCAGGATCTGGAAGAAGCCCTTGCCATTGACCGCCAAGTCCAGCGGCTGACCGGTTTGCTGCAAGTTACCGGCGGTGAAGTTTTTCTGGGTGCCGACGATCTGCACACCGGTACCCAGTTGCAGACCCGACGGCAATTCGCTGTCCTGGGTCGACTGGGCGCCTGGCTGGCGCTTGATCTGATAGAGCAAGTCCTGGAACTCGGCGCGGTCACGTTTGAAGCCCGTGGTCGACACGTTCGCCAGGTTGTTGGAAATGGTGGTCAGGTTGGTGTCCTGGGCGGACAAACCTGTTTTGGCAACCCATAGAGCCGGAAGCATGCTGTTCTCCTTCGTGCGCCTGTTTGTTGGCGCTGCGCTGCAAAATTAGTGGTCGGTCAGTGACGTCGCTATCAGCTCATCGCCAGAACGCGGGTCATGGCCTGGTCGTCTTCTTTAGCGCTGTTCATCATCTTGATGTGCAGCTCGAACTGTTTGGAAAGTGCCAATACTGCGGTCATTTCTTCCACCGCGTTGACGTTGCTCGCCTGCAGGAAACCCGAGGTCAGCGTGACCTTCGCGTCGGCCTGGGCTGGCTGGCCATCCTTGGTGTGGATGGTGCCGTCGAGGCCCTTGGTCATGTTCTTGAGGTCGGGGTGGACCATCTTGATGCGGTCCACTTCAGCCATCACACGCGGGCCTTCACCCATGGCGCGGATGCTGATGGTGCCGTCGGCACCCACTTCGACTTTCTGCTCGGGCGGCACGGCAATCGGGCCGCCGTTGCCCATCACCGGCATACCGTTGCCGGTACGCAGCACGCCGAGTGCATCGATATTCATGCTGGCGCTGCGCACATAGGCTTCGCTGCCATCGGGGGTTTGCACGGCGATCCAGCCGTCACCGCTGACCGCCACGTCGAGGTCGCGACCGGTTTCGATCATGGCGCCCGGCGAGAAGTCGGTGCCCGGCCGCTCGGTCAGGGCAAACGCCCGCGCCGGAAAGCTGTCGCCAAACACCGGCATCGAACGCGCCTGTTCCAGGTCGCGCTGAAAACCGTTGGTGGAGATGTTCGCCAGATTGTTGGCATGGGCCTTCTGCGCCAGTGCATTCTGGCTGGCGCCGGTCATTGCCACATAAAGGTACTTGTCCACGCTTTATCCTCTTTCTGACGGACGCTTGCCGCCCACCGCTGTACTGATGAGGCTTAAGCAATTTGCGAACCAACTTTTTAAAAGCGGGTTAAATGCAGGCTGGGCGGGGGTTTGAGGGTGGGTGGCGGGAAATGCGGGTTGGGGGATAGTCGAAAAAACGGCGGAGTTATGCCGCTTACGGCAAGGGTGGTGTTGGGTGGGTTGGGGTGTATATCCGGTTTTGGGGTGATGGCTGCTATTGGTTCCGCTTTTACAGCGGGTCACTTTCGAAAAGCGCGAAAGTAACCAAAGCGCTCTTGCCCCTCCACTCGGTGCCTCGCTTAGGCTCGGCATGCCCTCACGCAGGCTTTGGAGCGTGGTTAACGGGGCGCCTGAGATCAAGATCACAAGCAGGATCAAGATCAAGATCTACAGCACGGCGGCCTGAAAGCCGACCTGAGTGGTTGGATCAAGAGCGGGGCACAAGCGAGAGCTGTGGCTGACCCGATCACTCAAGCCGCACTTGGTCAAAGCTGGGAGCTGGCTTGTCGGATCGTCGCACCGCTGCGATAGCATCAATTGAGTGTGCCTGAAGGAGCGAGTTGTCTGCATCGCAGGCAAGCCAGCTCCCACAGAAAAGCAGATCGGCTTCTGCTCTTGACCTGGCTGTTGCTTCAACCACTCAGGTCGGCTTTCAGGCCGCCGT
>NZ_JBARTQ010000611.1:0-22581 GCF_049645325.1 Pseudomonas sp. | reverse complement strand
CCTTCGCGAGCAAGCCCGCTCCCACATTGGATCTCATTTCAAGGCCCTTTCGACGGCGTCGGTGAATACTTTGGGGGAGGCCAGCTGCATCTCGCGGCTGGCGATTTCCACGGCCACTTGCACGGTGCTGGCGCGGGTCAAACGTTCGCCGCTGGCGAGGTCGGTGATCAGGTAGTTGACCTTCAAACGGTTCTCCCATTCCACCAGGCTGGCGCGCACATTCAGGGTCTGGCCGAATACCGCGCCGCGCACATAGCGCAGCTGCATGTCGATCACCGGCCAGGCGTAGCCGGACTCAAGCATCGCCGTGTAGTTGTGGCCGATCTTGTCCAGCAGCGCGCAGCGCGCCACTTCCAGGTACTTAACGTAATGCCCGTGCCACACCACGTGCAGGGTGTCGACGTCGAAAAACGGCACAAGGATGTGGGTGTCGCAATGCAGCACGCCCTGGCTACGCATGCAGCCTCCAGTGTTGCTCGGCGATGCGCTTCAGGCACAGGCGCAGTTCGCCTTCGAGGGCGCGGTCTTCGATGACCGGCGGGAAGTCCTTGCCGAGTTCCTCATGCATGGCTGCCAGGGCCGGCGGCAATGGTCGTGCGTCTTCTGCCTGGGCACGCAGCCACACACCCTGGTTGGCCGCGAGCAAGGTGGCGGCGGCGACCTGTTCGGTCAGCTCCAGCACGCGGATCGCGTCGCGGGCGGCGATGGTGCCCATGCTCACTTTGTCCTGGTTATGGCACTCGGTGGAGCGTGAGAACACGCTGGCCGGCATGGTGTTTTTCAACGCTTCGGCGGTCCAGGCGCTGGTGCCGATCTGCACGGCCTTGAAGCCGTGGTTGATCATCGCGCGGTCCGCCGGGGCGCCCGACAGGTTGCTCGGCAGGCCGTGGTTGTAACGCACGTCCACCAGCAGCGCGAGCTGGCGGTCGAGCAGGTCGGCGACGTTGGCCACCAAGGTCTTGAGGCTGTCCATGGCGAAGGCGATATGCCCGCCGTAGAAGTGCCCGCCGTGCAGCACGCGTTCTTCTTCAGCGTCGATGATCGGGTTGTCGTTGGCGCTGTTCAGTTCGATTTCGATAAATGAGCGCAGCCAGTTCAGGCTGTCGGCCAACACCCCGAGCACGTGCGGCGCGCAGCGCAGCGAGTAGCGATCCTGCAGGCGATGCAACGGCGCGGTCGGCGCGTCAATCGCCAGGTCCTTGCGCAGCCAGGCGGCGACTTGCATCTGCCCCGGGTGCGGCTTGGCGGCGAACAGGCGCTCGTCGAAGTGCTCCGGGTTGCCTTGCAGCGCCACCACGTTCAGCGCGGTGATGCGCGTGGCGAGTTGCAGCAGGTAGTCGGCGCGGGCAAACGCCAGGCAGGCGAGGCCGGTCATCACGGCGGTGCCGTTCATCAGCGCCAAGGCTTCCTTGGGGCGCAGTACCAATGGGTCCCAGCCCAGTTCGCGGTGTAAGTCGGCGGCTTCGCGGCGCTCGCCCCGGAACATCACTTCGCGCTCGCCGGACAGGGTCGCGGCGACGTAGGACAGCGGCGTCAGATCACCGCTGGCGCCCACCGAGCCTTCTTCAGGGATCAGCGGCAGTACGTCGTGTTCGAGGAAGGCATGCAGCCGTTCCAGCAGTTCCACGCGCACGCCGGACACGCCGTGGCACAGCGACTGTAAACGCGCCGCCAGCACCGCGCGGGTGGCTTGTGCGTCCAGCAACTTGCCCAGGCCGCAGCCGTGGAAGGTGTAGAGGTGACGCGGCAAGGCTTCGACGTGTTGCAGCGGTACCGCCACCACGCACGAGTCGCCGTAACCGGTGGTGACCCCGTAGATCACGCCTTCCTTGTCCAGCAGCGAGTCGAGGAACTGCGCGCCCTTGGCAATGCGCTGGCGGTACGCGGCATCGTTTTGCAGCTGCGTCGGCGCTTGGCGGTTGGCCAGGGCCAGCACGTCTTCAATGCGCAATGGGCGTTCGCCAAAGGTTACCGGCTCAAGATGCGTCGTCATCGGTCTTCCAGAAAGGGTAAAAGTTGAACCACTGTTGGGGCGCTTCCAGGCAGAACTGGGCCAGGCGTGCGGCGTAGCGCGCGGTCCACTGGGTTATCACCTGCTCGCGGGTGCTGCGCTTCCATTCGATCAATTCGGCAAACGGCTCGATGCTCAGGCGATAGCGGCCGTGGTGTTTGAGGCACATCAGCAGGTTGACCGGGCATTTGAGCAGGCCGGCCAACAGCCACGGGCCTTGGGGGAATGCCGCGTCAAAGCCGAGGAAATCCACACGGACCTTGCGCCCGCCGTGCAGCGGCACGCGGTCGCCGGCAATCGCCAGCCACTCGCCGTCGTCCAGGCGCTGGCTGAGCAGCAGCATGGTGGCCGGGTCCAGTTCGCTCACCTGGATCAGGCGCAAATGCGTGGCCCCGGCCTCGCCAAGCAGGCGGTTGAAGTGTTCGGCGTGCTTGGTGTGCACCAGCACGTTCATGGTGACTTGTTCGCCGAGTTCGGCGAGCGCGCGGCACACTTCGAGGTTGCCCAGGTGCGCGCCCACCAGCATCTGCCCACGCTCGCCGCGCAGTTGCCCGCGCAATTGCGCCGGGTCGTTGATTTCGATTTGCTCGATGCGCAGCTTGCCGTTCCACACGTCGAGCTTGTCGAGCAGGGAGTCGGCAAAGGCCATGAACTGGCCGAAGACTGTTTTATGCGTGGGCCGCAGTTCATCGCGGCCGCTCCAGTCGGCCAAGCGTTGCTGGTATTGCCAGGCACTCTGGCGCGCCGTGCGGCCGAACAGGAAAAAGTACAGCACGATGCCGTACAGCAACGGGCTCAGCAGGCGCCGGCCGAGCAGCCTGGCGGCGCCGGCGGTGAATTTCATCAGCCAGAAACTGCCACGCTCCTCGCGGTCGGCCCAGTGTTTGGTGCTGTCGCTCATGCCTGCCACCGTCGCCACACAATCATCGGCGCGCGCACCAACATGCCAAAGAACAGCCGGGTGTGCATGGCGGAGATGCGCAGGTTGTCGCGGAACAAGCGGAAGTGCGACACGCCGTCGGTGGGGTAATGCACCTGCGTCGGCAGCCAGCGCATCGGCTGGTTGCGCCAGGCCAGGCGCACCAGGATGTCGGAGTCGAAATCCATGTGGGTGCCGATGTAGGCCGAGTCCATCAAGGCCAGGGTGGGCGCCAACGGGTACACGCGAAAGCCGCACATCGAGTCGCGAATCTGCAGCGACAGGGTGTTGATCCACACCCACACGTGGGTCAGGTAGCGTGCGTACAAACGGCCTTTGGGCACGCTGTCGTCGTATTCGGGGTAGCCGCAGATGACCGCATCGGGGTGCCTGCGTGAGGTGTCGATAAAGGTTTCGACTTCGCGCAGGTCGTGCTGGCCGTCGGCGTCGACTTGCAGCGCGTGGCTGAAACCCAGGCGCGCGGCTTCGCGGAAGCCAGCCATGACCGCGCCACCTTTGCCCTGGTTGCTCGGCAAGGTCAGTAGGGTGACGTTTTCGAGTGCGGCCAATTGTGCCAACACCGCCGCGCAGGCCGGGTGGCTGCCGTCGTCCACCAACAGGCACGGCAGGCCGCTGGCCAACAGGCTGTGAACCACGGCTGGCACGGCGGCTTCATGGTTGTAGACCGGGATCAGCGCGCAGGGGTTATGCATGTGTGGGGGCTCCTGGGCGACCGAGTTGCTTGCATCGCAGGCAAGCCAGCTCCCACATTTGAACCTGCTCACCTGGGTCATGCATGAGCGGCTGCCAATTGAATTCGGCCGCTGGAGCAGGCTGCGACGCCGTTGCGGTAAGCGAAGTAGAGCTTGCTGCGTTCCTGGTCGAAGCGCAGGTGCAGTTCGACCTGGTCGCCGGGGCGCACCAGTTGCTGGAACTTGAGCACTTCCATCCTGGCAAAGGTTGGCGGCAGGTCAAGCAGTTGCTGGCCGAGGTTGAACGCCCATTCCACCTGCACCACGCCTGGCAGTATCGGCGTGATGGGGAAGTGGCCGCTGAAATACGCAAGGTCCGGCGGGATGCTCAGTTGCAGGGTCCATTCGCCGTCCGCCTCGACTTGCTGCAACACTTCCGGCGCTTTTGGCCGGGGCGCGAGCAGCAGCGCGGCGACATCCGCCTGGGGCAGTTTGCCTTGGGCATTCAGCGGCAGCTGGCGCAGTAACCGCCAGCGGCGGGGCAGGGCCAGGGCTTCGCAGTGCTGGCTCAAATGCTCGCGCAAGGTGTGAGTCAGCGCGCGGCGGCCCTGGTTGCGCAGGGCGTGCAGGCCTTCGGCGCTGAGCACCACCAGCGCGCCCAGGGAGGCGCGGTTTTCCTGGACCACGCCCAGGCGGGTGTCGGCGACCCACGGGTGGGTCATCAGCGCCTGTTCGAGCATCGGCAGGGAGATGCGTTTTTCTTCCAGCTTGACGATACGGTCAAGGCGGCCGAGCAACTCGAAACGGCCATCGGAATGAATGCGCGCCGCGTCGGCGGTTTGCTCGACATGCCCGGCGGGCAGGTAGGGCGACGCAATGCGCAGGGCGCCGTCGGCGTCCTGGCTCAGTGCCACATCGGCGAAGGGCTGCCAGGGTTGCGCGCCCTGGCGCCAGGCGATGCCGCCGGTTTCCGAGCTGCCGAGGATTTCCGTCGGCCATTGCTGCAGGCGGTCGTAAAGCTCACCGGCCGCCTCGATGGGCAGCGCGCCGCCCGACGAAAAGACCCGCGACACCGTGCTCAGCGCCGGCCAGTCGAGGTTGTCACCCATGCGCTTGAGCAGCGCCGGGCTGGCCACCCAGGCAAATCGCGGGTGTTCGCGGCTGGCGCGCTGCAGGTCTTCGGGGAAGGCCAACTGCTTGCGCACAAAGGTGCGACCGGCGCACAGCGGCCACAACACACGAAACAGCAAGCCGTAGATATGTTGCGTGGCGACGCTGCCAATGATGCAGGCGTCGTTGAGGTCCGGGCCCCACAAGGTTTCCAGGGCTTCAACTTCGTTCGCCAGTTGGCGCAGGGTCTTGTCGATGCGCTTGGGCTCGCCGCTGGAGCCGGAGGTGCACAGGCTCAGTTGGCAAACGTCCAAGTCCAGGGCGGCCGGGCTCAACGGCGCCTGATACAGCGCGTCGAGGTCGGCGGCGTCCACCAGCCAGGCGTCAACGGCAGTGTTCCAGCGGTGGCGGGTTTGCGGTTGCAGGTCGGCGGGCAGCAGCACGCTCACCCCGGCCCGCCAGGCGCCCAGCAGCGCGATCGCCAGCAGGCCCGCGTCTTCCAGGTGCACCGCCACGCGCTGGAGGCCGCGCGCTTGCAGCCCCGCCGCCAGGCTCAGGGAACGCTCCAACAGCTGGGCGTGATTCATCGCAGGCTCGGTGGTGACCGAACGCTGTTGCAGCGGCTCAAGCAGCAGGTGCTCAAGTTTCAAACCATTCATACGCGGCCTCGAACCCTTTGTCGTACCAGCCATTCCACGGCAAACAACAGCCCCATCAGCCCGTAGGCGATCAGGCCGTTGTACAACGTCCACCAGCTCAGCGGCGCCCACAGGGTGAGGGCGGCGGCGAGCAGGCCATTACACAGAAAAAACACGCTCCACACCACGGTGACCTGGCGCGTGTACACCACGGCATGCGGCGGCAGGTGCGGTTCGGTCATGCGCGCCAGGCGCTCGACCATCGGCGGCCCGTATTTCAGGCTCAGGCCGAACAGCGCCAGCATGAACGCGCTGACCAGGCTCGGGTACCAGCGCAGCAGCTGCGGGTTGTCGAACCAGGCCAGCAACAGGCAGAACACGATCACCGCCCCGGCCATCCAGCGACCGCCGGGGCGCCGCGCGCCGGTCAGCGCGCGCAGCATCCACAGGCTGCCCAGCAGCAGGCCGAATTGCCACGGCGCAAAGTGCTCGGTGCCGTAATACACCGCAAAGGGATACAGCAGCCCCGCCAGCAACAGGCCAAGGCCGATCAGCCGGCTCATGCGGCAGGTGCGACCAGACGGTACACCGCCTCAACCACGTCGTTCACGGTGCGCACCGCCTTGAACTCTTCGGCGGCGATCTTCTTGCCGGTCTGGCGCTTGATATGGTCGATCAAATCCACAGCGTCAATGCTGTCGATTTCCAGGTCCTGGTACAGGTTAGCGTCAAGGGTGACGCGCTCCGGTGGGAGTTCGAACAGTTCCACCAAGGCATCGCGCAGGGTGTTGAAAATATCGTCACGAGTTTGCATGGTACGGTCTCAAGCTGCCTGTCGGGCCGTGACGAACGCCGCAAGGCTGGCCACGTTGGTGAAGTGATTGCGGGTGTCCTTGGCGTCGGCATCGATCTTGATGCCGTACTTTTTCTGAATCGCCAGGCCCAATTCCAGGGCATCGACCGAATCCAGGCCCAGGCCTTCGCCGAACAGGGTTTGTTCGCTGCCAATGTCGTCCGCGCTGATGTCTTCCAGGCCCAGGGCCTCGATGATCAGCGTCTTTATGTCGTGCTCAAGGCGGTGTTGGTCGCTCATCTTCGGCGAGCTCCTTAATGAAATAGTGGTGCAGGTAATCGTTGAGCTTGCGTGAAGCCTGGGGCGCAGGGCCCAGCGTGGCGAACGCCTGTGGTTCTATATCGGCACCCACGCGCAAACTGAAGTGAAAGCGGCGTTTAGGGATGCGATACCAGGGTTCGGCCTTGGTCAGGGTGGTGGGGCTGACCTTGATGACCACGGGGGTGATGATTGTCGCACCGCGCAGCGCAATGGCGGCGCCCCCGCGATGAAAGGCGGGCGCCGCGCCGGGTGTGGTGCGGGTGCCTTCGGGAAAGATGATCAGGGTCTGCCCTTCGCGCAGGGCGTCGGCGGCGGCGTCGAGCATGTCGGCGCTGCCGTCATTGCTGATGTAGCCGGCGTCGCGCACCGGCCCGCGGGTGAAGGGGTTTTGAAACAGGCTCTGCTTGACCACGCAGTTGGTCTGGCGCATCAAGCCGATCAGGAACACCACGTCGATCAGCGACGGGTGGTTGGCGATGATCATCTGGCCCGGGCGGCCGAGTTTTTCGGCGCCTTCGACGCTGTAGGTCAGCACGCCGCCTTTTTTCATCAGTTGGATAAAGAACCAGAACAATCTGCTGATGGTATGGCGAGCGCGGCGCTGATGTTTTTGGGCGCTGCCGGGCAGGCAACCGAGCAGCGGAAACACCAGCAAACGCAGGCACAGCCCGCCCACGCCGAACAGGAAGAAGCTCGTGGCGGTGGCGAACAGGCGCCAGTAATAGGCGTCCCGTGGCTTGTCGGTCAGGGCTTGCGTTGCCAGTTCCATACACGGTTCTTCCAGGCATGTTGGCAGGAGGCCTGCTCGGTGAGCAGGGTGCGCAGCAGGTTCAGGGCGTGGGGCCACTGGGTGTGCGTGGGTTGGACAGTGCCGGGGGTGAGTTCCAGCTGCCACTCGTCGCCGGGTGTCAGCAGCAGGCCCAGGGCATAGGGGAACGGCACGTCATGGATCCAGCCGGCATAGGTTTCAGGCGGCTGTTCTTCGGTGATCACCAGCAACACGGCCGGAGCGCCTTCGTTGAGCAGCGCGGCGGCTTCGAGCATGCCGTGTTCCAGGCCGTCGCCGGCGGCGGCGAGGGCGGTCATTTCGCTGGTTTCATTGCGCAGGATCGACCACAGGCCAATCACCGCGTTATGCACCGACAGGCTGAACTGGGTCGGCGACAACGGCTGGCCGTTGGCCAGGTCGCTGAGGATGTCGAGGGTGCGCGGGGTTTCGCCGTGGCGAGAAATAAACACCAGCGGCAGGTCGTGCAGGCCTTCGGCGAGCGGCCAGCCCACGCTGAACGCCATCCGCGCCAGGCGGCTCAGGCGGCGGCGCTGCATGGCCGGTAAAAACGAAACGTCGGGGGAGGCATCGCTGGCGGGCAGCAACACTGGGGCCTGGCACCAGGCGTGCCACGCGTCCACGCCGTCGAGGCCAGGAGCCCAGGCGCGCCATTGGGCGATGTTGAAAGTGATCACTGAGAAGTTATCCCGCCCCTGCGGGCTTCCATGTGCGGCCGTTGGCCCCGAATACCGGGACAGGGAGCAATAGCCGAATGGCGCGCATTATCCCGGTGCTGCGGGGTTCTAGCAAACTTTGGTAAAGAATTGTTCACGGCTGATTACAAATGGGTTGAAAAGATTTACAGATTGTCCTTTACCAAGGGGCTGGTTGGATTGTCGGACTGTTCCTTTTCAGGTGTCGGGTATGGATGACAGTCGGCGCGCAGAACGCCGCTGATGCAGCAGTGCATGGATGAACGAGGTAGCTAACAGGCGCTTTTGCCCTCTACACTCGGACATTCATTGATACACGGAGGTTTTTCCATGCGGCGTGTGGTGTTCAATCAAAAAGGCGGCGTTGGCAAGTCCAGCATCGCCTGCAACCTGGCGGCGGTGAGCGCCAGTGAAGGCTATCGGACCCTGTTGGTGGACCTCGATGCACAGGCCAACTCAACCCAATACCTCACTGGGCTGACCGGCGACGATATCCCGATGGGCATTGCCGAATTCTTCAAGCAAACCCTGTCTTCCGGGCCGTTTTCGAAGAAAAACCGCGTGGATATCTACGAAACCCCCTTCGACAACCTGCACGTCATCACCGCGACTGCAGAGCTGGCAGACCTGCAGCCCAAGCTTGAGGCCAAGCACAAGATCAACAAGCTGCGAAAGCTGCTGGATGAACTGAGCGAAGATTACGACCGGATTTACCTCGACACGCCGCCTGCGCTGAACTTCTACGCGGTTTCGGCGCTGATCGCTGCCGATCGCGTGCTCATTCCCTTCGACTGCGACAGCTTTTCGCGCCAGGCACTGTACGGCTTGCTGGCTGAAATCGAAGAATTGAAGGAAGACCACAACGAAGGCCTTGAAGTGGAAGGCATCGTGGTCAACCAGTTCCAGGCCCGTGCGACCTTGCCCCAGCAAATGCTCGACGAGTTGATTGCCGAAGGGTTGCCGGTGCTGCCGGTGTACCTGGCAAGCTCCGTGCGCATGCGCGAGTCGCACCAGGAGAGCAAGCCGCTGATCCACCTGGACCCTCGGCACAAGCTGACGCAGCAGTTTGTAGAGCTGCATAACCTACTGGAAAACGCCTGACCCCTCCAGACAACACAAATCCCCTGTGATCCCCTGTGGGAGCTGGCTTGCCTGCGATGCAGGCAACTCGGTCTGCCAGTTAGACCGGGGTGATGCCATCGCAGCATAAATATCTACACAACTTTCAAGCCCGCTCACTACAACGATGTGTAGATACTTATGGCCATCGCAGGCAAGCCAGCTCCCACATTTGTTTTGCATTCCAGCAGGGGAGTTGGATTTGTCCCACGCGGGCTGTAGGAAGGGTCTGGCAAGTGGGCGCTTGCCTTGTCTCGCTGCCTACAGATAAGCCAGAATCGCCCGGCTTGTGCGTCTGGATGGGCGTCTCTAAGGTTCTTCGGTCGCTGAATGTTCAGCGGTCGGGTTTAGTAGCCCGTGGTGAGACGTACAGCAAATCGTCGGTCAGGACTTCCCTGAATTTGATGGTGGCTGTACGGAGGGCGCTTTCGAGCGCGCCGGTTGCGTCTCCCCGGTCTACTAACCTGCGTACAGCTGCCACCCTCCGTTTAGTAGCGGGCCGGTTGCGGCTCATTACTCGGAGATGATTCATGGTTAACCTTTATACCGTTGCACCCAACCTCCCCACCGAAACCCTCGTGCTTAACAGCTACGAAACCTTCTCTTCCGTTCGCACGCTATTGCTCAACCTGTCCAACGACCTCACCGGCGAACACCGTGACGTGGCCCTGGCGATCCATCAATTAAGCGAACTCGGCGTAATGCTCGTCGGCCAGATGATGGACCGCGAAACCCCCGTAGCCCGAGCTTAAAACACGGTCAATGTGGGAGCTGGCTTGCCTGCGATGCAGGCAACTCGGTCTGCCAGTTAGACCGAGGTGATGCCATCGCAGGCAAGCCAGCTCCCACATTTGACCCCGTTGATTGAGGGGCTGGTTTACACCCCTTGGCTACGCAACCAACTCATCAACTGCGGCAACGGAAACGCTCCACTCTGACGCGCCACCTCGCGGCCGTTCTTGAACAGAATCAAACTGGGAATCGAGCGAATCCCCAACTGCGCCGACAACTGCTGATTCGCCTCGCTGTCGAGCTTGGCTAACCGGCACTTGCCCTCCAATTGCCCTGCCGCCTGCTCAAACACCGGCGCGAACGACTTGCACGGCCCGCACCATTCAGCCCACACATCCACCAGCAGCGGCAGGTCGCCCTTAATCTGGCTGGCATAGTCGCCTTGTTTCAGCTCAAAAGGTTTGCTCAACAACACAGGCTGTTTGCAACGCCCGCACTTGGGCGCATCAGCCAGGCGCTCGCCGGGGATGCGGTTGAGGCCGTTGCAATGCGGGCAGGGGATGACAAGCGGTTCGGACATGGTGGGCTCCTTGAGTGTGGCCAATGGAATGTATTTGGAGTCGAGCCCGTGGTTTATCAAGGCATGGCTCAGGTGACTCATCTACTCACAGTTACGCCCGTGCTGATGTGAGGTTGCGAATCTAGTCTGTCAGAGCCGGTTCTGGTTTGAGCCGTTGGTCTGTTTGCGGATATAACAAATTGCGATAGTTCAGGTTCGGGTTTAACCTTCATAGCAAGATGCGATAAGGATGTTGCATGCGAGTAATCAGCGAGAAAAGGATCTGGGAAGCAAAGGAAAAGTGGCCACGTTCAGCCTCCGCGTTGGACCAGTGGTATCGAGTCATGAAGCGAAACAGCCCTAAAGATTTCGCGGCGATGAAAACCATGTTCCCCGCCACGGACAAGGTTGGAGCGTTTTATGTATTCGATATCGGAGGAAACACGTTGAGGTTGATCGCTCGCGTGGAGCATCAGGCACAGCGCGTTTACATCAAGCATCTGCTTGATCACCGCGATTATGAGAAAGATAAATGGAAGGAAAAAATCAGATGAGCGCGCTTATGCGAATAGCGGCTGAGCACTGGCAATTCGTTTCGCCAGTGATGCGTAAACCAGAAAGCGAGGCAGACTACGACGCGCTGGTGTGTGGTTTGGACGAACTGTTGAGCCTGATCGGCGAAAGTGAGGACAGTCCGCTCATGAGCCTGGTGGATATCCTCAGTGACTGGATCGAAGCCTACGATCACGAACACCGTCCAATGCCCGTTGCCAGTGGTGTCGACGTACTGCGCTACATGATGCGCGAACATAATCTCACCCAGAGCGACCTGCCGGGTGTGGGCGCCCAATCGGTCGTCTCTGAGGTATTGAGCGGTAAACGCCAGCTGAACGTGCGGCAAATTCGTTGGCTGGCGGAGCGTTTTGGGGTGTCAGTGGAAACCTTTATTTAGGTCCTACGACGAGCAACTAATCTCCAAATGCTTGCCCCAATCCGGCGGCCGCTGCGCGTATTGCTCCATCCCGGCCTGTTCTTCAAACGGCTTGGACAGCACTTCATGCAGCCGCCGCACTTCGCTGTAATCCCCGGATTCGGCGGCAGCGATGGCGTTTTGCGCCAGATAGTTGCGCAGGATGTACAGCGGGTTTACCGCGTGCATGCGCGTGCGGCGTTGTTCTTCGCTGTGGTCGCCATCTCGCGCAACACGGGCCTTGTACAGCTCGGCCCAGGCGTCAAACCCGGCAAGGTCGACAAAGTCATCGCGCAGTCGCGCCACGGCCAGCGCCGCCGACTCATCGCCCAAGCGGCGGAAGAACAGCGTGTAGTCCACGCCGCTGTTCTGCATCAACTTGAGCAAGCGTTCTACCAGTTTCTGGTCATCGTCTTCGGCAGTGGTCAGCCCCAGCCGGCGGCGCATCAGGTCCAGGTAATGCGCCTGGTACAGCGGCAGGTACAGACCGAGGGCTTCTTTCAGTGCGTCGACGCTGATAAACGGCGTGAGCGCCTGGGCCAGCGCACTGAGGTTCCATTGGCCGATCGGCACTTGGTTGCTGAAGGAGTACCGCCCTTCATGGTCGGAGTGGTTGCAGATGAAGTGCGCGTCAAAGTCATCGAGAAACGCGAATGGCCCGAAGTCGAAGGTGATGCCCAGAATCGACATGTTGTCGGTGTTCATCACGCCGTGGCAGAAGCCATAGGCCTGCCATTTGGCGATCATTTCGGCATTGCGCTCGACGATTTCGCGGAACATCGCCAGGTAAGGCTCAGGCTGTTCGCGGCATTCGGGGTAGTGCAGGTTCAACACGTGCTCGGCGAGTTCGGCCTGTTGCTCGGGCTTTTTGGTGTAGTAGAAGTATTCGAAATGCCCGAAGCGGATGTGGCTCGGCGCCAGGCGCAACACCATGGCGCCGCGTTCCTGTTTCTCACGCCACACGGGCGTGTCGGAGCCGATCACGCACAAGGCCCGGCTGCTGGGGATATTCAGCGCGTGCAGGGCTTCAGACGCCAGAAACTCACGAATAGAAGAGCGCAGCACTGCGCGGCCATCACCCATGCGCGAGTAAGGCGTCATGCCGGCGCCTTTGAGGTGCAAGTCCCAGTGTTCGCCCGCCTCGTTGTACACCTCGCCCAGCAACAACCCGCGGCCATCGCCCAATTGCGGGGTGTAACCGCCGAATTGGTGCCCGGAGTAAACCATCGCGCGCGGCTCTGCTTCCGCCCACAGTTTGTGGCCGCTGAACAACTCGGCGAACACCGGCGTTTCGGCCACGGCCGGGTCGAGGTCGAGCAGCGCCATGGCGGCAGCGCTCGCCACCACAAGGCGCGGTTCGTCGAGGGGTTCTGGCAGTACGTGGGTTGAGAACGCGTCGCCCAGGCGTGCGAAGCGGTTGTCGAAGGTCAGTTCGTCGAGGGCTTTCACCGGCCATCTCCAGCAGAATGTCCGAGCATTCTGCTGGGGATAGGGCGTTTAGTCGAGTTTGCTCGGTGGTGGCTCTTGCACGCCGCCGTCGTTGGCAGGCTTGGCCGGGGTGTCGACTTCCACCAGTTTGTATTCCTGGCCGTGGAGGTTTTTCAGGTAAACCTCCATCTGGCGGAACGAGATGTTGATGTGGTGGTTCTTGAACTCGCGGTTGATAAAGCGGTTCACCTCGTCGATCACCGGGTTGCGGTCACCGAGGTCGCGCACGTGCATGCGCAGTTCGTGGTCGAGGGTGCTTTCGCCGAAGTTGAGGAAGTACACATGCGGTTCCGGCTCTTTCAGCACGCGCGGGTTTTCGCGGGCGGCCTTGAGCAGCAAGTCCTTCACCAGGTCCAGGTCGGAGCCGTAGTCCACGCCGAGCTTCAGGGTGACGCGGGTGATGGTGTCGGTCAGCGACCAGTTGATCAATTGCCCGGTAATAAACGTTTTGTTCGGGACAATGATGTCCTTGCGGTCGAAGTCGGTGATGGTGGTCGCGCGGATGCGGATCTTGCTCACCGTGCCCGACAGGTTGCCGATGGTGATGGTGTCGCCGATGCGCACCGGGCGTTCGAACAGGATCATGATGCCGGAGATGAAGTTGGCAAAGATCTCCTGCATCCCGAAACCCAACCCCACTGACAGCGCCGCCACCAGCCATTGCAACTTGTCCCAGCTGACGCCGAGGGTCGAGAGCGTCGAGACAAACCCCACGCCGGCAATCACATACGACAGCAACGTGGTGGTCGCGTAGGCGCTGCCCTGGGCCAGGTCCAGCTTGGACAGTACCAACACCTCCAGCAAACCGGGCAGGTTGCGCGCCAGGGCGAAGGTGATGCCGACGATGATCGAGGCGCCGAGCAAGTCGCCAATGCTGATCGGCACCATGCTGATATTGGCGCCGGTGCCGCTGGTGTATTCGTAGAGGGTCACGTTGTCGAGGTAGGAGAACACCGTGATCAGGTCCTTCCACACCCAGTACAGCGCCGCGATAAAACCGCCGAGCAAGGCCAGGCGGATCAGGCGCATCGACTGTTCGTTGACCTGCTCGATGTCCAGGGTCGGCTCTTCGATCACTGCTTCACCGTCGCCGGCTTCCTTGGCAGCCTGGCGTTTGGCCAAGGCCCGCGCGTAGGCCAGGCGCCGTGCGGCGACGCCGAGGCCGCGCACGAAGGTGGCTTCGATCACCAGCCAGAACATCAGCAGGTACAAGGTGTTGATCAGCCGGTCGCTGAGCTTGAGGGCGGTGTAGTAATAGCCAAAGCACACGGCGATAAACAGCGCGATGGGCAGGGCCGTAAACACCAGGCCCACGGCTTTGCGAAACAGCGAGGCTTTTTCGTGGGTCGGGCTGTGCAGCAGCAGGCGCCCCAGCAGCCAGGCCATCAGCGCGTAGCAGGTCAGCACCACGCCGATACCCAGTACGTCGTCGGCCAGCGCCGCCGGTTGGTGCTCGGCGATTGCCACCACGGCCACCAGGGCCAGGACCACCAGCCCGAGCTTGCGTATCCAGCCCTGGAGGAACTCGACCTGAGGTTTTTCCCAGCGGAAATGCAGCTCTGCCACGCCGCCTGGCGCAAGAATCCGGTAGGCGGTGTAGAACACCAGCCACGCCTGGGCAATCAGCAGCAGGGCCGAGCCCAGGTTGGCGTTTTGCCCACGGGCGTCGATCTGCAGTGCATAACCGCACAGCGCCAGGCCCAACGACACCGGCATCGCCAGCAGGATGTTGATCAGGATGGCCTGGGGGGTGTGCCATTGGCTGTCGCGCTTGAAGTGGCCGATGTCCAGGTGGACTTTGTTGAGCCGGTGGTACAGCGCCTTGCGTCGCCACAACAGCGCGCCGATCAACAGCAGCAGCGGCAGGAACAGCAGCGGGCGCTGGGTCAGGCCGTCGTAGAGTTCGCTGACGCTGGAGGCCCATGGCAGGGTGGTGACTTGTTTGCTCAGGTGCGCCGGCACCGTTTCCAGCCACTCGGTGTCCAGCGGCTTGTTGCTGGGGATCCAGAACATCTGTTCATCCAGCGTCGCGCGCAGGCTGGTCGCGGTGCTGAGCAGTTGTTTCTGGTTCAGTTGCAGGGTGATCGATTCATTGAGCAGCGCACTCAGCTCTCGGCTCAGGCGCTCCAGCAGGTCGCTGCGGGTGATCGCCAGTTCCAGCAAGGTGCGTCGCAGTTGCGGGGTGACGTCTTCGGGCGGCTGGTTGGCCAGCAAGTTATCCACATAGGCGCTGGGCGAGCTGATCAGCTCGCGCTGCTGGTTGACCTCGAACTGGTACAGGCGAATGTTGGCGATGTCGTCCGCCAGGTCGCGGTCCACGGTGAGGCGCGGCAGTGCCTGTTTCTGTTTATAGAGAATCTTGGACAGCAGCAGGCTGCCCTTGAGCACGTTGATCTGCTCGTCCAGCGCCGAGTCGCTCTGGGTCACGGTGTCGAGTTGCTGCTTGGTCTGCAGGTTTTTCTGGGTCAGGTCGTTGAGGCGGTCGGTGCTTTTGAGCAGGTAGTCGGACAGCTTCAGGTTGGCCGCGCTTTCGGTGGCCAAAAGGCTGCTGCCGCCGGCTTTTTGCGCTTCGATGGACTGCTGGGTCACCGTCTGCTGGGACTGCGCCAGGCGTTTCTGGTTGATCAGGGTTTGCAGGTCCTGGATCTCTTGTTCCAGGCGCGCGGTTTTTTCCACCACCAGGTCGTGCTGGCTGTTGCCCAGGTCTTGCAGTTGGCTGTTGCCGGCCAGTTCCTGGCGGCGCAGCGGGATCAAGGCATTCAGGGCGGCGAGTTCGGCGTTCAACTGGTTGCGCTGGTCGCCGCTGAGGGCTTTGCCGTTGTCTTTGCCGAGCTTGAGGGTCGCGTTGATCTGCTGGATGCGCGTCTGGCTGCTGCTGATTTCGGTCTGCGCGCGTTCAGGGCGGGTTTGCGCGGCGATGGTCAGGCTGTTGGCGTCGGCCAGCTCTTTTTGCAGGTCGCCTTGCTGGGTGGTGCGCTGCACCAGCAGTTGCTCAAGCTGCGGCACCGGGAGCGTGGCGTAGCGCTGGGTCACCGGGATGACTTTGGTGGCCTTGAGCCGCACCAGGTCGCGCTGGTTGTCGGCGGTCTGGCGCGGAGCGTCTTCCAGCTGGCGCTTGAGGTCGGCCAGGCGCTGCTCGTAATCCTGCTTGTTGCCCAGGTACGTCAGGGTCTGCTGCAGGATGGTTTGCAACGCCTTCATGTCGGCGTCGGGCAGTTTGCGGTCGGGCAGCTTGTCCAGGGTTTGCTGGATGGCATCGGCGCTGGGCGGGTCGGCGGCGTAAACGCTGCCGACACAAAGGGTCAGGCCTAGCAGGGCAGTGGCTAAAAAGGTGCGCAGAGTCGTCATGGATACCGGTCGAGCAAGGTAAAAAAGGTGGGGGCGTGGCGCCATAGCCCCGCAGTTTAGAGGAAGAGTCCAGGGCCTGGACGACTTCCTTCGGGGAATTTGACGCCGACTTTTCCGATCTTGTTCCCGTCCATGACCGCGACGGTCCACAGGGTGTTGTTCCATTCCACTTGGTCGCCGACGACCGGTGCGCCGCCGACTTTCTGGGTAATGAAGCGGCTCAGAGGCATGTCCGGGTCGATGCCTTCGAGCTTGAGCCCGTACAGGGCGGAGACCGCGCCCAGCTGGGCGTCGCCTTCGAGGACGAAGTCGCCGAAGAAGCGCAGGTCGAGGCCGCGTTGCGGTGCCTGGCTGAACAGTTTGCCCAAGGCCGGCAGGTTGTGTTCATGGCCGATCACACAGAGCAAATCGTCGACTTCGAGCACCGTACTACCCGACGGATGGAGCAGTTGCTGGCCGCGAAACAGTGCGGCGATCCGCGTGCCCTCGGGCATTTTCAGCTCGCGCAGGGCCGCGCCGATGCACCATTTCTCGGCGCCCAGGCGGTAGACGAACAGCTCCCACTCGCTGGTGACGTGCACTTCCAACGCTGCGCGGGAGATCGGCGCAGGGTCTGGCGGTACGGTGACTTTCAGCAGCTTGGCCACCCACGGCAGGCTGGTGCCTTGCACCAGCAGCGACACCAGCACGATGAAGAACGCCAGGTTGAAGTACAGCTGCGCGTGGGGCAGGCCGGCCATCAGCGGGAACACCGCGAGGATGATCGGCACCGCGCCGCGCAGCCCGACCCAAGCGATAAAGGCTTTTTCGCGGCCATGGAATGCCTTGAAGGGCAGCAGGCCGACCATCACCGACAGCGGCCGCGCGAACAGAATCATCCACAGCGCCAGGCCCAGGGCCGGCAGCGCAATCGGCAGCAAGTCGTGCGGCGTGACCAGCAGGCCCAGTACCAAAAACATGCCGATTTGCGCGAGCCAGGCCATGCCGTCGAGCATGTGCAAAATGCCATGACGGCTGCGCACCGGGCGGTTGCCGATCACCAGGCCGCACAGGTACACGGCGAGGAAGCCGCTGCCGTGGAAGGCGTTGGTCAGGGCGAAGACGAACAGGCCGCCGGCGATCACCAGGATCGGGTAGAGGCCGGTGGCCAGGTTGATGCGGTTGACCATCTGCAGCATCAGCCAGCCGCCGCCCAACCCGACGATGCCGCCGATACCGAACTCGCGAATCAGGTGGGTCAGCAGGCTCCAGTGCAGGCCTGTCTGGCCGCTGGCGAGCATGTCGATCAGGGTGACGGTGAGGAACACCGCCATCGGGTCGTTGCTGCCGGATTCGATTTCAAGGCTGGCGGTCACCCGCTCGTTCAGGCCCTTGCCGCCGAGCAGCGAGAACACCGCCGCGGCGTCGGTGGAGCCGACGATGGCGCCGATCAGCAAGCCCTGGATGATATTGAGGTCAAACAGCCAGGCGGCGGCCATGCCGGTGAGGCCGGTGGTGATCAACACCCCCACCGTGGCCAGCGACAAGGCCGGCCAGAGTGCCACGCGGAAACTCGCCACCCGTGTGCGCAAGCCGCCGTCGAGCAGGATCACGGCCAAGGCGAGGTTGCCCACCAGGTAGGCGGTCGGGTAGTTATCAAAGATGATGCCGCCGCCGTCAACGCCGGCGATCATGCCCACGGCCAGGATGATCACCAGAATCGGGATGCCTAAGCGGGACGAAAGAGAGCTCACCAGAATGCTCGCACTCACCAGCAACGCGCCGATCAAGAACAGGCTGTTGATGGTCGTCGCATTCAAAGGCAGTACTCCAGAACTGGGAAGACGGGGCGCAAACTGACCATGCAGTCTGCGTGCCAGCGATTCTAACCTGTTGAATTGCTGTGCTGTCAAAAAGGTTTTGTGGGCGCCGCTGATCAAATGTGGGAGCAGGCAAGCCAGCTCCCACAAGGGATTACCGGTGTCAGTTAGAGCCTGAAGCGCCCCACCATCCCATTCAGGTCCACGGCCAAGCGCGACAGCTCATTGCTCGCCGCACTCGTCTGGCTGGCACCCGTGGCCGATTGCACCGACAGGTCACGAATATTCACCAGGTTACGGTCCACTTCCCGCGCCACCTGCGCCTGCTCTTCCGCTGCGCTGGCGATCACCAGGTTGCGCTCGTTGATCTCCACGATCGCGGTATTAATGGTGTCCAGCGACATCCCTGCGCCTTTGGCGATATTCAACGTCGATTCCGCGCGCTCGGTGCTGTTGCGCATCGAATCCACCGCGTGTTCGGTGCCGGCCTGGATGCTGCCGATCATGCGCTCGATCTCGCTGGTCGACTGCTGAGTGCGATGCGCCAGTGCCCGCACTTCATCGGCCACCACGGCAAACCCACGGCCCGCTTCACCGGCGCGTGCGGCTTCAATGGCGGCATTCAGGGCCAGCAGGTTGGTCTGGTCGGCCAGACCGCGAATCACATCGAGCACCTTGCCGATATCGCGGGACTCATTGGCCAGGTCGCCGATCAAGGTAGCGGTGGCTTGCACGTCGCCGCTCATGCGTTCAATGGCGCTGACGGTTTCCTGCACCAGGTCACGGCCGTCGCCAGCGGAGGATGTGGCCGCCCGCGAGGCTTCGGAGGTGCTCACCGCATTGCGCGCGACTTCTTCGACGGCGCTGGTCATCTCGTTGACGGCGGTGGCGGCTTGTTCGATTTCGTTGTTTTGCTGGGTCAGGCCACGGGCGCTTTCGTCGGTGACGGCGTTCAGCTCTTCGGCGGCCGAGGCCAACTGGGTGGCGGAGCCGGCGATGCGTTGCAGGGTGTCGCGCAGCTTGTCTTGCATCTTGGCCATGGCCGCCAGCAGGCGCCCGGCTTCATCATTGCCCTCGACCTTGATCGGGCGCGTGAGGTTGCCTTCGGCGACTTCTTCGGCGGCTTCCAGTGCCTGGGAAATCGGCACGGTGATGCTGCGGGTCAGCAGCCAGGCAAACAGCATGGTCAGCGCCGTGGCCACGATGAGCAGGCCAACCACCAGGCTAAAGGCGGTGTCGTATTGGTCCTTGGCCGCCTGGTTTGTCGCCAGGGCCATCTTGCTGTTGAGCTCCACCAGGCGGTCCATTACCGCGTTGATCTTGTCGGAGTTGGCCAACAGTTCGGTATTGAGCAGCGTGCGCAGTTCATCCAGCTGGTTGGCGCTCGACAGCGCTTTCATGCGCTCTTCTATCTGGTGGTACTGGCTCAGCAACTGCAGGTATTCGTTGTAGGTGGCACGCTCTTCATTGCCGTCGATCAGCTTCTCGTAAATGCCTTGCGCGGTGCGAATCTGCTGGTTGCGTGTTTCAAACGATTGCAGGGTCTTTTGCTGTACGTCCGGCTCGCGGTTGGTCAGCAAGCGGTAGGACAGCACGCGCAGGCGCAGGGTCAGCTGGGTGAACTCATCCAGGGCGCGGATGCTGGGCACGCTGCTCAAGGTGATGTCGTCGGTGGCCGCGCGAATCTTGCTCATTTGGTTCAAGGCGAACACACCCAGAAACAGCATCAGTGCGCCAATAAAAGCAAAGCCGAGGAACGCCCGCGGAGCGATATTCATATTTCGTAGGGACATGCTGAGATCCTGGAAGGACCGCGATCCGTGCGGGCTTGAGACGAGAGTGTGTAAGGCCTATCGGCCATACGACTAAAGTCTTAAACGGGTGTGCTCTTTTGTCGCACCTGACGAGGGGTTGGGCGGATTCAGGAACCAGATCGGGTAAATGCAGTCACTAAGGCTCGAAAGTGCGGCCCGGCCCTTAAAAATCGGGCTGCGCGTCGGGGATAACCCTGGCATCCGAGGTGAATTTTCTTTATCGTCACCGCCCTTTGAAAAAGCCCGAGAAATCAAAATGTTAGAAGCATCCCTCAGCCAATTGGAACAACTGGTCAGTGACCTCGTACAGCAGAATCAAGACCTGTTGGGCAGCAACGAATCCCTCAAGGCAGAACTGGCGCGCGCCAAGGATGAAAACGACAGCCTGCAATTGAACCTCATGGAGCAGGAAGAAAAACACGGCGCCACCGCCGCGCGCATCCAGGCACTGGTTGAGCGTGTCACCGCAGGGCCTGTCAGCGCATGAATGAAGGGATAAAGGTCGTTTCGATTCTCGGAGAGGATTACTCGATCAAGGCGCCAGAGGGGGAAGATCAAACCCTGCTGCACGCCGTGACCATGCTCAAGGCTTCCCTGGCCACCACCAAGAAAAAGTACCCGACCCTGATCGGGGACAAATTACTGGTACTGGCCGCGCTGAACCTGTGCGCCGAGCAGATCGAAATGCAAAAGCATCACCAGCAGGAACTCGACCGTTACCAAGAGCAAGTCAGCGCCACGGTCGATGTGATCGCCAAGGCTATCGGGCAGCCCTGATAGCCTGGCCAGCGGCGGTTAGAACCACTCATCCTGCATCCCAAGGCACGTATCGTCGCGTGCCTCCAGAATCGCCAGTTCATGATGGCAACCCGGCACTTCCCACGTCAGGAAGTACCGGGCGGCCTGGAGCTTGCCTTTGTAAAAGGCCACATCCGCCGCATTACCCTTGGCCAAGCCTTCCTCGGCGCGAATCGCCTGTTCCAGCCAGCGCCAGCCAATTACCGTATGCCCGAACACCTTCAAGTACAGCGCCGAATTCGCCAGGCTGCTGTTGACCTTGCCGTGGGCGAGATCCGTCAGCAGGCCGAGCGTGACGGTTTGCAGCCGGTTGATAAGCTGCTCAAGCGGCTCACGCAAGGCGGTCAGTGACGGATAGGCCTGCGCCCGTGCGCCGGTTTCGGCGATCAAGCGAATCAATTGCTTCAGGCCGGCGCCGCCGTTCTGCGCAAGCTTGCGCCCCAGCAGGTCCAGGGACTGGATGCCGTGGGTGCCTTCATGGATCGGGTTCAGGCGGTTGTCGCGGTAGTACTGTTCCACCGGGTATTCGCGGGTGTAGCCGTGGCCGCCGAGGATCTGGATCGCCAGTTCGTTGGCCTTGAGGCAGAACTCCGAGGGCCAGGATTTGACGATCGGCGTGAGCAAGTCCAGCAGTTCGTGGGCGTGCTTGCGTTCATCTTCGGTTGGCAGGGTGGTGGTGTCGTCGAACAGGCGCGCGGCGTACAGCCCGAGGTCGAAAGCGCCTTCGACGTAGGCTTTCTGGGTCAGCAGCATGCGTTTGATGTCGGCGTGCTGGATGATCGAGACCGGCGCGGTGCTTGGGTCTTTGCTGTCGGGCAGGCGCCCTTGCGGGCGCTCGCGGGCGTATTCCAGGGAGTATAGGTAGCCGGCGTAACCGAGCATCACCGCGCCCATGCCCACGCCGATGCGCGCCTCGTTCATCATCTGGAACATGCAGCTCAGGCCCTGGTGCGGTTTGCCCACCAGGTAGCCGACGCAGTGGCCGTTGTCGCCGAAGTTCAGCGCAGTGGAGGTGGTGCCGCGCCAGCCCATCTTGTGAAACAGCCCGGCCAACAGCACATCGTTGCGCTCGCCGAGGCTGCCATCGTCGTTGACCAGGAACTTGGGCACGATAAACAGCGAAATGCCCTTCACCCCGGGCGGCGCGTCCGGCAGCTTGGCCAACACCATGTGCACGATGTTTTCCGACAGCGGGTGGTCGCCGCCAGAGATGAAGATCTTGTTGCCCTTGAGGCGATAAGTGCCGTCAGCCGCAGGCTCTGCGCGTGTACGAATATCCGACAGCGATGAGCCTGCATGTGGCTCGGTGAGGGCCATGGTGCCGAAGAAGCGGCCGTCGATCATGGGTTGCAGGAAGCGCTGCTTCTGCTCTTCGGTGCCAAAGCTTTCGATCAGGTTGGCGGCGCCCATGGTCAGGAACGGGTAGGACGTAGAGGCGGCGTTTGCCGACTGGAAGTGCGCGAAGCAGGCTTGGGACAGCAGCGTCGGCAGTTGCATGCCGCCGGCGTCGAAACTGCGTGCGGCGTTCAGAAAGCCGGCTTCGAGGAATGCATCCACGGCCGGTTTCACCTCCGGGATCAGGATGGCCTTGCCGTCCTCAAAGCGCGGTTCGTTCTCGTCGTTCTTGCGGTTATGCGGTGCGAAGTACTTTTCGGCAATGCTGCGCGCGGTGCTGATGGCGGCATCGAAGGTTTCGCGGTTGTGTTCGGCAAACCGCTCGCGCTGGGTCAGGCCCTCGGCATCGAGGACTTCGTACAGCTCGAAAGCCAGATTGCGGGAACTGAGCAGCGTCTCGGACATGGCGGCTTACCTGTGTGGGAATAGGCCGAGTCTAAGTGCGCGAATAGAGGCTGGATAGCAAGATTGATTTGCGTGATGGAGGGGCAAAACAGGCGAAGAAGCTGGGGCGCGGTCAATGTGGGCGCGGGCTTGCTCGCGAATGCGGTGGATCAGTCAATACATCTGGTGACTGACACTCCGTATTCGCG
>NZ_JBARTQ010000610.1:0-3789 GCF_049645325.1 Pseudomonas sp. | reverse complement strand
GCCTAGGGGGATTCGAAGGGGCTGTCCATGCAGGTTTTCTGCATCACCCGCTGACTGGCGCGCACCAGCCAGGTGGCGAGGATAAACGGCGCGGTCAGCGCGGGCAGGTGCAAGGCGGCAAACCCGGGCGTGAGGATGATCGCCAGAACGATGCCGGCCAGCGGCAGCCATGGCTGACGACGTGTCTGGCTCAGGGCCAGTGCCGCCAATGCCGGGTTGTAGCTGTGCAGGCCGAGCAGGGCGCTGGCGGGTTCGTCGAGCCACAGCGCGACCAGCACGCCACTCACAGCACCGGTCAACGCCCACAGCGCGGCGCGGCGGTTGGCTAAAAACAGGCCAAGCGCAATCAAGGCGCCCGCCAGCGGTTGGTCGAGCAGCATGATTTGTGCAAGCCCGGTAAAGGGCGCAGTGAGGACCGCGAGCGTGTCGGGCGCGCTCAGGGCGAAGGTGTTCTCGGGCACCGTGCCCATCAGCAACCAACCCAGGCCGACAAAGGGCGCGGTGTAGGCGGGCAAATCTTGAGGGTGCGTCGCGTGTTTCAGCCATTGCCGCGTGAGGATTGCGCCGAGGCCGCCGCACGCCAGGATCAGCGGCGGCAGCAAGGCCGACCAGGCAAAGTGCTGGCTGATCAACAAGCCCAGCAGCACGCCGTTGTAACTGTATAAACCCGCCTGGCGCTCGGCCTTGGGATAACCCCGGCGCTGGGCGGTGAGCAAACCCGCGACGCCACCCAGCAGCGCCCCGCCGAACAAGGCCGGGGCGCCGATCAGGATGGCCAGCAGGCACAGCAGGCCACACAGCGGCTGGCGCTGCAGGAAAATCTGGCTGAAGCCGTTGAGCAGGGCTTCGGCCCAGTCGGGGCAGGTTTGGTTATGCATTGTGTGTGAGTCAGTGAGGCTGAGTTGTCCTTGTCGCAGGCAAGCCTGCTCCCACATTCGAGCGCGTTGGCATGTCGAGCATCGATCACATGTGGGAGCCGGGCTTGCCCGCGATGAGGCCCTTACAGACGCTAAATCAACGTCTCAATACGCAGCGAGTTGGTCGACCCCGGCTGCCCAAACGGCACCCCCGCGGTAATCACCAACGTATCCCCGCGTTGCGCCATGCCTTGGGCCTGGGCAATTTCCAGCGCCGTGGAACACACCTCGTCCACCTGACGCAGCCGGTCATTGACCACCGAATGCACGCCCCACGCCACGCTCAACCGGCGCGCGGTGGAGAGGTTCGGTGTGAGATTGAGGATCGGCGCCACCGGCCGTTCCCGCGCCGCGCGCAGGCTCGAACTGCCCGACTCGCTGTAGTTCACCAGCACCGCCACCGGCAGGATGCTGCTGATGCGGCGGATCGCGCAGCTGATGGCGTCCGAGACCGTGGCGTCGGCTTTCGGCCGGCTGACGTCCAGCTGCGTCTGGTAGTCCGGGCCGTTTTCCACTTGGCGGATGATCTTGCTCATCATCTGCACCGCTTCCAGCGGGTATTCGCCCGACGCGGTTTCCGCCGACAGCATCACCGCGTCCGCGCCTTCGGCCACGGCATTGGCGACGTCCGTCACTTCGGCGCGGGTGGGCGCCGGGGAGAAGCGCATCGACTCCAGCATCTGCGTTGCCACCACCACCGGCTTACCCAGCTCGCGGCACAGGCTGATGATGTCTTTCTGGATCTGCGGCACGCTTTCGGCCGGTACCTCAACGCCCAGGTCGCCTCTGGCCACCATGATCGCGTCGCTCAGCTCGGCAATTTCCCGCAGGCGTTGCACTGCCGACGGCTTCTCGATCTTGGCCATCAGAAAGGCTTTGTCGCCGATCAGTTCGCGCGCCTCGCGGATGTCTTCCGGGCGTTGCACAAACGACAGCGCGACCCAGTCTACACCCAGTTCCAGGCCGAAGCTCAGGTCGCGACGGTCCTTGGCGGTCAGCGGGCTGAGTTCCAGCAAGGCCTGCGGCACGTTCACGCCCTTGCGGTCGGACAGCTCGCCGCCGTTGAGCACGGTGGTGTCGATGGCGTCGGCATGCTTGGTGATCACGCGTAGGCGCAACTTGCCGTCGTCCAGCAGCAGGTCCATGCCCGGTTCCAGTGCCGCGATGATTTCCGGGTGGGGCAGGTTGACCCGGCACTGGTCACCCGGCGTCGGGTCCAGGTCCAGGCGCAATGCCTGGCCACGCACCAGTTGCACCTTGCCCTCGGCGAACTGCCCGACCCGCAGCTTCGGCCCTTGCAGGTCCATGAGAATGCCCAGCGGGTAGTTCAACTGGCGCTCCACCTGGCGAATCCACTGGTAGCGCTGGGCGTGGTCGGCGTGGTCGCCGTGGCTGAAGTTGAGGCGAAAGATGTTTACCCCGGCTTCCACCAGTTCGCGGATGTCATCGATACCGTCGGTGGCCGGGCCGAGTGTGGCGAGGATTTTGACCTTCTTGTCAGGCGTCATGTGGCGGGTTCCCAAGGATCAGAATGGCGCGGAAGTCGTTGACGTTGGTGCGGGTCGGCTCGGTGATGATCAAGCCGTCGAGCGCGGCGAAGTAGCCGTAGCCATTGTTGTTGTCCAGCTCATCGCTGGCCGACAGGCCCAGGGCGTCGGCACGCGCATAACTGCACGGGGTCATGATGGCGCCGGCGTTGTCTTCCGAGCCGTCGATGCCATCGGTGTCACCGGCCAGGGCGTAGACGCCGGGCAGGCCCCTGAGGCTGTCGGTCAGGCTCAGCAGGAACTCGGCGTTGCGCCCGCCACGGCCATTGCCGCGCACGGTGACGGTGGTTTCGCCGCCGGACAGGATCACGCACGGCGCCGCCAAGGGCTGGCCGTGCTGCACGATTTGCCGGGCGATACCGGCGTGTACCTTGGCCACGTCGCGCGCTTCGCCTTCGAGGTCGCCGAGAATCAACGGGCTGAACCCGGCCTGGCGCACTTTCACCGCCACGGCCTCCAGGGACTGCTGCGGGCGGGCGATCAACTGGAAGTGGCTGCGGGCAAGCACCGGGTCGCCGGGCTTGACGGTTTCCGAGGCCGGGTTCTGCAACCAGCTGCGCACAGACGCGGGCGCGTCGATGCCGTAGCGCTTGAGGATCGCCAGGGCTTGTTGCGAGGTGCTCGGGTCGCCCACGGTGGGGCCGGACGCGATCACTGTAGGCTGGTCGCCGGGCACGTCGGAAATCGCGTAGGTGTAGACCGTCGCGGGCCATGCCGCTTTGGCCAGTCGGCCGCCCTTGATGGCTGAGAGGTGCTTGCGCACGCAATTCATCTCGCCAATGGTCGCGCCGGATTTGAGCAGGGCTTTGTTGACGGCCTGCTTGTCGGCCAGGGTGATGCCTTCGGCGGGCAGGGCGAGTAACGCGGAGCCACCGCCGGAGAGCAGGAAGATCACGCGGTCGTCTTCACCGAGGTGACTGATCATTTCCAGCACGCGCTTGGCCACGGCCAACCCGGCCGCATCGGGCACCGGGTGAGCTGCTTCGACCACTTCGATTTTTTTGCACGGCGCACCGTGGCCGTAGCGGGTGACCACCAGGCCGGTGACTTCGCCCTGCCAGCAGTTTTCGACGACGAGGGCCATGGCGGCGGCGGCTTTGCCTGCACCGATCACGATCACCCGGCCGCTGCGGTCGGCGGGCAGATAAGGTTCAAGCACTTGCCGGGGGTGGGCGGCGTCGATGGCTGTGGCAAACAGCTCGCGAAGCAGGTGTTGCGGATCGACCGACATAAGCGGGCTCCCGGGGGGGTTTTTGTTATTAGGGGTGCAGCGATTTCGAGAGGTGGAATGCATTCAAATGTGGGAGCGGGCTTGCTCGCGAAGG
>NZ_JBARTQ010000609.1:0-9978 GCF_049645325.1 Pseudomonas sp. | reverse complement strand
GAGATCTTCTATGAAGACGCGAAGAAGGCCGCCAAGTTGCTGGACATCACCCTGACCGCGCGCGGGCAGTCGGCGGGGCAGTCGATTCCGATGTGTGGGATTCCTTACCACTCGTTGGAAGGCTACCTGGTCAAGCTGGTGAAGCTGGGCGAGTCGGTGGTGATTTGTGAGCAGATCGGCGACCCGGCGACGAGCAAGGGGCCGGTGGAACGTCAGGTGGTGCGCATTATTACGCCGGGCACGGTGAGTGATGAGGCGCTGCTGGATGAGCGTCGTGACAACCTGATCGCTGCGGTGTTGGGCGATGAACGTCTGTTTGGCCTGTCGGTGCTGGATATCACCAGCGGCAACTTCAGCGTGCTGGAGATCAAGGGCTGGGAGAACCTGCTGGCGGAGCTGGAGCGCATCAACCCGGTGGAGTTGTTGATTCCGGATGATTGGCCGAAGGATTTGCCGGCGGAAAAGCGTCGTGGGACCAAGCGTCGTGCGCCGTGGGATTTCGAGCGGGATTCGGCGCTGAAAAGTCTGTGCCAGCAGTTCTCGGTGCAGGACCTTAAAGGCTTCGGCTGTGAAACCCTGACCCTGGCCATCGGCGCCGCCGGTTGCTTGCTCAGCTACGCCAAGGAAACCCAGCGCACCGCCCTGCCGCATTTGCGCAGCTTGCGCCATGAGCGCCTGGACGACACCGTGGTGCTCGACGGCGCCAGCCGTCGCAACCTGGAGCTGGACACCAACCTGTCTGGCGGGCGCGACAATACGCTGCAATCGGTGGTCGACCGTTGCCAGACCGCCATGGGCAGCCGCTTGCTGACCCGTTGGCTGAATCGTCCGCTGCGGGATTTGACTGTGCTGCAAGCACGCCAGACCTCGATTACCTGCTTGCTGGATGGCTACCGCTTTGAAAAGCTGCAGCCGCAGTTGAAAGAAATTGGCGACATCGAGCGCATCCTGGCGCGGATCGGCCTGCGCAATGCGCGGCCACGTGACCTGGCGCGTCTGCGCGATGCCTTGAGCGCACTACCGCAGCTGCAAGTGGCGATGACCGCGCTGGACACGCCGCACCTGCAACAGCTTGCACTGACTGCCGGCACTTACCCGGAACTGGCGGCGCTGCTGGAAAAAGCCATCATCGACAACCCGCCGGCGATTATTCGTGATGGCGGCGTGCTGAAAACCGGTTACGACACCGAACTGGACGAGTTGCAGTCGCTGAGCGAAAACGCCGGGCAGTTCCTGATTGACCTGGAAGCCCGCGAAAAAGCCCGCACAGGCCTGGCCAACTTGAAGGTCGGCTACAACCGCGTGCACGGCTACTTTATCGAGTTGCCGAGCAAGCAGGCCGAGTCGGCGCCGATCGACTATCAGCGTCGTCAAACCCTTAAAGGTGCCGAGCGTTTCATCACCCCGGAGCTGAAAGCGTTTGAAGACAAGGCGCTGTCGGCCAAGAGCCGTGCGCTGGCGCGCGAGAAGATGCTCTATGAAGCCTTGCTCGAAGACTTGATCAGCCGCTTGGCGCCATTGCAAGACACGGCCGCCGCCCTGGCGGAACTGGATGTGTTGAGCAACCTGGCCGAGCGCGCGTTGAACCTTGACTTGAACTGCCCGCGGTTTGTCAGCGAGCCGTGCATGCGCATCGTGCAGGGCCGCCACCCGGTGGTGGAACAGGTGTTGACCACGCCGTTCGTCGCCAACGACCTGTCGCTGGATGACGACACGCGGATGCTGGTGATCACTGGCCCGAACATGGGCGGTAAATCCACCTACATGCGCCAAACCGCGTTGATCGTGTTGCTGGCGCACATCGGCAGCTTTGTGCCGGCGGCCAGTTGCGAATTGTCGTTGGTCGACCGCATTTTCACGCGGATCGGGTCCAGCGATGACCTGGCCGGTGGCCGTTCGACCTTTATGGTGGAAATGAGCGAAACCGCCAACATCCTGCATAACGCCACCGAGCGCAGCCTGGTGCTGATGGACGAAGTGGGCCGCGGCACCAGCACGTTTGACGGCCTGTCCCTGGCGTGGGCGGCGGCCGAGCGTTTGGCGCACCTGCGTGCCTACACGCTGTTCGCCACGCACTATTTCGAATTGACCGTGTTGCCGGAAAGCGAGCCGCTGGTGGCCAACGTGCACCTCAATGCGACCGAGCACAACGAGCGCATCGTGTTCCTGCACCACGTGCTGCCGGGGCCAGCCAGCCAGAGTTATGGCTTGGCGGTGGCGCAATTGGCCGGTGTGCCGAACGACGTGATCACCCGCGCCCGCGAACACCTCAGCCGCCTGGAAACCACGGCCTTGCCGCACGAAACCGTGGTCGCAAGCCCCGCCAAAGCCAAGGGCAAACCCAGCGCGCCGCACCAGAGCGATATGTTTGCCAGCCTGCCCCATCCGGTGCTGGATGAGCTGGCCAAGCTTGACCTGGACGGCTTGACCCCGCGTAAAGCGCTGGAAATGTTATATGCACTGCAAGTTCGGATATAACGCAGAGGCTTGCAAGCTGGTAGACTCTCGCGCGGTTTGGGATGCTGCAGGCTCTTAGCCTGGTCTGCAGACTATCGCTCCCGAACCTCGCGAGCCCTGCCACACAGGGTTTCGCTGCCGCCGCCTGAGGAGAGAATTAGAAATGACCTTCGTCGTTACCGACAACTGCATCAAGTGCAAGTACACCGACTGCGTCGAAGTGTGTCCGGTGGACTGCTTCTACGAAGGCCCGAACTTCCTGGTTATCCACCCGGACGAGTGCATTGACTGCGCCCTGTGTGAGCCTGAATGCCCGGCCGTCGCTATTTTCTCCGAGGACGAAGTCCCGGCAGAGATGCAGGAATTCATTCAGTTGAACGTTGATCTGGCCGAAATCTGGCCGAACATCACTGAGCGCAAGGATCCGATGCCGGATGCTAAAGAGTGGGATGGCAAAAAAGGCAAGATTGCAGAGCTCGAACGCTAACAGCGTCGCTGCCCACTAAAAAAGGCCCCTTGCGGGCCTTTTTGCGTTTCCGGGGAACCGGTTTTACTTTTCTGCAGGCAAAAAAAAGGGGCGGTATGACCCGCCCACATTTTTTCCCTAGTCCCTGTATTCCTTTTCATCATCCTGATGAATCGCATCCTGCGACATTCCCTGAAACCACCGTTCCTTGATGGCCGTGTCAATCCGTGGACACAGGGCTGATGTTAGAGAGTTCCAAGGGAAGTTCAACGGGATCCAACTCAGGCGCTGACAGGCTCCAGCGCTAAAACGGATGTAAATAATTGTTATATTTCAATCAGATAGAAAAATAGCTCACTGATTTGAGCCGCACACACCCGGTAAAAAAACCAAACACTTACGAAAAAGTAAGCGAATGCTTACACGCTCGATTGGGTAAAGGCGTAACCGGGTGCCACCCGCCGATGCTCGGGCAATAAAAAGCCCCGACACTGTCGAGGCTTTTGTCCCATCAGGCAGGGTCAGTCGTCACTGACCGTGATGGTCGGCATCGCCGGTGCAGCGGCTTCCTGCAGGACGATCCGGGCGCCCACGTGGCGGGCCAATTCCTGATAGATCATTGCGATCTGGCTGTCAGGCTCGGCCACCACGGTCGGTTTGCCGCCATCGGCCTGTTCACGGATCACCATCGACAGCGGCAACGAGGCCAGCAGTTCGACGCCGTATTGGGTCGCCAGCTTCTCACCACCGCCTTCACCGAACAGATGCTCGGCGTGGCCGCAGTTGGAGCAGATGTGAACGGCCATGTTTTCCACGACGCCCAGCACCGGGATGTTGACCTTGCGGAACATCTCCACGCCTTTTTTTGCGTCGAGCAGCGCCAGGTCCTGAGGCGTAGTGACGATCACCGAACCGGCCACCGGGACTTTCTGCGCCAGGGTCAGCTGGATATCACCGGTGCCGGGCGGCATGTCGATCACCAGGTAGTCGAGGTCGCCCCAAGCGGTCTGTGTGACCAATTGCAGCAACGCGCCGGAGACCATCGGGCCGCGCCAGACCATCGGCGTGTTGTCATCGGTCAGGAAGGCCATGGACATGACTTCCACGCCATGGGACTCGATCGGCACGAACCACTTCTGGTCCTTGACCTTCGGCCGCGTGCCTTCGGCAATCCCGAACATCACGCCTTGGCTGGGGCCGTAGATATCAGCGTCGAGAATGCCCACGCGGGCGCCTTCACGGGCCAGCGCCAGCGCCAGGTTGGCAGCCGTGGTGGATTTGCCCACGCCGCCCTTGCCGGACGCCACGGCCACCACGTTCTTGACGTTGGCCAGGCCCGGGATCTGCGCCTGGGCCTTGTGCGCGGCAATCACGCACTGGATGTCGACCTTGGCCGAACGCACACCGTCCAGGCCCTCGATGGCCATTTGCAGCATCTGCGCCCAACCGTTCTTGAACAGGCCGGCGGCATAGCCCAGTTCCAACTGGACCGAGACCTGGTCGCCCTGGACCTCGATGGCGCGTACACAGCCGGCACTGACCGGGTCCTGGTTCAAATAGGGGTCGGTGTACTGGCGAAGAACGGCTTCCACCGCTGCGCGATTGACGGCGCTCATGGGCTACTCCCGAAAAAAGACTGACTGAAACAGGCGGCTATCCTAACCGTTCCCGCCGCCCAACGGCATGCTTTCGAAGGCCGGAAAGCTTCAGAAACAGCGCCACGGGGTGAAATATATTTCCCGGCGCTTTATAGTGGCCGACCTCCGTTTCATCAAGTAGCCGAGCCCCATGTCCGAGCCACGCAAGATCCTCGTCACCAGCGCCCTGCCCTATGCCAATGGTTCTATCCATCTTGGCCATATGCTTGAGTACATCCAGACTGATATGTGGGTGCGCTTCCAGAAGCATCGCGGCAATCAATGCATTTATGTCTGCGCGGACGACGCCCACGGTTCGGCCATCATGCTGCGCGCCGAAAAGGAAGGGATCACCCCCGAACAACTGATCGCCAATGTGCAGGCTGAACACAGCGCCGACTTTGCCGAGTTCCTGGTTGATTTCGACAACTTCCACTCGACCCACTCCGACGAAAACCGCGAGCTGTCGAGCCAGATCTACAAGCGTCTGCGTGATGCCGGGCACATCGACACGCGCTCGATCACGCAGTATTTCGACCCGGAAAAGAAAATGTTCCTGGCCGACCGCTTCATCAAGGGCACCTGCCCGAAATGCGGCACCGAAGACCAGTACGGCGACAACTGCGAGAAGTGCGGTGCCACCTACGCACCGACCGACCTGAAGAACCCGCGCTCGGCCATCTCCGGCGCCATTCCGGTGCTCAAGGATTCCCAGCACTTCTTCTTCAAGCTCCCGGATTTCCAGCAAATGCTGCAAACCTGGACGCGCAGCGGCACCCTGCAAGACGCCGTGGCCAACAAGATCGCCGAGTGGCTGGATGCCGGCCTGCAACAGTGGGACATTTCCCGCGATGCGCCGTACTTCGGCTTCGAGATCCCGGACGAGCCGGGCAAGTATTTCTATGTATGGCTGGACGCGCCGATCGGCTACATGGCCAGCTTCAAGAACCTCTGTGACCGTACGCCGGCGCTGGACTTCGACGCGTTCTGGAACAAGGATTCGACCGCCGAGCTGTACCACTTCATCGGCAAGGACATCGTCAACTTCCACGCCCTGTTCTGGCCGGCGATGCTCGAAGGTTCGGGCTACCGCAAGCCTACCGGCATCGCCGTGCACGGCTACCTGACGGTCAACGGCCAGAAAATGTCCAAGTCCCGTGGCACCTTTATCAAGGCGCGCACGTACCTGGACCACCTGTCGCCGGAATACCTGCGCTACTACTACGCGTCCAAGCTGGGCCGTGGCGTCGACGACCTCGACCTGAACCTCGAAGACTTCGTACAGAAGGTCAACTCGGACCTGGTCGGTAAAGTCGTCAACATCGCCAGCCGTTGCGCCGGGTTTATCCACAAGGGCAACGCCGGGCTGCTGGTGGCTGAAAACGCCGCGCCAGAATTGACCGACGCCTTCCTGGCCGCCGCGCCAGGCATCGCCGACGCCTATGAAGCCCGTGACTTTGCCCGCGCCATGCGCGAGATCATGGGCCTGGCCGACCGCGCCAACGCCTGGATCGCCGACAAGGCGCCGTGGTCGCTGAACAAGCAGGAAGGCAAGCAGGCTGAAGTCCAGGCAATCTGCGCCACGGGCGTCAACCTGTTCCGCCAGTTGGTGATCTTCCTCAAGCCGGTACTGCCATTGTTGGCCGCCGATGCCGAGGCGTTCCTCAATGTTGCGCCGCTGACGTGGGACGACCACGCCACACTGCTCAGCAACCATCAGTTGAACGAGTTCAAGCCGCTGATGACCCGCATCGACCCGGTCAAGGTCCAGGCCATGACCGACGCTTCGAAAGAAGACCTGGTCGCCAGCCAGACCGACACCGGCGAAGCCGCACCGGCCGGCAACGGCGAGCTGGCCAAGGACCCGCTTTCCCCGGAAATCGACTTTGACGCCTTCGCTGCTGTGGACCTGCGTGTTGCGCTGATCATCAAGGCCGAAGCCGTGGAAGGCGCCGACAAGCTGCTGCGCCTGACGCTGGATATCGGTGACGAGCAACGCAACGTGTTCTCCGGGATCAAGAGTGCGTATCCGGACCCGTCCAAGCTCGATGGTCGCCTGACCATGATGATTGCCAACCTCAAGCCACGGAAAATGAAGTTCGGCATTTCCGAAGGCATGGTGATGGCAGCTGGCCCTGGCGGCGAAGAGATCTACCTGCTGAGCCCGGACAGCGGCGCCAAGCCGGGTCAACGCATCAAGTAAGCCTCTGTTGTGAGCGGGCTTGTTGTAGTGATCGGGCTTGTGTGGTGAGCGGGCTTGCCCCGCGCTGGGGCGCGAAGCAGCCCTAACCCAGTCACCCTGTTCTGCCTGTCAGAACTGCGGTGGCTGCCATAGGCCCGCTTCGCAGCCCAGCGCGGGGCCAGCCCGCTCACTGCATAAGGCTGCTCACCACAACAGCCCGCCACCGCACAGGCTCTGTCCGTTTAACCGGCATACGCAATGATCACCCCATGAACCTGATTCAACGTATCGACGCGCTGTTGCCGCAGACTCAATGCGGCAAATGTGGGCACCCGGGTTGCAAGCCTTACGCCGAGGGCATCGCGCTGGGCGAGGCGATCAACAAGTGCCCGCCGGGTGGGCAGGAAACCATTGCGGGCCTCGCGCAGTTGCTTCGCGTGCCGGTGCTGGAACTGGACGCGCACCGAGGCGAAGCCCCGGCTCAGGTCGCCTATATCCGTGAGGCCGAGTGCATCGGCTGCACCAAGTGCATCCAGGCCTGCCCCGTGGATGCGATTGTCGGCGCCGCCAAGTTGATGCACACCGTGATCATGGATGAGTGCACCGGTTGCGACTTGTGCGTCGCGCCCTGCCCTGTCGATTGTATTGAGATGCGCCCATTGGTCAGCGTGCTGCCGATTGTCGGTGACCTCGCGGCCAATGCGCAGGAGCGCCAGGAACGCGGCCTCAAGCGTGACCGGGCGCGGCGACGTTATGAGCAACGCAACGCGCGGCTGCAACGTGAGGAAGCCCATAAGCTCGCCGAGCGTCTGGCACGCGCCAAGCGCTCGGCGCCGGTTGCGGCGACGCCACTGGATGCCAATCAGGCGACCCAGGACGCCGCAGTCAAGAAAGCCAAAATTACCGTCGCCATGAGCCGCGCGCAGTTGCACAAATCCTTGAAGGCCTTTGGTCACCCGCCGACCTTTGAGCAACAGTCGCAATTGATCATCCTGCAGCAGCAGTTCGAGGCCGCAGAACTGGCGCTCAGCGCGCTGGAAGTGGACAGCCCACCCCCACCGCCGACGCCCAAAGACCCAGAACTCAAGCGCGCGAAAATTCAGCTGGCCATGCGCCGTGCCGAATTAAAAAGGGCTCAGGACCAGAATGCTGATGAACAGCAGTTGGCGTCCTTGAGTGCCGCATTGGCCGCCGCCGAACAAACCCTGCATGACGCTGAAGCTGCCAGCGAGCAGCCCAGGCCCGATTTGCAGCGCGTGGAAAAACGACCCATCGACACCCAACTGCGCCAGCTGAAAACTGCCGTGGCTTATGCCCGTGCCGATGTCAGCAAATTGCAACGCCAGCCGGGTGTCAGCGCAGACGAACTGAACGCCGCGCTGCACACGCTGGAAGAAGCACAGCGCCTGGTCGACGCCCATATCGGCGCTTGACCGTGACAACGGCTGCCGGGCGCGCTGGCGATGGTTTATCCTGCACAGCCTGCTCCACACCTGAACACCCGTTGACTGCCTGCAAGGAAACGCCTGCCCGATGAACGCCGCAAAACGCCTGGAAATTTTCCGCAGGTTTCACGAAGACAATCCGGAACCCAAAACCGAGCTGGCCTACACCACGCCGTTCGAGTTGCTGATTGCGGTGATCCTCTCGGCGCAGTCCACGGACGTCGGCGTCAACAAGGCCACGGCCAAGCTTTACCCCGTCGCCAACACGCCAGAAGCCATCTATGCGCTGGGTGTCGAGGGGTTGTCGGAATACATCAAGACCATCGGCCTGTACAACAGCAAGGCCAAGAACGTGATCGAGACCTGTCGGCTGCTCGTGGAACTGCATGACAGCGAAGTGCCACAAACCCGCGAAGCGCTGGAAGCACTCCCCGGCGTGGGCCGCAAGACCGCTAACGTGGTGCTCAACACTGCGTTCCGCCAGCTGACCATGGCAGTGGACACGCATATTTTTCGCGTCAGCAACCGAACCGGCATCGCGCGCGGCAAGAACGTGGTGGAGGTGGAAAAGCAGTTGATGAAGTTCGTGCCCAAGCCGTACCTGCTCGATTCTCACCACTGGCTGATACTTCACGGGCGCTACGTTTGCCAGGCCCGCAAGCCACGCTGTGGGAGCTGCCGCATCGAGGACCTGTGCGAATACAAGGACAAGACGTCCGACGATTGAGGAATCATTGGTTTTCTCGATCAGTCGATTGAAAAAATCTTTTTTACCCCTTCGCGGTTTATCGTTATAAGGAGCGCCAACGGCAGTCTTAGCCTGGAGTGAACCTTATGAGCACTGGCAAAGAACAACTGGATGTAGAAGACGACCTCGTTGCAGAGTCGGATGACGATGGGGAAGCACCGGTTGCAGAGGTGGCCAAGACCAATTTGAGCAAACGCCGCACTATCGACAACCTTCTGGAAGAGCGACGCTTGCAAAAACAACTGGCCGATTACGACTTCGACCTCTGATCGACCCGTTAACGACCGGAAGCCTCCCTGACGGAGGCTTTTTTCTGCCGGTTAGGCTGGCTTCTGTGTTGGACGTTCCCCTCCTCTAGACAAGGCCATTGCGCTGGGCCAGCTCGATCAGGTCCACCAGAGAACGCGCATTGAGCTTGAGCAGCAGGCGCGTCTTGTAGGTGCTGACAGTCTTGTTGCTCAGGAACATGCCGTCGGCGATTTCCTTGTTGGTTTTGCCGCGGGCCAACTGCTGCAACACCATCATCTCCCGGCCTGACAGACGCTCAACCATGTCGGCTTCACTGGCGTTGCCCATGGTGGAGCGTACCGAATTGAGCGCCTGGTTCGGAAAGTAGCTGTAACCCGACAGCACGGCCTTGATGGCGCTCAGCAACTCGGTCAGGTCCTGCTGCTTGCACACATAGCCGGCCGCCCCCGCCTGCATGCAGCGCATGGAAAAATGCCCCGGCGCCTGCGACGTCAGCACCAGCACCTTGAAGGGTGCGGGCTGCTTGGTGGACGCCAGGCGACAGATGACTTCCAGCCCATCGAGTTTGGGAATCCCGATATCCAATATGACAATGTCCGGTACATGTTCCCGTGCAAGTTGCAACGCATCGACACCGTTATCAGTCTCGGCAACGACTTCATAACCATGACGCTCCATTAGCATGCGCACAGCAAGACGAATGACGGGATGATCATCCACGATCAGCACTTTATTCATGAGAAAGTCCAATTTCGCTGTTCGAATTATTTAGAGCAAGCACAATAGCCTAGTCG
>NZ_JBARTQ010000608.1:0-1769 GCF_049645325.1 Pseudomonas sp. | reverse complement strand
AAACTGGCCAGCGGGCTGAATTGCGTGCCCTGGCGGATGCCGATCTGGTAGTTGCCCGCCTGGTACTTCGCGGCTGCCGGAATGTCAGCCTTGGGGTCGATCGGGTAGAACGGAAAGGCGTTGCCCAGGTCCAGCGACAAGGTGTTGCCATGGGCCTGTACCGAGATCACCCCGAGTTGCACCTGGCTCGCCGTACCCGGCGAAGTCTTGTAGATCGGCACCGGGCTGGCCGGCACCAGGCGCCTGCCGGCGGGTGCGGTGGGAAACTCATCCTCGAACCACAGGCCCACGGTGCCGACGGTACGGCTGTAGGCCGGGTTGAAGAAAATATCGCCGACGTTATCCAGCCCCTGCTGGTACATCGCCTGCACCTGCGCCTGGGCAGCGGCGCTGGAACTGTGGGTGTTGATAGGCGGGTAATTATTGAGGATGCCGTTCTTGTCGTAGCAGGTCAGGTAGGTGGTAAAGCGATACATCAGGCCCTTGGCGTTTTGTTGCTTCATCTGCGCCTGCAGGTTTTGCAGCAAAGCGGAGCCGCCTAGCACCCACTCCAGGTTTTCTTTCGGGAAACAGGTTTGCCAGGTGGTGGTGACGTAGCTCAAGCCACCGAGGTTGGCCCAGTTGAAGTTCAGGAAGCGATCGAGCATCCGGTGCTCGCGGTTGAGGGTCAGGCCGCATTGGGCGTTGCCCAGCACCAGCTTGTCGAAGTACAGCGCGGTGAAGGTGTTCTGCCAGGGGCTCACGTCGACGAAGCGCGCCGGGGAGGTGGGCGCGCCGCCAAAGGGGTTGCCGAGCAACTGAAAGCTCTGGTTGATGAGCGGGTCCGTGCTCACGTAACCACCGCCCGGCAGTTCGCCGCCGGTGATCACCGATTGGGTCTGGTTATAGCTGACAGTGCCGCAGGCGTTGTCGCCGAACAGGTTCCATTCGCCGGGGATCATCGAGGTGGTGAGTTGCCCGGCATTGCCCGGCACTTGCATCACATAGGTGGGCACCTTGGCCGGCGGCAGCGGGGCGATGGTCCACGGCAACAGGGTGGTGGCCGCGTTCGCCGGGTTGATGTCGAACGACGCCAGGAACCGCCAGTTCATCTGCATCTTCACCGCATCGTAGAGCGGGTACATGTCATTGTTGTTGGCGGTCGGCGGGTTCCAGAACATATGGCCGCCCAGGTAGATCCGCGGGAAATTCAATACGCTCATGTGAGGCTCCTTAGCGTTGCCACTGGGCGCGTTTGAGCGACCAGACAAAGTCCAGTTTGTGATAACCGACAAAGTCGGAGGCCGGCAGCGGGGCGGTGGGGTAAACGATGCCGCCCTGCTGGTTGAGCGCGAAATTGAAGTAGCCCTTTTTCGTCGAGTACGCGGCGGTGCCGTGGCACGCAAAGCACGAAGACTGGCTCTGGAACGCTGACTCCAGCTGGGAATTGGCCAGGAGCGTGGGCGTGGTGTTGGACTGCACGCCGATCAGCTCGTACTGCGCCAACGCTGGAAAGTTGGCCTGAAACGTGGTGTTCACCGGCTGCGCCGCGGTGGTCGGCCCGGTGCTGTTGGTCATCGGCGTCGGCGGGATGGCATTGGTCACCGTGTACTTGCTGTTGTTGCGGTTTTCAAACGTCGTCCACACCCAGTCGGGGTTCAATTTGTTGATCACATGCAGGCCGCTCAACGCGGCGTAGCCGACCACGTATTGAGTGCCTTGCTGGTAGTAGGCCTGGGCGATGTAGTAACCGTCGTTGATCAATTGCTGCTGGTAGGTCGGGTTATTGC
>NZ_JBARTQ010000607.1:0-1787 GCF_049645325.1 Pseudomonas sp. | reverse complement strand
CTACAACGTGGATGCAGGGCTCGGGCTGTTCGCCGGCTTGAACGTGCTCCCCAAAAAATCGTTTGCGACGGACTACTCGTATCGCACCGGGCGTCAGCACCAGCAGCAGTTGCTGGGATCGTGGGTGAAGAAACTCTCGCCGATACTGCTGCCGGAAGCGAAGGCTTTCTCGCTGGATTTCCATCCGATCCCCTATCGAGGCGAAGAGGCCGTGCTGGAGAATCACTACATTCCGTGTCGTGGCCAAGCCTGTCCTATACCGCTTACATAAATGGAGCCAAGTGTGCTCATCTAAATGGGTGCAAGCAGCGCACAGCAGGTAGTGCTGGTGATCGGCGAGCTTGGGGAGTAGCAGCAGCTGGGTATTAGCCAAGGTGTGCTTTTAATGGAACTCAGCGACTGGCTAGCAGCGCGTCGTTCCAATCGTGAGCGGGTGGTCGCAGACGTTTGATCGCGGGGGTTTTTCTGATCATCTGGCAACTCGCTGCGTTGCCAGGCTGGTCGTCATCGAAGCCGCAGTAGATGTCATAGCCGCGAGCCAGCAGTGGATAGAGCCAAGGCGGATCGGGGCGAACGCCCGCGGTCGAAATGCAGATGCATCCGATATGAAGTTCCGTCGCATGCAGTTGAAAGCAGCTGATCGCGTCGATCGCCGATTCGCAGAGGACGATCTTGTCAGAACCCGCAACGCCGACCCAGAAGTAACCGGCGTCCTTGCACGTGCCGGGCGCCAGTCCACGCCACATTCTCTGGCCGGTGCCCCGCAGTTCCGCGCCAATCGGACGATTGGCTTTGCCGGCCACCATCAGAAAGACCGCGTTGGCTCGCCGGTCGGCATAGACCTTTCCCGCCTCGATCAGCGGTTCCAAGACGCCTGCCGCGAGACAACGCTGCTCGGTGAGATAGTGACGCACGCGCTGGAGGTTGGCGCGATTGGCCACAGGCAGGCGTGGGCCAGGTTTGGCGCGCGCGTCCGAGCCAGCAGAAGACGGCGGCGAGCAAGCGGGGGTCGCAGGCGCGGCAGCAGCGGCGGCAGCAAGATGCTGCTGGAGCCATCCGACCGCCACCTGAACGTCCCAGCCGCTCAAGTGCATCACAAGGTCGATCGCCCCGCCGCCCCCTTCGTGGCGATGCCAGTTGAAGAACTTGGCACCCGTCACCGAAAGCGGACCACGCTCGGTGCGCCATTGATGCCGGTCGCGCCGATCACGCTGGGCGCCCCAGTGCGTCAACACGGTCTCCAACGGTATCGAGCGAACCGCGTCGGCTTGCTGGCGGAAGTCGTGGAGCGTCACCGCACGTCACTCGTCGAACTTGTCCCGCAAGCTCTTGCAGTTCTTCATGTTGACGACGTGACAGTTCTCGGTCAGTCGATCGATCAAGGCGGCTGTCAATTGCACGTTGTGCAGAAACGACCCCCATTCGGCGAAGCCCAGGTTGGAAGTGATGAGGGTCGTTTTCTTCTTGTGCCGCTTGTGCATCAGCGTAAAGAACTGCCCCACCTGCGCCGCTTCCACCTCCACGTAGCCCACTTCGTCAATCACCAGACAGTCGTACGAAAGATAGCGCCGCAGCACCTTCCCCTCGCTGCGGTCCGCCAGCGACTGGAACAGTTCCTGCAGCAACTCGGGAAACGTCACAAAGTAGCCCCGCTGACCGCGATCGATCGCTTGCAGCAGGAAGGCCGTGGCCAACCCGCTCTTGCCGCACCCGGTGGGCCCCAACCAGACCATATTCCGCTGCTTGGTCATATAGTCGAAGCTGTCGTAGTACGACATGATCTTCTT
>NZ_JBARTQ010000606.1:0-8585 GCF_049645325.1 Pseudomonas sp. | reverse complement strand
TATTGCTTAATATTATTCAGTTTCCAGAAAACATGCATCCCCGTAGGCTGAACCCATTCCACTCATTCAGCCGGACGGTGCCATGAACGCTATTTCTCACCAGACCCACGCCTTGTCGATCAACCCCGCCAATGGCCAGACAGTCGCCAGCTACCCGTACGAAACCGAGTCACAACTGGACGCCGCCCTTGACCGTGCCACCAGTGCCTTCCGCACCTGGCGCCGCCAGCCCGTGAGCCAACGCGCCGAACTGCTGCTGGCCCTGGCAAGCGCGTTGCGCGAACAAGCCGAAGACATGGCCCAAATGATCACCCTGGAAATGGGCAAACCCATCGCCCAGGCCCGCGCTGAAATCGAAAAGTGCGCGCAGCTCAGCGAATGGTACGCCGCCCATGGCCCTGCCATGCTTGCGCCGGAAGCGACCTTGGTGGACAACGGCAGCGCGCAAATCGAATACCGCCCGTTGGGGCCGATCTTCGCCGTGATGCCGTGGAACTTCCCGGTCTGGCAAGTGCTGCGCGGCGCCGTACCGACCTTGCTCGCCGGCAACACCTACGTACTCAAACACGCACCGAACGTGATGGGCAGCGCCTACCTGATCCAGCAAGCGTTCCAGAAAGCCGGTTTCGCCGACGGCATTTTTGAAGTGGTCAACGTGACGAACGACGGTGTGTCCCAGGCCATCGCCGACCCACGCATCGCCGCCGTCACCCTCACCGGCAGCGTGCGCGCCGGTATCGCCATCGGCTCCCAGGCCGGCGCCGCGCTGAAAAAGTGCGTGCTGGAGTTGGGCGGCTCCGACCCGTTTATCGTGCTCAACGACGCCGACCTCGACGCCGCCGTGCAGGCTGCCCTGATCGGGCGTTTCCAGAACAGCGGCCAGGTCTGCGCCGCGGCCAAGCGCCTGATCATCGAAGCCGGTGTGGCAGAAGCCTTCACCGCCAAGTTCCTCGAAGCCAGCCGTGCACTGGTCATGGGCGACCCGACGTCGACCACCACCTACATCGGCCCGATGGCGCGTTTCGACCTGCGTGACGAGCTGCACGGCCAGGTCCAGGCGACCCTGGAAGAAGGCGCCACCCTGCTGCTCGGCGGCAACAAAGTACCCGGCGCCGGCAACTACTACGAGCCGACGGTATTGGCAGGCGTCACCGATCAGATGACTTCGTTCAAACAGGAACTGTTTGGCCCCGTGGCGTCGATCATCACCGCCCGCGATGCTGACCATGCCGTGGCCCTGGCCAATGACAGCGAGTTTGGCCTGACGGCGAGCATCTTCACCACCGACGCGGCGAAGGCGCGTGAGATTGCCGACCAGCTGGAAACCGGCGGGATCTTTGTCAACGCCTTCAGCGTGTCCGACCCTCGGGTGGCGTTTGGTGGCGTGAAAAAGAGTGGGTTTGGGCGGGAGTTGTCGCACTTTGGTGTGCGGGAATTCTGCAATGCGCAGACGGTTTGGCTGGATCGCAAATAAAACAGGCAACACCTTTCAACTGTGGGAGCTGGCTTGCCGGCGATAGCGGTGGATCAGTGACAACTCCCTGGCTGACACACTGCATCGCAGGCAAGCCAGCTCCCACCTTTGATTTGCGGTGTGTGTGAGTGTGCGTGAGTTCTGCAACGCACAGACCGTGTGGCTAACGTCGGCTGTCCACAGCTCGCTGATCAGCTATCGCCCCTCTTACGACAGGCTGACTCGAATAAAACAATCCATTGAACCGCGCTCATTGCCGACGCTCTGCGCGCCAAGTATTGAGGCTAGCGCTTGACCGGGGCATCCCAGCAATCCGGTTTACGTGCACAGACGTCGTATTGGCGATCCATCAAGGCCATGCGGTTAATGTGGGCGTCCGTAGCGGCCCGGAACGACTGGTTGCTGGTTGTCATATACGTCACGGTCCGGTCACTCAGGCGTGCACTTAACTGGCGGCGGGTGTTGGCATCCACTGCCTGGGGCGCGGTGGCCATGGTTTGAAGTGTCGCGTCGTTCAGGCGGCTCAATTCGTCCCGATAGGTTCGTACGTATTCGGCGCGAGCCGCGTCATGCTGATGGTTCAGGTCGTACTGCATCGCTTCCAGGTTCTGCTTGTAGAGCACCCAATAGGCATCGGGCTGCACACCAGCGTCTTGTTTACGCAGTTTGGCAATACGCTCGTCATTACCCAGAGCCGGTGCGAGAACGGTCTTGTGCGACGAGATCACAACGGGGTCCTGAGCGATGATCTGGTCGATCCAGCCTTCCCGAGCAGGGTTCGAAGGCAGCACCTGCCCCAATGGCTCAAGCGGCACCGGCGCAGCGGCGGGGGGTGGCGAAACGGACTGAGCGCAACCCCCAAGCAGTAACAAGGCGCACAACTGAGTGAAAGTGAGGACGTGGCGAAAAGACATAAGCTCTCCATGAGCAAGGGAAATCAAAGGGGCGAGGCAAATAATATCACCGAGCCATCACCCTATTTCAACCCATCAATCGGGAAATCGAAGGGCGGTGCATCGCATCAATCCAGCATTCGGCTAAGCAACCGATGCCCGTCTGCCGTCACCTCGACCATCGCCGACAACATCACACCGTCGGCGCCGTCCGAAGAGAGCAAGCTCCAAAAGTCAGGCGGCTCATACCTCACACCCATTGCGCCCGCCTTGGCAATCACATACACGTTCAGCACCTGCCCGGGCTGCATCAGCGGGCTGTCGCCCTCGACTTTGTAGCCCAGCACCTGCGGTTTCTGTATGCGTGCCTGCCCCATGGTGTAGCCCGCAAATTCACGCACCGCCACCGCCTGCCCCGCATCCAGCTCCTGTTGAATCGCAGCGCCCACATTGGCCAGGCGCTGGCCACCTTGAACACGGGCGACCCCGCTCGCGAGTGCCCGACGCGCAGTAGCCAATAACTGGCGCTGCGCCGGGGAAGCATTGGGTGTGGCAAAGGTCCAGACTTGAGCAACATGGGCCTGGGCCGACGCAGCGATCAGCTCCACTTTTACCAATGCCGCCTCCGGGAACGGTACATCGGTAGGCGGCGCAGCGCTCACCTGGTTATTCACCGATACCGCCACCGCCGCCGGATAGCCTCGAAAGCCAAACATCATCGGCAGCCAGCCGTGCTGCTGGTACTGATCAAGCAAGAAGGCCTGGACCTCAGTGCCGGTGCCGCCCTTGCGGATCATCGGCCTGACCTTAAGCAACATGTCACTGGCCACGGGTGCCAGCTTTGCTTCCTCGGCGAGAATGGATGCGTCATCGAGCTGGGCAATAGCGCCGGCTCGGGCGCTGATTGCATCGGTGTAGCGTGCGAGCGCAGGGTCAGCGGCCTGTGCGCTCATGCAAAACAGCAGTGGCAAAACTCCCAGACGTATCAACATGGCCTTCCTTGGGGGTGGTTACGGACAGTCGCGGATTGTACCTCTACGCCAAGCCTAAGATGGACTACCATAGCGCGCCGGTTCCCAAACGGGACTAATAGGGAATCCGAAACGCGCTACACCGCGTCAATCGGAACTGCCCCCGCAACTGTAGGTGCTGAGCCTGCTCCACATTGCCACTGAGCCTTGCTCGGGAAGGCTGGAGCGAGGCGACGACGCATCAGTCAGGAGACCTGCCGGCCCAGTAACTCACTAACCGGCGGGGTGTCCGGGAAGGACATCCTTGCCTGCACACCTGCTGCGTTCGAGGCTGTATTTCCGCGCCGTACCTCCCCTGCTTCACGTACGGTTCAAACGGAGATAGCCCCATGCTGCCACGCGTTACCGCCCTGCTCACCGGCTTGGGCTTCTGTGCCCTGGCTCACGCTGCGCCGACTCACTACCCGCTGACGGTGCAAAACTGCGGCAGCACCCTGACCTTTCCGCAGGCACCGGCGCGCAGTGTGACCATTGGCCAGGCTGCCACCGAGATGCTCTACGCCTTGGGCGTGGCCGATAAAGTGGTCGGCACTTCGCTGTGGTTCAACAATGTGTTGCCGGCGTTCAAGGCGCAAAACGACACCATCGAGCGCCTGGCCGACAACGAGCCCAGCTTCGAAGCGGTGATCGCCAAGCGCCCGCAACTGGTCGCAGCCGAGCTGGAATGGGTGGTCGGCCCGCAAGGTGTGGTGGGCACCCGCGAGCAGTTTCACGAGCTGAACATCCCCACCTACCTGCTGCCCTCCGACTGCGAAGGCAAGGACAACCTGGTGGGCGCCGACGGCACGCGCCTTGAGCCGTTCCACATCGAGACCCTGTATAAAAGCATCCGCCAACTGGCCGAGATTTTTGACGTCCAGGACCGTGGCCAGCAACTGAATGACGAGCTCAAGGCGCGCCTGGCCAAATCCGTCGCCACCGTGCAAAGCAAAGGCCTCAAGCAGGCCAGCGCGCTGGTGTGGTTCTCCAGTCCCGAGATGGCCAGCGACCCGTATGTGGCCGGGCACAAGGGCATTCCCGAATTCATGCTGCAAACCCTGGGCCTGCACAACGTGGTGCAGTCGGATGAAGAATGGCCCGCCGTCGGCTGGGAAACCATCGCCAAGGCCAACCCGACCTTCCTGGTGATTGCGCGCATGGACCGCCGCCGCTACCCCGCCGATGACCATGAAAAGAAACTCGCCTTCCTGCGCAGCGACCCGGTGACCCGCAACATGGACGCCGTGAAAAACAACCGCATCATCATCCTCGACGCCCTGGCGCTGCAGGCCAGCATCCGCATGTTCGACGGCCTTGAACAACTGGCCAGCGCCATCGACGGCTACGACTTGCGCCCATGAGTACCAGCCTGATGCGCACCCTGTTCGCCCTGGCGTTGCTGCTGGCGGCCGTGCTCGCCGGCGTGGCCATCGGCGAAACCGCCATCTCGCCGCACGTGGTGTTGCAGGTGCTCGCTAATAAACTGTGGGCCGCCGGGTACGTGCTCGACCCGATCGACGAAGGCGTGGTGTGGAACTACCGCCTGACCCGCGCCCTGGTCGCCGCCGCGTGCGGTGCCGGGCTGGCGACCTGCGGGGTGATTTTGCAGTCGCTGCTGCGCAACCCGCTGGCCGACCCGTACCTGCTGGGCATCAGCGCGGGGGCTTCGACCGGCGCAGTGTTGGTTGCATTGATTGGCGTGGGCGGCGGTTTGATTTCGCTGTCGGCGGGTGCGTTTGTCGGCGCCATGGCCGCGTTCGCGTTGGTGATTTTGCTCGCGCGTGCCAGCGGCTCGTCCAGCGGCACCGGGCAAATCATTCTCGCGGGCATCGCCGGCTCGCAGCTGTTCAACGCCCTCACCGCGTTCCTGATCACCAAGTCGGCCAGCTCCGAACAGGCGCGCGGCATCATGTTCTGGCTGCTCGGCAACCTCAGCGGCGTGCGCTGGCCGTCGGTGTGGCTGGCGGTGCCGGTGGCGGTCGCCGGCTTGGCGGTGTGCCTGTGGCACCGTCGCGCGCTGGATGCGTTCACCTTCGGCACCGACTCGGCGGCGTCCCTGGGCATTCCGGTGCGCCGCGTGCAGGTTGTGCTGGTGGGCTGCGCGGCGCTGGTGACGGCGGTGATGGTGTCGATTGTCGGCTCCATCGGCTTTGTCGGGCTGGTGATTCCACACGCCGTGCGCCTGTTGCTCGGCACCGGGCATTCGCGCTTGTTGCCCGCCAGTGCGTTGGGTGGCGCGCTGTTTCTGATTGCGGCGGATGTGCTGTCGCGCACGCTGATCAAGGGCCAGGTGATTCCCGTCGGTGTCGTCACCGCACTGGTCGGCGCGCCGGTGTTTGCGCTGATCCTGATTGGCCGGAGGAATGCGCGATGAGCGTGCTCAGTTGCAGCGGCCTGGGGTTCAAGGTGCGTGATGCCGAGTTGCTGCGCGATATTCACCTGGACGTGCGGTTGGGCGAGACCTTGGGGGTTGTCGGCCCGAACGGTTCCGGCAAATCCACCTTGCTCAAGTTGCTCGCCGGTTTGCGCACGCCGGCGTCCGGCGACGTGCTGTTGGGCGGCCATCGCCTGAGCACGCTGTCGCGCCGCGCCATCGCGCAACAACTGGCGGTGGTGGAGCAACAGGCCGATACCGACGACGCCATCCGCGTGTTCGACGCCGTAGCGTTGGGCCGCACGCCGTGGTTGTCGGCGCTCAGCCCGTGGTCCAGCGAAGACGACAGCATCGTGCGCCAGGCCTTGCATGACGTGGACGCCACCCACCTGAGCCAGCGCGCCTGGCGCGGCCTCTCCGGCGGCGAGCGCCAACGCGTGCACATCGCCCGCGCCCTGGCGCAACGGCCGCAGATCTTGTTGCTGGATGAGCCGACCAATCACCTCGACATCCAGCATCAACTGGGGATTTTGAAAGGCGTGCAGGCGTTACCGGTGACCACGTTGATTGCCCTGCATGACCTCAACCAGGCACTCACCTGTGATCGCCTGGCCGTGCTGGATCACGGGCGACTGGTGGCGCTCGGCAAACCGCTGGAAGTGCTGACGCCGCAGCGCTTGCAAGACACCTTTGGGGTACAGGCGCATTACCTGACCGACCCGTTTGATGGCGCGCAAATATTACGGCTGCGCCCAAACTGACGGTTTGACCACACACTTCAAAACACCAGAGCTTAAAGGTGGGAACTGGCTTGCCTGCGAAGGCGGCGGCATTGCTGATAGAGATGTCACCTGCCCCACCGCTATCGCAGGCAAGCCAGCTCCCACAGGGGTTCGGCGGTGGCACTTCGAACATCGCCACTGCCAGGGCGATCGAGCCGAGCACTCTCTCACCAACAATGAAGTTCAAAGGTGGGAGCTGGCTTGCCTGCGAAGGCGGCGGCATGGCTGATAGAGATGTCGCCTGCCCCACCGCTATCGCAGTTCAACCCGGCTCCCACAGGGTTCGGCGATGGCATCTGGAACATCGCCACTGCCACTGCCATCACGCCGAGCACTCTCTCCCCAACAATCGGAAACGAGGCCTTTCACTCATTCGACCTTGATCCGGCTTATCCCCACCAATGCTGCCTGCTGCAGAATCTCTTCCGGCGTGGCGTCCGCCGTGGGCATCACCAGGCTGTTCTCGGCATCGCCCAGGTGCAACGCCAGCAAATGCATCGCCGCATCATGGACGGGCAACTCGGGTTGTTTGAGTTCAAACACGTGGGTGCGGGGCTCGCCGTTGAACAGGTATTGCAGGGTATATTCACGCATGGTCAGGGGCCTTGTGAGGGAAGTGGAACAGCTGATTAACCTGACTAACTGATCAGCTTTTAAGTTCAAACCGGCTTGAACACCCGCTGAGTGATCCACTGACGGCTAAAAGCCAACACGCTAGCCGCCATCCCCACCGGGAAATGGATAAACCCATGGGCAGAATCCGCTAACAGGTGAGCCTGCGACAGTGGCCACCGTTCAGCCAAGAGCAGCGTGTCATCCTTCAACGGGTCCAATTCACCGACAAACATCAACGCCGGCGGCAACCCCGTAAAATCACCATACAACGGCGACAGCGGCGCCTGCCGACGCTGTTCATCACTCAACCCCGGCGTCAGCAGGCGCAGCGCCTCGACCATCCCCGGCCCGTCCAGCAGCAAGGTATCCGGCCCCGCCGCGCGCACGCTCGGCGTGCCGGTCAAGTCGTAAACGCCGTAATACAGCACTGCACCGGTCACGCGCTTGAGCAACGCCGGCCATGCCTTCAACGCCAGCAACATCGCCGCCGCCAGGTGCCCACCGGCCGACTCGCCGACGACGATCACCGGCAGGCCGGCAAATTCCGGGCAGTCACTCAACAGCCAGCGCGCGGCCACCAGGCAGTCGTCCATCAAACCCTCGACCGGCGTGTCCACCGCCAGCCGATAATCCACCGACACCACGGCCACATCGCACGCCTGCACCATGCCCAGGTTGAGGTCATCGTCCATCTGCGCATTGCCGATCACCCAGCCGCCGCCGTGGATGTCCAGCACCACGCCCTTGGGCTTGCCGCTGGGTCGCAGGATGCGCACGGGCACTCGCGCGCCGCCCACGCCCACCAGCCGAGTTTCTGCCAGAGGTGCCTTGCGCACCTTTTGACTGACCCGCAGCAGCGCCTGAATCAGCCGTGGCGTGACGCGGTTGCGGATCTTGAACCGCGGCAGCCAGGCGAGTTTTTGATTGAAGCGGCGCATCTCGGCGAGTTCAGGCGCGCTCGCAGGCCAAGGCTGATGGGCCATCAGCGGTTATTCCGCAAGATCGAGAAATTCAATGCCGCCGCCACACTTAGCCACGCCAGGTAGGGAAACAGGATCAAGCCGGTGATCAAATCCAGGCGCACGGCCAGCACCACCAGGGTCGCGACGGTGAGCCACAGCAGCGTGATCACCACCATCCCCGCGAAAATGCGATGCGCGCCGAAGAACACCGGCGTCCACAGCGTGTTCAACGCAATCTGCGCCGCCCACAACGCCAGCACGAGCTGGCTGCCGGGGATCAGGCTCAACCGGTAACCGGCCCAGGCGAGCAGCAGATAAATGAGCGTCCAGGCGACTGGAAACAGCCAATTGGGCGGTGTGAAGCTCGGCTTGACCAGCGCCTCGTACCAGGCGCCCGGCTTGAAGAGGATGCCGGTACTCGCGGCGGCGGCGCAGGCTAGCAGGAAGATAAAGAATGTCATTGTCTGTCCTTGGC
>NZ_JBARTQ010000605.1:0-2477 GCF_049645325.1 Pseudomonas sp. | reverse complement strand
CCACTGAAGGGTTTCATAGCGGGTGGCCGGGTCTTCGGACAGCAACTGGCTGGTTTTTTCCGCGAGGTAAATCAGGATCGCCCCGGACTCGAACAACGCCAGCGGCTGACCGCTTGGGTCATTAGGGTCGATGATTGCGGGGATTTTATTGTTGGGGTTCAGCGACAGAAATTCCGGGGACAACTGGTCCTGGGTTTCAAAGCTGACCTTGTGCGCCTCATAGGGCAGGCCCAGCTCTTCAAGCATGATCGACACTTTGACGCCGTTGGGCGTGGGCAACGAGTACAGTTGCAAACGCTCCGGGTGCTGGGCAGGCCATTTGCTGTTGATCGGGAAAGCGGCGAGTGCGTTCATCGGAAAGTCCCTCGGCGGAAAGTCCCCATAATAGCCACCTGCCCGGCGTCCTGCATGGTTCATCATTGCGCAACATTGGCACGCTAATCTGCCGCGCAGGCGAACCAAAATGCCGATGTGCACTCTTAAGTGCGCCATTACGGTGAAGGAGACACCCAGTTACAACGACATGGAAAACCACAGGATGCCGGATGCATCGCTGGGGCCGGGCTTGTCCGCCTTAATCCGAAGCACGAAGACTCGAACCTATAATGACAATCAAGCCTCTGTGCCTTGCGCAACGACTCAAACGCTATTCGTACATCATGCTGCCGGTGCTGCTGGCTGGCGGTGCAATCGGCCTGACCCTGGAGTCGCGCATCAGCAGCGCGGGCCCCGTGGACGGTGTGCAAACCCTGGTTTTCCTGCGCCACGGCGAAAAACCTGCCGGCGGCCTGGGCCAGCTCAATTGCCAGGGCCTTAACCGCGCGATGAACCTGGCCACCGTATTGCCGGAAAAATTCGGCAAGGCCAATTACGTGTTTGCTGCGAACCCGACACGCAATGTCGAGGAAGGCGAGAAGGACAACTCCTACAGCTACATTCGCCCGCTGATGACCATCAGCCCCAGCGCAATCAAGCTCGGCCTGCCGGTAAACATCAAGTTTTCTGCCAACGACACCAGCGCCCTCGCCGACGAGCTGGTGGAAGACAAGTACCACAACGCGGTCATCTACACCGCCTGGTCCCACGGCTACCTGCCGGAGTTGATCAACAAAGTGGCGAGCGAAGCATCAGGCGAAAAGCACGTTATTACCGAAGATTGGTCGGGCAGTGACTTTGACACGCTGTATGTGCTGACGCTGACCTGGCACAACGGCAAGGCGTCGCTGCTCAGCCGCAACTACAAGCAAGGCCTGGATAACGGCCAGCAGACATGCCCGGACGCAACGCAGGTCAGCGCAGATATCTGAAGCCTGAACGGTACAGGCGTATGATGCTCCGCTATTGAATCATCTGCGGACCTGCACCATGCCCAACCTCATCTCCACCCAGCCCAACCGGGGCTGGTCGTTCTGGTGGAAGCCAGCGTTATTTCTGCTGGTGGCCTGCGTCGGCCTCTACTACGTGAAGTGGTCGCCCTACTACCTCAAGGCGTTCGTGGCGGCAGATAACCACAGCATCGGCGCCTCGATTCTCAATGACCAGCAAACCGCGCCCCTGACGGCCGCACTGGCCTATGCCCAGGTGTATTTCCTGGCGATCTGGAAGGCTGCTGTGCTGGCGGTGATTTTGGGGTCGCTGCTGCAAGTGCTGATTCCCCGCGACTGGTTGCTGCGCCTGTTTGGCCGCGCCGGCCTGGGTTCAACCTTACGTGGCGGGCTGTTCGCCTTGCCAGGAATGATGTGCAGTTGCTGCGCGGCCCCCGTAGCGGCGGGCATGCGTCGTCAGCACGTGTCGGTGGGCGCGGCACTCGCGTTCTGGATCGCCAACCCGGTGCTGAACCCCGCAACCCTGGTATTCATGGGCTTCGTGCTCGGCTGGGGTTTTACCGCCCTGAGGCTAGTGGCGGGAATTGTGCTGGTGGTGGGCGTGTCCCTAGTGGCACAACGGATTGCTCGCCCAGACCAAGTGCCCGAAGCAGCGCTGGACGCAGTGGCGGACGTCAGCCAGGTCGAATCACAACCGTTCCTGAGCCGTTGGTTGCGCACGCTGTGGCAGTTGTTCTGGAGCACGATCCCGGTCTACATCCTCGCCGTACTGGTACTGGGCGCAGCACGGGTGTGGCTGTTCCCGCATGTCGACGGCGCCATGGCTAATAGCCTGCTGTGGCTGGTGCCACTGGCGATCGTCGGTACGCTGTTCGTGATTCCTACCGCCGCCGAGATCCCTATCGTACAAACCATGATGACGCTGGGCATGGGCAGCGGTCCGGCCGTGGCCTTGCTGATGACCCTGCCCAGCGTGAGCCTGCCGTCGCTGCTGATGCTGCGCAAGGATTTCGATGCACGGGTGCTGGTGACGGTGGCCGGGCTGACCATGCTGGTGGGTGTGGTGTGTGGGTTGATTGGGGCGGTGGTCCTTTAGATTCATGGTGAGGCTGAGGGCCCTTTCGCGAGCAAGCCCGCTCCCACTTTTGACCG
>NZ_JBARTQ010000604.1:0-2561 GCF_049645325.1 Pseudomonas sp. | reverse complement strand
CCACGGTGCATCGCCAAGCCACCAAGCTCTTGCCTGTGATCCGCTTTTGATCCAACCACTCAGGTCGGCTTTCAGGCCGCCGTGCTCTGCTTTTGATCTGCTTGTGATCTTGATCTCAGGCGCCCCGTTAAACCACGCTGGCCGAACGCAGGCTTTGGAGCGTGGGTAACCCGGCAGGACGCTGGGTTAGCCGTGTTGGGCCATGGATGGCCCGTCACGGCGGCCCACGCTCCAAAGCCTGCGTGAGGGCACACCGAGCCTAGGCGAGGTGCCGAGTGGAGGGGCAAGAGCCTTTTGGTTACTTTTGGGCTCTTTCAAAAGTGACCCGCTGTAAGAGCGGAACCCATAGCCGCCATCACCACAGCAACGGATATACCCCCCCGCCCCCAACCAACAACCCCCCCCGGCTCAACTAACCTTCAACACCAATTTCCCAAAGTTCTCACCGTTAAACAGCTTCATCAGCGTCTCCGGAAACGTCTCCAACCCCTCGACGATATCTTCTTTGCTCTTGAGCTTGCCCTGCGCCATCCAGCCGGCCATTTCCTGCCCGGCTGCCGCGAAGTTCGCCGCATGGTCCATCACCACAAACCCTTCCATGCGTGCGCGATTGACCAGCAACGACAAATAGTTGGCCGGGCCTTTCACCGCTTCCTTGTTGTTGTACTGGCTGATCGCACCGCAGATCACCACGCGTGCCTTCAGCGCCAGGCGGCTGAGCACGGCGTCGAGGATGTCACCGCCGACGTTATCGAAATACACGTCCACGCCTTTGGGGCACTCGCGCTTGAGCGCGGCGGGCACGTCTTCGTTTTTGTAGTCGATGGCCGCATCGAAGCCCAACTCATCCACCAGGAACGCGCACTTGTCGGCGCCGCCAGCGATACCTACCACGCGGCAGCCTTTGATTTTGGCGATCTGCCCGGCAATGCTGCCCACCGCACCGGCGGCGCCGGAGATCACCACGGTGTCACCGGCTTTGGGCGCGCCGGTGTCGAGCAGCGCGAAGTAGGCGGTCATGCCGGTCATGCCCAGCGCTGACAAGTAGCGCGGCAGAGGCGCGAGCTTCGGGTCAACCTTGTAGAAACCGCGCGGCTCGCCGAGGAAGTAATCCTGCACGCCCAAGGCGCCGTTGACGTAGTCCCCGACCGCAAATTTCGGCGTGTTCGAGGCAATCACTTCTCCCACCCCCAGCGCTCGCATCACTTCGCCGATGCCCACGGGCGGGATGTAGGATTTGCCCTCGTTCATCCAGCCACGCATGGCCGGGTCGAGTGACAGGTAGTGGTTGCGCACCAGCACTTGCCCGTCTCCAGGCGTGCCCACCGGCACTTCCTGGTAGGTGAACGTTTCCCGTGTGGCCGCGCCGACCGGACGTTTGGCGAGCAGGAATTGGCGGTTGGTCTGGGCAGTCATGGCAAGCACTCTTTTGAAATGAACCATGAGTGATAGACCCTGAATGGCCTGCGAGCAAGGTTGTCCGCGGTGTGCGAATGCCCATCGATAGCCCTCGCTGATAATCAGGTGGGTCGCCTTATCACTGCGACTCATGCAGCACCAACCGGCCTTCTGATAGTGCTGACGTGCTTGTGCAGGGGTTGGCTAGACTCGGCCCACGGCTATTTCTCCCACAGGACATCCCCCATGAGCATGACGTTTTCCGGCCAAGTCGCCTTGGTGACCGGCGCCGCCGCCGGTATTGGCCGCGCCACCGCGTTGGCATTCGCCGCAGAAGGCTTGAAAGTAGTGGTTGCCGACCTCGATGTGGCGGGCGGCGAAGGCACCGTCGCGCTGATCCGGCAAGCCGGTGGCGAGGCGTTGTTCGTGCGCTGCAACGTCACCCTGGAAGCCGACGTGCAACAGATGATGGCGCAGACAATCGCCGTCTATGGCCGCCTGGACTATGCCTTCAACAATGCCGGGATTGAAATCGAGAAAGGCAAGCTGGCCGACGGCAGCCTGGACGAGTTCGATGCCATCATGGGCGTTAACGTCAAAGGCGTGTGGCTGTGCATGAAGTACCAGTTGCCGCTGTTGCTGGCCCAGGGCGGTGGGGCGATCGTCAACACGGCGTCGGTAGCAGGCTTGGGGGCGGCGCCGAAGATGAGCATTTACGCCGCGTCCAAGCACGCCGTGATCGGCCTGACCAAATCGGCGGCGATTGAATACGCGAAGAAGAAAATTCGCGTGAATGCGGTATGCCCGGCCGTGATCGACACCGATATGTTCCGTCGTGCCTACGAAGCTGACCCGCGTAAAGCTGAATTTGCCGCGGCCATGCACCCGGTCGGGCGCATCGGCACAGTCGAGGAAATTGCCAGTGCCGTGCTGTACCTGTGCAGCGATGGAGCGGCGTTTACCACCGGCCAGGCGCTGGCGGTGGACGGCGGCGCGACGGCAATCTAGGACGCCGCGCCACGCCCCATTCGAAAAGGGTGGGCGTGCTGTGGGGCGTTTCCAGGGCTGGCACAAGGCCTGGGGTGAATGTGTATCAACAGGTAAATAAGTCAATAAAATCAATACTTTAATAAAAGTTGGCGGCCGGCTGCAGCGGGCTTCTG
>NZ_JBARTQ010000603.1:0-15644 GCF_049645325.1 Pseudomonas sp. | reverse complement strand
CAGTTCCCCCGTGCGGCCTTGCGGACACGGTTACGCTCACGCTCATAGGCTTCAAAGCGAGCCACAGCGGGGCCCATGGGGAGCCCATTGAGGGAAGCTGATAAGGCCACCACAAGGCGTTTGCGTTGGATTCTGGTCATTGGCTGACTCATGGTATTGGTCTCCTTTAGGAAGCCCATAGAGGCCCATTGCGGGCCCCTGAGGAACGGTGAGGATCAGGCAGGCAGAGGTCTACTTTTGATAGACCATTAAGCTACGCCAGCTTGATGTTGGTGATCATCGGGAACGCCACCATCTCGGTCTGAAGACCATCTTCGGTCAGCTTCACCTTGACCTTGCCGTTAGCCACGATGTCCACGACTGTCATGATCTCAATGTCCCATGCCTGATGGGCGCCATTGCGGGTCGCTTGGATCTTCCAGACGTTGCCGTCGCGGCCTTCGCGGTAGCTCAGCGAGGTAAACATCTTGGGCAACAGGAACAGGCCGAAGTCAGTACCGCTGTAAGGCTGCACAGAGGCGCCGATGAGGTCCTCAATGTCACCCACGCCAGCGCGCTGAGCAGCACGCTCAAGCACCGCTACCAGAGACACAGGCAGCAGGACCACAAAGTCAGACAGCGAGGTGCCAACGGTCTGGTTGATGTGGGTCGTCAAGAGGTCAATGAGGTCCTCAGCGATCTCTACAGGCTTGCCGGTTGGCTTAGCCTCAGAGAACACTTCGGTGCTTGGGGCAGTCGAGAGGATGCCAGCGATCTTGCCCGCAGCACTCAGTTCGATATCGCGCAGGATCTTGTCAGCGGTCTGCGCAAGGGAGCCCTCAGTGAAGCCCGCCATGATGTTGTGATCGAGGATGGTTGCACGATGGCTGATTACCAGAGCGGTATCGGTTGGCTCCGTGAAGATCACAGACCCGGCCAGGACTTCGCCTTTGCTAATGGTCTGGTTGTCCCAGTTCTTACGTGGGTCGAACTTAACGGTACGGTCTGCCATGGTGATGATCTGTTGACCAGTGGCCTCAGAGCCAGCCGGGCGGAACTCGCAAGGAGTCGCCTCCATAGCAGCCTCACGCCAGTCATCGCCGTTCAAGTAGTCCTCAGCGGCCTCCACGAGGGCAGCCACATAGACAGACGGATCGGTGGCCGCTTCGGTCTCGCTTCGGATGTCGCCAGTGTTGAAGCGGATTGACCCAGCCTCATGGCCCGGAGTGTCGTTGAAAACCGCAGTGGTGTAGGTGGACGGCTTGACATATTGATTAGGTTTCATGGGGATTGGTCTCCTGAATTAGATTGAATGAAGGTGGCAAGTTATCAGCCGTTGTTGCGAGAGCGGGCCGCTAAGATCTTCTGAGCGTGCGCACGATGGGCAGCAGCTCGTTCTTCCTTGTCGGCTTTCGCTTGGGCCAGTTCGCGAGGGGTTGGCTCACGGAGTCGCTCAGCACGTTCGTTGGCCTCACGCTGGAGCTTTTCACGCTCAGCCTTTTGGGCCCGCTTGGTCTCGAAGTAAGTCACGGCGTCCTCTTGGATGGCCTTGAGGGACAGACCGGCTTCGTCGAAGGCTTTGATCACTCCGAACTTAGCGCCGTTGTTCCGGCCACATTGGGCCATCAGCAAGGGCAGCATTACGTTCTCGACGTACTCACGGCTGAGGGTCTGGCCCGACACAGTTACTTCGTTCTTCAGGACTTTGGTGATGGTGATGTTCATGGGTTTGGATCTCCTATAGGCGACCCTTTGATTCGACCTTGGCGCCATAGACGCGCACGACCAGACGGCCAAGGAGGGAGCCTCATGGGCATCTTCCAAGGTCGATCAAAAGGTTCTGGGGTTTGGGTATTGATGATGCTGGATCACAGGACATGGCAAGCCTGAGAGGGCATCTTTAAGGACAACCGTGGCGACGGTCGTTGTGTTACTGGTGGCGAGCTGTGAGAACCACAGGGACGCCCTTAACGGTACGGTAAAGACTGATCAGGTCGAGACCAGTTGCGGTCATCAGGACCTCAAGGGGCTCCATTAGGAACGCTCCCAGTTTGCCCGACACAAACGCCTTAGCTTTCTCTGGGTCCCGACTGGTAAAGACATCAAGTGTCTTCAGGTTGAATACAGCGGTGGCTGATCGACCAGTCATAGCCGACTCGATAGACAGTAATGTATTGGTCTGCTCAGGGCTGAGACCATCAAGCACGAAGTGGAATCGCATAGGGCCTCCTGTAGTGGGAATGTGAGAAGTGATTATTAATGGATAATAACTATTGACAATGGACTCAGAGGTGATCTTTAAGAATGATCTCTTAGGTATCTCACAGGGGTCTCAGGGTTTCTTTATCTCAATAGTGAGGAACCTGACCATGTGGCTATTACTTAGAGGATTTCCACTTAGGAGCCCCAACGACAACCCCACGGGCATCCAGGCGGGGCTTGTCACCTAAGTGGTTCTCTCGGACAGCCGCAAGCCAATGCTGGGCAGCTCGTGGATTCTCAAAGTAGTTCATATGGGTCACGCCATTGATGGTGGTCTTTCCTATATAGCGCTCGCCAGATGAGTAGTGGTAATCACGTCGAACGCCCGTAGGTAGGTGTGGGTCCTTCTTGGGGCGCTTGCTATTCAATCCAACGACACGGTTTCCCATGTTCTCGTGGTAAGTCAGTGGCCGTAGGTTGCTTGGGTGATTGTTGTTTGGGTTGCCGTCGATATGGTCAATAACTAATGACTCATCAAACTCCCCGACCAGCAGTCGATAGACAATGCGGGCCTTCTGGACGCGTATCTTGTGCTTGATGTCACCGTCCATCCATGTGACTTCGATTTGCTGCCTTAATGATCCATTGGTGTAGCTTCCCACTGAGTCTCCCTCACGGGTTCCTCTACGGGTCTTGCCGGGGATGAGCTTGAACTCTCTGGCGACGATACCTTCATGGTCCTCAGCAGCCTTGTAGCGCGCTTGGAGAACCTCAAGGGGCGGAAGTAGGCAAACGTCGATGTTGGTGCCTTGTAGCTTGATCTTGCGAGTTGTGCTTGTCATGTGATTGATCTCCTGAGTTGTGGAAAAGAAACTGGGTGTAGTGGCAATAGTGAGGGTTTTAAATCCTACGGCTACGGTCACAACCGTTTCGACCAGCAAACACGGGACTTCAGGGAATCTTCAGCGTTGTACGAGCCAGTCTTGCGGATGGTCGGGAGGACTTCCTCAGTGACCCAGCGGCGGAATGGTTCTGAGTTCGGAGCATTCGAGCGGAGCAGCATTGTGTATGCCTCTGACTCAGTTAGCATTGCCATAGTGCCCCGGTAGGCCCTCGTTAGACCGCGGCTTGTGACGTACTCAGGGGCTTTAATACATGTTTCATGTATCAGAGCCTTCAGCGTCAGGAATGAGCTACCTTGGCCCTCCTTAGTGCCGCGCCATTGCTTCAGACTTTGGGCGGGGTTCTTCAGCCCAGCAGCGGCAGCCACTTGATAGCCCAAGAAGATCAGCTCGTGCTCAGGGTGTCCCACGAGGACATCCAGTTCGATGCCCATGAAATTGCTTTCTTGAAGCAGGTCCACTGGCAAGCAGAGGTCTATTTTTGACAGACCCTTCATTCAATCAGAGCAGGGCTGTCTTCAACGCCTCAGCCATTCTTGTAACCTCTACCCCACTGCCTGCCCCGTACAGGTCATAGCTAATAGATCCCGATGCGTGCCCCAAGATGGACTCAGCGGTGCCCACTGGGACCTCAGCGGCCTTCATTGCGCCTGCCAGCGAATGCCTCAAGGAATGGAAGGTCTGGGTCCGGTCTGCCTTCAAACCTAAGACATCCCGAAGGGTCCCATTGAGCAGCACGGAGAACTGACCAGAACCCAGCGTGAACAACCGAGAGTCGGCCTTCTCGACAAACTCAAGGAATGCCTTCAGGTCGAAGCCATAGGCGCCATCGGTGAGTGGTACGACACGGAGCGCATTCTTGGTCTTGGCTGTCTTACCATCGTTCCTATTAATGTCAATGACCCAGACATCACCGACCTGCTTAACGTCCGCCTTGGTTAACTGCCGGAGTTCCTCAATGCGGGTCCCAGTGATGACCCCGAGGGACAGCGCCCAGCGTTGCCATGCGTCTACTGGAAGGGCCTTAGCGTGCGCCATTAGGGCTTTCACTTGATCCTGAGAGAACGCCTCACGGGAGCTATCAGCGCCTTTGGTGGGCTTCAGGCCATCGGTCAGAGCCTTGGCGAGGTAGTCGTTATTCACGCCCCAATCCATGACCGTGGATAGCCGGGTCAGGATCTTCCTCACGGTGGACGGCTTGCGATCCTCAAGGAGCTTTGCCCTGAGATTCTTCATGTCCTCCCGTGTGTGGGTCTTGAGGTCCAACTGCCCAAGGATGGCCCCAATGGCCTCACAGGTAGACCTCACGTCTCTCATGGTGCTGGCTTGAACATTGTCCTTGAGTTCGTCCATGTAGAGCCCTGAGAGAACCTTGAAGGTCAGCGGCTCAGACGGTAATACAGATAGGGACGGAGACAGGGCTACAGACGTGCTACAAACCTCAGCCTTCAGGTCCCTCACAATCCCCACCAGCTTTCCCGGCCTACCCTTCAGGCGCTCTTGAGCGGCCTCGACGATCTCCAGTGCCTTACCCACTGCCCGTTGCTGGTTGATGCTCAATGGCATCTTGGCGCTGGCCTCACGGAGAGCCTCATGGTGCTCATCGTTGATCATCTCGTAGGCGACCAGCGAGCTATCACCGTGGGCCATCGTCAGGCAGGACTCAGCGATGTCTATCAGACGCTCACGGAGTTCGTCCCAAGTGGCCTCAGGGTTGTCGAAGTGATACGCCTTGAGGGTCGTGAGGATGTCCTTGGAGATGGTCATAGCGGTGGCCTTATCGGTGGTCCTGAGCGATAGCGTGAAGAAGCCCTTAGCGGTGCCTTGAGGGCGAAGGCGAAGGTAATAGCGACCAGACCGGCGATAGTGGTACGGCTTGGCGAGGGCAGTTTGTAACAGGTTTGTCCCAGTTTGGGAGTGGTGGTTGACGGTCATCGGCTGAAACCCCTGTATCCATTGGGTTTAGCCTCATAGGGTCGAGTTCTACAGCAACTATAAAGTCAGTCGCGACCTGATCGAGTTGCGCAACCTCGCCCAGGTGGCGGAACTGATGATTCGCTCAGCCATGGAGCGCAAGGAAAGCCGGGGCCTGCATTACACCCTCGACTACCCGCAGATGTTGCCCGAGGCCCGCGACACTATTCTGGTGCCAACCACCTACGGCGGCTGAACTTGAGGCGTACCCGCAGGCGCCGATGCACATCGGCTGCCTGCGAATCCTTCGGAATACAAATCGACCGTACCCACCATTCGCCCTGCACCCGGTAGCGCAGCACCACGATCAGCGGCAACGCCAGGCTGTCCGGGCGCAACTGCACGCTGTGCCAGCCGCGCCCGGTACTGAACAACTGCCAGCCGTCTTCGTCGCGGCGCAGGCCACGAATCGACGAGCGGTGAGTCAACAGGACATGCCGCGGTAAAACCCACGCGGCGTGGGCCAGGCACACAACCAGGCCAAGGCTTGAATAAGGCAGGTCGAGAGACAGCAAGGCACCCAGCGCGAACAACTGGGCAAGAAGATACGCCGCCAGCATCAGCCGAGAGGCCTGCCAGCGGCATTCAAACGTGTTATTTGGGCTGAACACGGTCCAGAATCATCCGAACCATGCGCTGCAGCTCCGGGTCTTCCGATTCGGCGCGCTCCATGAACCAGCCGAACATGTCCTGGTCTTCGCACTCCAGCAGCCTGACGTAGAGGTCACGATCCACCTTATTAAGAGTCGCGTAGACCTCTTTAGTGAAAGGCACCAGCAATACATCCAACTCCAGCATGCCGCGGCGGCTGTGCCAGTAGAGGCGATTGATTTCTACTTCTTCGACCATGGAGCGCTCCTCAAATAGAGCGCAAGTATACAGACCCGACCGCACTGGAACAGTCGGCTTTGGTCGCCCCATACGGAAACTATCCATTTACCGGGCGCCCCTCTATGATGCACCCATCACTTTTTTACCTGCGATGACCCATGGCTGACTCTGCTTTCTTCTGCCCCCTGTCACACGAAGGCGTTCTCGCCGTCCGCGGCTCCGACGCCGCCAAGTTCCTGCAAGGGCAACTGACCTGCAACCTCAATTACCTGAGCGAGACCCAGGCCAGCCTGGGCGCGCGCTGCACGCAAAAGGGGCGCATGCAGTCGAGCTTTCGCATTGTGTTGCAAGGCGACGGCGTTCTTCTGGCCATGGCTTCCGAGCTGCTCGAACCACAGCTGGCAGACTTGAAGAAATACGCGGTGTTCTCCAAATCCAAACTCACCGATGAAAGCACCGCCTGGGTGCGTTTCGGCCTGGCCAATGCGGATCAAACCCTGGCCAGCCTCGGCCTTGAGTTGCCAGCCGAGACTGACAGTGTGGTGCGCACCGAGGCACTGATCGCGATTCGCGTCTCCCCTGGCCGCGCCGAACTTTGGGTGCCTGCCGAGCAAGGCGACGCCGTACGCAGCCAACTGGCCGCACAGCTGCAACAAGCTGACTTGAATGACTGGCTGCTCGGCCAGATCCGCGCCGGCATCGGCCAAGTCATGCCCCAGACCCGCGAATTATTCATCCCGCAGATGCTCAACCTGCAGGCCGTCGGCGGTGTCAGCTTCAAAAAGGGCTGCTACACCGGCCAGGAAATCGTCGCGCGCATGCAGTACCTGGGCAAGCTCAAGCGTCGCCTGTACCGCCTGAGCCTCAATGCAACCGAACTGCCCGAGCCAGGAACGCCGCTATTTGCGCCCAGCCACAACAGCTCGATTGGCGAAGTCGTCATCGCGGCAAAAGCTGACCAAACCGTTGAACTTCTGGCCGTGCTGCAAGCCGAAGCTGCCGAGAGTGGCGACGTGCACGTAGGCACCCTGGAAGGCCCCGGCTTGCAACTGCTCGACCTGCCCTACCCATTGGACCGTGATCGAGAGATCCAGCGTTAATCGCCGTACTTTTTTGCAACACCCTAGAGAGCATGAATGAACAAGCTGGCGGAAAAAGTCCAACAGGCTTTGGTGATGGCCATCGACAACGATGACTTGGTTCTGCCGACATTACCGGAAGTGGCCCTGAACATTCGTCAGGCCGCCGAAGACCCGGAGATCAGCATCAGCCACTTGAGCAAAGTGATCGGTCGCGATACCGCCCTGTCGGCGCGCCTGATCAAAGTGGTCAACAGCCCGCTGCTGCGCGCGACGCAGGAAGTCACCGACCTGCACACCGCCATCACCCGGCTGGGCACCAACTACAGCAGCAACCTGGCGATCGGGCTGGTGATGGAGCAAATCTTCCACGCTCGCTCCGAAGCGGTCGAACAGAAAATGCGTGATGTGTGGCGTCGCAGCCTGGAAGTGGCCGGCGTGAGCTATGCCTTGTGCCGTAACCACAGCCAGCTCAAACCGGACCAGGCGGCCCTCGGCGGCCTGGTGCATCAAATTGGTGTGCTGCCGATCCTCACGTACGCTGAAGACCACTATGAGTTGCTGTCTGACCCGGTCAGCCTCAACCACGTGATCGACAGCATTCACCCCGTACTCGGTGACAAACTGCTGGGGGGTTGGGATTTCCCGGAGATGCTGGCGAACCTGCCCGGCCAGTACCTCGACCTTGAGCGCGATTCTCCAAGCCTGGACTATATCGACGTGGTGCAAGTCGCCGTGCTGTACTGCCACCGGGGCACCGATCATCCTTTGGCGAATGTAGCGGTTGCCGACCTGCCGGCCATCAAGAAACTGCGGATCGACCCCTACAGCGACACCCTTCGCGCCGAGCTGGATGAAGCGCGCTCAATGTTCTACTGATCAACCCGCAATAAAGCTCACGCGCACCTTCAACCCCGCCAACTCGCCGTCATGCAGGCTGATCTGCGCCAAGTGCGCGCGGCAGATCTCACCGACAATCGCCAGCCCCAGGCCCGACCCCATGCCCTGCTGACTGCGCCGGTAGAAGCGCTCGAATACCCGGTCCCGTTCATCCAGCGGGATGCCCGGGCCGTCGTCTTCCACTTCCAGAATCGCCGGCGCCGTGACCCGCAGGATCACATTGCCGCCCGACGGTGTGTGGGCCAAGGCGTTATCCACCAAATTGCTCAGCAACTCGTTCAACAAGGTCGGCTCACCGCGTAACCACACCGGCTCATCCGCTTCCAACGCCAGGGCGACACCGCGCGCGTGGGCCAACGGCGCCATGGCCATGCCCAGTTCCCGCGCCAGTTGGCTGAGATCGAGCAACTGCGCGCCGCCCTCGGCAATCGCCCTTGCACCGTTTTCGATGCGCGCCAACGACAACAATTGATTGGCCAGATGGGTCAAGCGGTCGGTGCCTTGGGCGGCGGTTTCCAGGGTGCTGCGCCAAGTGGCCGGGTCTTCGGCGCGCAACCCGAGTTCCAAACGCGCCTTCAGCGCCGCCAACGGGGTGCGCAATTCGTGGGAGGCGTCGGCGATAAACTGCGCCTGGCGCTCGAATTGGCCGCGCAGTCGTTCGGTGAAATGATTCAGAGAGCGCACCAGCGGGCCGAATTCATGCTGCACCTCGACCAACGGCAATGGCCGCAGGTCGTCTGGCTGACGTTCTTCGACTGCCGTACGCAGGCGCTCCAGCGGGCGCAGCGCCGCGCTCACGGCAAACCACACCAGCAGCAACGCGCCGATGGCCAACATGCCGAGGCGCAGCAAGGTATCCGCCAGCAAGCTACGGGCCATGCTCTCGCGCGCTTCATCGGTCTCCGCCACGCGAATTTCCGCCATGCCGTTCATGTTCGGCTCGGAGACCGCCTTGAGCAGGCTCACCACCCGCACGTTCTGGCCCTGGTACACGGCGTTGTAGAACCGCGCCAATGCCGGGTAATCATCGGTGCGCGGCGTGCCGGGCGGCGGGCCTGGCAGGTTTTCGTAACCGGAGATCAGCTTCTGATCAATGTCATTGACCTGGTAGTAAATACGCCCGGCGCTGTCGTAAGCAAAGGTGTCCAGGGCCACATACGGCACATTGGCGCTCAGGGTGCCGTCCACCTGGGTCAAGCCGGCGGCGATGGTACGTGCCGAGGCCAGCAATGTGCGGTCATAGGCGGTGTCGGCGGCTTCGCGACCGTTCCAGTAGGCACTCATGCCGCTGGCGAGCATCAACACCACCAGCAACAGCGCCAGGTTCCACAGCAATCGCCAGCGCAGGCTGCTGGGCTTATGCATCGCGGGCTTCCAGCAGGTAGCCAAGGCCACGGAAAGTCACGATGGCGATGGGCTGGCCGTCGAGCTTCTTGCGCAGGCGGTGCACATAGATTTCGATGGCGTCGGGGCTGGCTTCCTCATCCAGGCCGAACACCTGGGAGGCCAGTTGCTCCTTGCTCATCACCCGGCCAGGGCGAGCGATCAAGGCTTCCAAAACGGCTTGCTCGCGGGAGGTCAGCGTCATCAGTTCGCCGCCCACGGTGAAGCGCCGCGTATCCAGGTCGTAAATCAGCACGCCGCAGGTTTGCTGGCGCTCGCCGCCCAGCACGCTACGACGCAGCAGCGCCTTGACCCGCGCTTCCAGCTCGGTCAGTTCAAACGGTTTGGCCAGGTAGTCGTCGGCGCCCAGGTTCAGGCCGTGCACACGGTCCTTCACATCGCTGCGCGCGGTCAGCATCAATACAGGCAGATTTTTCCCACGCGCCCGCAACCGCGCCAGCACCTCGAAACCGTCCATGCGCGGCAGCCCCACATCGAGCACTACCGCCGCGTATTCCTCGCTGCTCAGGGCCAGGTCCGCGGCCACGCCATCGTGCAGTACGTCGACGGTCAAACCCATGCTCTTGAGCGCTTGGGCGACACTTTCGGCCAGTTGCGGATGGTCTTCAACCAAGAGGACGCGCATGGATTTTCACCTCATTCGGGCATGGTCGACGCCACGCTTTGCCGGGCAGTTTACAGGCGCCGTCTGGCCTGTGAAGCCCGAAAACATTGAAAGACAACTGAAAGGTTAGTGAAAGCTTCGCCCTTTAGCATCCAGCGACGGTGGGTAATGCCCGCTTAGCTACCTGACCCGTAGTGCCCGAAAAACGCCTCGAAGCGTTTTCGCCAAAATAAGAACAATAACGGAGTACACAACGATGCTGTCGACACAGCCCCAGGCTTGCCCGCCTGTTCGTTTTTCCCGCCTGACCCAGACCGCCCTTGCCAGTGCCGCCGCCCTTGCCGGCTTTTCGCCGCTCAGCCAGGCTGCCTTTTTCGAGGACAGCAGCGGCACCCTCGAAACCCGCAACATGTACTTCAACCGCGACTTTCGCGACGGTACCAGTGCGCAGCAATCCAAGCGCGATGAATGGGCCCAGGGGTTCATGCTCAACCTGCAATCAGGCTACACCGACGGCACCGTCGGCTTTGGCGTGGACGCGCTGGGCATGCTCGGCGTCAAGCTCGACTCCAGCCCCGACCGCACCGGCACCGGCCTGCTGCCGACCCATGACGACGGACGCGCCGCCAACGAGTACTCCAAGCTGGGCGTGACCGGCAAAGTGAAGATCTCCGCCACCGAGCTGAAGATCGGTTCACTGATCCCCGAGCTGCCGATCCTCAAGCCAAACGACGGGCGCATCCTGCCGCAGACCTTCAACGGAGGCTTGCTGACCTCCAAGGAATTCAAGAACCTGGTGCTCACCGGTGGCCGCCTGGATAAAGCCAAGGACCGCGACGACACCAACTACGAAGACATCACCCTCAACAACAAGAACAGCCGCTTCCTCAGCGGCGCCACCGGCAAGCACTTCAACTTCGGTGGCGCCGACTACAAATTCGCCGACAAGATCACTGGCAGCTACCACTTCGCCCAACTCGACGACGTGTACCGCCAACACTTCCTCGGCCTGGTTGCCGCTCGCCCCATGGGCCCGGGCACCCTCGGCGCCGACGTGCGCCTGGCCATCAGTGATGACACCGGCAGTGCCCGTGGCGGCAAGATCGACAACAAATCCTTCAGCAGCCTGTTCAGCTACGGCCTCAATGGCCATAAGCTCAGCGCCGGCTACCAGCGCATGTTCGGTGACAGCGCATTTCCCTACGTGGATGGCAGCGACCCGTACCTGGTCAACTTCGTGCAGATCAACGACTTTGCCGGCGCTGAAGAGCGTTCCTGGCAAGCGCGTTACGACTACGACTTCGCCAAGCTGGGGATTCCCGGCCTGAGCTTCATGAGCCGTTACCTGTCGGGTGACAACATCAAGCTCAAGAACGGCGAGACCGCCAAGGAGTGGGAACGCAACAGCGAGATCCGCTACGTGGTGCAAAGCGGCACGTTCAAGGATGTGGCCGTGCGCCTGCGTAACGCCACGTACCGCACCAACTATTCAGCCCGTGATGCGGATGAAGTGCGTTTGCTGGTCAGTTACAGCGTCGCACTCTGGTAGCAGCAACTCATAACAACAAAGACGGAGATAAAAAATGACCTTTTCACTGCGTAAACTGGCCCTCGCCGCCGGCTGCATGATGTTCGCCAGCCAACTGCTGGCCGCCGACGAACCCAAGCGCCCCGAATGCATCGCCCCGGCCTCCCCCGGCGGTGGTTTTGACCTGACCTGCAAACTGGCGCAAAGCGCGCTGGTCAACGAGAAGTTGCTGAGCAAACCGATGCGCGTGACCTACATGCCTGGCGGCGTGGGCGCGGTGGCCTACAACGCAGTGGTCGCGCAGCGCCCGGCAGACGCTGGCACGCTGGTGGCTTGGTCCAGCGGTTCGCTGCTGAACCTGGCCCAGGGCAAGTTCGGTCGTTTTGATGAAAGCGCCGTGCGCTGGTTGGCGGCGGTCGGCACCAGCTACGGTGCCATCGCGGTAAAAAGTGATTCGCCCTACAAGAACCTCGACGATCTCGTCCAAGCCTTGAAGAAAGACCCAAGCAAGGTCGTGATTGGCTCCGGTGGCACCGTCGGCAGCCAGGACTGGATGCAAACCGCCCTGGTCGCCAAGGCCGCCGGGATCAACCCGCGTGACCTGCGCTATGTGGCCCTGGAAGGCGGCGGCGAAATCGTCACTGCCCTGATGGGTAATCACATTCAGGTTGGCAGTACCGACATTTCCGACTCCATGCCGCACATCCAGAGCGGCGACATGCGCATTCTGGCCGTGTTCGCCGAAAAGCGTCTGGACGAGCCTGAAATGAAAGACATTCCAACCGCCAAGGAACAAGGCTACGACATCGTCTGGCCGGTAGTGCGCGGCTTCTACCTCGGGCCAAAAGTCAGTGATGCCGACTATGCCTGGTGGAAAGATGCGTTCGACAAACTGCTCGCCTCCGACAAGTTCGCCGAGCTGCGTGACCAGCGCGAGCTGTTCCCATTCGCCATGACCGGCCCGGAGCTGGACACCTACGTGAAGAAACAGGTGGCTGACTACAAAGTGCTGGCCAAAGAGTTTGGCCTGATTCAGTAATCGCCCCCGTTCGCGCGGTCGCGCCCTTGCGCTTCAAGGGCGCGACCTAGGAGTTTCCTATGCTTTTACAACGCATTTTCGCCTCGGTGATGCTGCTGGTCTGCGCGGGTCTCGCGCTGATGGCCTGGCCGTATCAGGCGGCATTTTCCTACGAGCCGGTCGGGCCTCGTGCCTACCCGCTGCTGATGCTCGGGCTGATGAGCCTGGGCTTGATCTACATGATCATCCGTCCTCAGCCAACCAAGCACACCGAAGAAGAACCCGCGCTGGACCGCGATACCTTGATCAAGATCGGCGTCTGCGTCGCGCTGCTGATCGTATTCGCCGGCACTTTCGAGCCCCTGGGTTTCATCCTCAGCAGCATGCTGATCGGCATCCCGATGGCGCGCCTGTATGGCGGCCGCTGGTTGCCGAGCGTGGTGATCGTCAGCCTTATGGCCATCGGCCTTTACCTGCTATTCGATAAAGCCATGGATGTACCGCTGCCCCTCGGCCTGCTTGAAGTTCTGGAGAACTGATATGGATACGTTCAGCTATTTGGGCCAGGGCTTCGGCGTTGCACTGACCCCTTACAACCTGGTGACCGCGCTGTGCGGCACCTTGATCGGCACCGTGGTCGGCCTGTTGCCGGGCTTGGGCCCGATCAACGGCGTGGCCTTGTTGATCCCGATCGCATTCGCCTTGGGCCTGCCGCCGGAATCGGCACTGATCCTGCTGGCAGCCGTGTACCTGGGCTGCGAATACGGCGGGCGCATCAGTTCGATCCTGCTGAACATCCCGGGCGAAGCCTCCACGGTGATGACCACCCTCGACGGCTACCCGATGGCCCGCAAAGGCCTGGCCGGCGTGGCGCTGTCGCTGTCGGCCTGGAGTTCGTTCATCGGCGCGTTTATCGCCACGTGCGGCATGGTGTTGTTTGCGCCGCTGCTGGCCAAGTGGGCGATTGCCTTCGGCCCGGCGGAATATTTCGTACTGATGGTGTTCGCGATTGTCTGCCTCGGCGGCATGGCCGGCGATAAACCGTTGAAGACCTTCGTGGCCGCGCTGATTGGTTTGTTCCTCTCCGCTGTCGGCATCGATGCCAACAGCGGCGTGTACCGCTTCACCGGCGACAACATCCACCTGACCGATGGCATCCAGTTCGTGGTGTTGGTACTGGGCCTCTTCTCCATCAGCGAGATTTTGTTGCTGCTGGAAAAAACCCACCGTGGCCAGGAAGCGGTAAAAGCCACCGGCCGGATGATGTTCAACTTCAAGGAAGCGTCGGCAGTCTTCGTGGTTAACATCCGCTGCGGCTTGCTGGGTTTCATCATGGGCGTGTTGCCGGGCGCCGGTGCGACGTTGGCGTCAGCTGTTGCCTACATGACCGAGAAACGCATCGCCGGCGCCAGCGGTAAATTCGGGCAGGGCGACATGCGCGGCCTGGCCGCACCGGAAACCGCGATCGGCGCTTCCGCCTGTGGCGCCCTGGTGCCGATGCTCACCCTCGGCGTACCCGGTTCCGGCACCACGGCGGTGATGATCGGCGCGCTGTCGCTGTACAACATCACCCCAGGCCCGCTGCTGTTCCAACAGCAACCGGACATCGTCTGGGGCCTGATCGCTTCGTTGTTTGTCGCCAACATCATGCTGGTGATCCTCAACATTCCGATGATCCGCATTTTCACGCGCATCCTGGCTGTGCCGAACTGGGCACTGGTGCCGGTGATCGCGATCATCACCGCGATCGGTGTGTACGCGGTTCACGCCACCACCTTCGACCTGTTCCTGATGGTCGGCATCGGCATCTTCGGCTACATCCTGCGCAAGCTGGACTTCCCGCTGTCGCCGGTCCTGCTGGGCTTTATCCTCGGCGGCTTGATGGAGCAGAACCTGCGCCGTGCGCTGTCGATCTCCAACGGTGCTTTGGACATCCTCTGGTCGAGCCCGATCACCTTTGGTGTGTGGGTGCTGACCGCGCTGATGCTGATGTTCCCGCTGGTGCGCATCTACCGCAAACGTGCCCTGCAGCGTCGTGCCTTGGCCGATGTCTGAGGTCACCTTTAAACATTGGTGGGGAACACCGCTGGTCGGCCTGGCCGGCGGTTACCTGGCCAGCCTCGTCGGCTGGCCTTTGCCGTATATGGTCGGCTCATTGCTGACGATTATCCTGGTGCGTTGCCTGACGCCGTGGCAGTTGGCGGAGATTCCCGGCGGGCGCAAATGCGGCCAATGGGTGGTGGGCATCGGCATCGGCCTGCACTTTACCCCGGTGGTGATCGAGCAGGTGATGAGCCACTTCGGGCTGATTTTCTTCGGCGCACTGGTCACCAGCCTGTCGAGCATTGTCGGCGTGTGGTTGATGCGCCGCAGCGGCGAAGACCGCGCCACGGCATTTTTCTCCAGCATGCCGGGCGGTTCCGGCGAGATGGTCAACCTCGGCGCCCGCAATGGCGCGGTGCTCAGCCGTGTTGCGGCGGGGCAGAGTTTGCGGGTGCTGGTGGTGGTGCTGTGTGTGCCGGCGATCTTCAAGTACTTGCTGGAAGGCGGCGCACCGCAGTTTCATCCGGCGCCAGTGAGTTGGAGCTGGCTGGCGGTGCTGTTTCCGATCGGCGCGCTGGTGGCCTGGGGTTGGCAGCGTTTGCGTCAGCCCAACCCGTGGCTGTTCGGGCCGCTGTTGGTGAGCGCTACCGCCAGCGTGGTGTGGGACCTGCATATCGGCCTGCCCAATGGCGGCAGCCAGATCGGCCAATGGCTGATCGGCAGCGGCCTGGGTTGCCACTTCAACCGTCAGTTCTTTCGTCGCGCCCCCGCGTTCATGGGCCGCACTTTGATCGGCACGGCGTTGACCATGGCATTGGCGACGTTGGCGGCGGTGGGCCTGAGTGCACTGACGCACCTGGACTTGCGTTCGCTCACCCTGGGCATGATGCCGGGCGGCATTGCTGAAATGAGCCTCACGGCCGAAACCCTGCAACTGTCGGTACCCCTGGTGACGGCGATGCAGGTGATGCGCTTGTTGTTTGTGCTGTTTCTGGCGGAGCCGTTGTTCCGGCACTGGAACCGTCAGCCGGACAAGATCTAAGGCCTTCACTCCATTGCGCTGGCTTGCCTGCGGTGGCTGGGTTGTGTTCGACGCCTAGGTTGAGTACATATCCATTTTTTTGGTTATGGCTGCTTATGGTTCCGCTCTTACAGCGGGTCACTTTCGAAAAGCGCGAAA
>NZ_JBARTQ010000602.1:0-5221 GCF_049645325.1 Pseudomonas sp. | reverse complement strand
TGGCTTGCCTGCGATAGCATCGGCTCGGTATCACAAATAGACCGTGGTGACAGCATCGCAGGAAAGCCAGCTCCCACAGGGGGCCAGTTTCTAAACAAATATCAGGCCAGTTCAGGGGCGCTAGCGTACGCCTGTTCCAGCAGCACGGTGAAGCGCACAAACGCGTCGACCGCGCCTTTTTCTACTGCGGCTTCTTCTTCAGCGCTGAATGCCAGGCTGTCGAGGGTGCGGGTGAAGCTTTTCCAGCCTTCGGCGCGACCACCGGCCGGCTCGCCCAAGTGACGGGCACCAAAGGTTTCGCTCAAGCCCAGGCCTACGGCGCGTTTGATCAGGAAGGCGGCGCCCAGTTTGGAGCCTTCGGACACGAACAGCCAGCCCAGTGCTTCGGCCTTGCTCGGGTTTTTCACGGCGCCGGCGACCGGTGCTGGCACTTCGGTATCGAGGTCGGCCAGGTCCAGTTTGGCGGCGTCGGCGCGGCAGCGTTCGGCCAGGTCCGGCACGATTTTGATTAACTCGGCGTCGTTGTACAGGGCCACCAGTTCCGACTGGAACAGGTACTGCGCCACCACGAAACGGGCGAAGTTGGCCTGGGTTTCAAACGGGGCGTGGGCCTTTACCAGTGCATCCAGTTTAGTGTGCGGCTCGTGGGTGATCTGGTTCAGGCGCTGGGAGCGCAGGCTTGGGCGTTCTGCGGTGGGAGAAGCGGTCATCGAAAAAAGTCCTTGAGAAGAGTAGCGCCTGGGAGCCCTGAAGAGAGCTGTTATCAACTAGACGAACAAGAAGACGTGGCACAGTAAAAAATCCTCACCTCGCCGAGGAAACTCCGGCGAGATGAGTGTGGCGGCTATCAGATGTCCCAGATCAGGTTGATGGCGAAGTTGCGGCCTGGCTGGGTCAGGCGGTCGAGGTTGGCCGGTGCGGTAACGCCGGCTTCACCGACGCCGTCGTAGCTGCGCACGTCATCCCAGTTCCAGTACTTCTTGTCGGTGAGGTTGTAGATGCCGCCGTTGATGGTCACGTCGTTGGTGACCTTGTAGAAGGCGCTCAGGTCGAGAATGCCGAAGCCTGGCGTCTTGAACGGGCCTTCGGTGCCGCCGTCTGGGGCGTGGAACGTGGTGCTGTCCACACGGTCCTGCTTCTTCACCAACGTCCAGCTCAGCAGGCCGCCGTAGTTGTCCTGGTCGTAGCCCAGGCCGAACACGCCTTTAAGAGGGTTGACGCTGTTGAGCGGCTCGCCGTTGTCGTCGTTGCGGCCGTAGGTGTAGCCAACCGAGCCCTGGGTGTACAGGCCTTGCGGCGCGCCGAATGCGTCGAGGTTCAGGCGACCTTTGGCTTCGATGCCCTTGATGGTGGCGTGCTTGATGTTGTTGGCTTCGAATTGCTGCACGGTGCCGCCGGCGACCGAGGCGTCTTCGTCGATGAAGTCGCGGTACTTGTTGTAGAACACGGCGATGTCGAACGAGCCTTCGTCAAAGTTGCCACGAATCCCGGTTTCCACGCCTTTACTGCTTTCGGGCTTCAGGTTGGGGTTTGGCTCGACGGTGTAGCCTTGCTGCAGGTTTTCAAAACGGCCGTACAAGGCTTTGGCTGATGGCGTGCGGAAGCCTTCGGCGTATTGACCGAACCAGGTGTAGTGGTCGGTCAGCGCGTAGGTCAGGCCAAATTTAGGCGTGACACGGTGCCAGGTTTTTTCCGCGTTGCTGTGGTCGTAGATCCGCGTCGGGTCAACCGTGTTGAGGAACTCGTTGGTCAGCTTGGGCTTGAGCTGGGTGTAGTCGTACCGCACGGCGGGCAGGAAGGTCCATTTGTCCCAAGTGATCTGATCCTGGGCGAACAGCGAATAGGTGTTGATGGTCGGGTCCGGGAAGTCGCTGGCCTTTTTCACGCTGTCACTGGCTTGAGGGCTTGGGGCGCCGATGGCCGTGCATCCACCGCCGACTGCGAGACACGTGGCGGCGCCTTCGCGCGAGCCGGTGACTTTCTGCTGTTTCAGGGTGGTGCCGTAGGTCACTTGGTGATCGGTTTCGCCGAGGCTGAAGGCCTTGTCCAGTTGCGCGTCGAAGACCCACTGCTTTTCTTCATAAAGGGTTTCGCGGGTGCGCAATACACGGCGCGACGGCTGGTAGATTTCAGCGGTGGTCTGATCAGTCTTGGCGATCTGGTAGTTGAGGCTGGTCTTGATCTGATCGGCAATCGGCGAGTCGAGGGCGAAGCGGTTTTCGATGCCGAAACGCTCACGGGTGATGGTGTCGTTGCCCGACCGCCCGCGATAGAAGTTGAAGCCGCGGCCGCCGGTGAAGGGGCCGCCCACGGCGTTTTTCAGGTTGACGTCGCGGTCGTCCTTGAACTTTTCATACGTCAGGCCCAGGCGGTTGTCGTCCCCGTAGTTCCAGCCCAATTTGGCCAGCACGTTGGTGGTGCGTGCATCTTCCGGGTTGGCGCCGGTGCGGGCCAGGCCGGTGGCGTTGTTGCCGTCGTAGGACTCCATTTCATGGCCGTTGCGCTGGCTCAGGTGCAGCAAGCCATCGACATCTTGCACGCGGCCGGCGACGGTGCCGGAGGTCAGCCAGCTGTCGTCGGCAGAGCTGTAGCCGGTCTTCAGGCGGGCGCCGTAGTCCTGGCCGGGCTTGATGATGTCGTCCGGGTCGAGGGTGAAGTAACTCACGGCGCCGCCAATGGCGCTGCTGCCGTACAGGGCGGAAGCCGGGCCGCGGAGGATTTCCACGCGCTTGACGATTTCCGGGTCGACGTAGTTGCGGCGGGTCTTGGCGTAAGGGCCGTTGAAGAAGTTGTCTGGCACTTCGACGCCGTCGACCTGGGTGAGGATGCGGTCGCCGTCGATGCCGCGAATGTTATAGCCCGCATTGCTGGCACGGGTGCCGGCACCGCCCACCGAGACGTTGGGCTCGTAGCGCACCAATTCACGAAGGGTGTTCACATTCTCGCGGTCGAGTTCCTCGCGCTCATGCACGGTGACGGTGCTCGGTACGCTGTTTACATCCTGTTCGGTGCGGGTGGCGCTGATGGTCACCTGTTGCAGGTTGAGCGTGCTGCCCGCCGGGCGTTTTTCCAGGACGATGTTGTTATTGCCCAGTTTGCGGTAGCTCAGGTTGGTCCCCACCAACAGCCGGTCGAGGGCTTTTTCCGGCGACAGCGCACCGCGCACGCCAGGGGACGATACGCCCTGGCCGAGTTCCGCCGGCAGGCCGACTTGCCAGCCCGTGACCGTGGTAAAGGCGTTCAGTGCCGACACCAATGGCTGCTGTTCGATGCTGAAACTGTAATTGCCGTGGCTGCGCGCAACCGGCTCGGCGGCGGTGGCGGCCATGGCGGGCGCGCTGGCCAGCAGGATGGCCGCTGTCAGCAAAGACAGAACGGGCGAAGAAGACCGGCGGTTGAAACGAGAGGACATCGAAAGCGCTCCGGAGGTACGAATCTTATAGTCGCGAACCGATTCAAATAGGAATCAGTTGCATTGGCTATAACGAGACGTATCGCCGGTCAGGATCGAGTAAAAATAATTCTCATTTAGTTCAAGATGACCAGCGCAGGGTATTCCGAGAGCTTGGCCGAGGTGATGTGCGCCAGGGAGCGCACGACGTCGAGGGGCTGGTCGAGGCGGTAATTGCCGGTGACGGCGACGCTGGCAAGCCTGTCGTTGGTGTTGACGATCCAGCCGGGGTAGTAGCGGCGCAGCTCGGCGAGCACCTCGCTCATCGGGCAGTTTTCGAACACCAGCCGGCCCTGGACCCAGGCCAGGTCCTTGCTCGCATCCAGCTTGGCGGGCTGGCCGAAGCCTTTGGGGCCGATGCGGATACTTTCCCCGGCGCTCAGGCGCACGCGGGCATCGTCGAAGGTATTGCTCAGGTCGACATCGCCGCGCTGCACCTGCACCTGGGCTTCGCCATTGAGGTAGCGCACGGCGAAGTCGGTGTCGCGCACGCTGGCGCGCACGGGGCCGGCGTCGATTTCCAGGGGCAGGCCACGGCTGGGCGCGACCTCAAAAAACGCCTCGCCCTGGTACAGGCGAGCCACGCGCTGGTGGTCCTTGATACTGCTGGAGAAGGCCGAATTAGTGTTCAACAGCACCTTTGAACCATCGTCCAACTGCAGGCGCTGGCGTTCGCCTACCACCGTGAGGTGGTCAGCTTGCAGGCGCACGGGCAGGTTGCTGAAACTGAACAGGCCGATCAGCAACACCGCAGCGGTGGCCAAGGGTTTCCAGTGCGGTTTGATTCGGCGCCAAGCGCTGGGCTTGCGCGGCGCTGCCAAGGCCACGGCGGCGCTGTGTACCGGCGCGCCACCCCAGGCGGCCTGGGCCTTGCTGAAGGCCTGAACGTGCGCTGGGTCGCTGGCCAGCCAGGCGTCGAACGCGGCCTGCTGCCCGGGCTGCGGACACTGCAAGGCGATCAGCCAATCCAGAGCCTGGTCCATCGCCGTGTCTTGCAGCACCTCATGAGCCAGCTCATGGGGGCGCAGTTTATTCGGGTCCGTCACGGTGTTCCTCGGGTCTTCGCCACGTTTTATTCATCTTTCCTACAGCCTGGATCAACACATCTGTCGGGTGAAGCTTAAGGCTGATCCAGCCGTTCGGCCACACCTACACAGATGGCCATGATCAATTTCAGTTCCTTTTGCACGGTGCTCAAGGACACCTGCAACTGATCGGCAATCTCTTGGTAGCTGCAACCGTGCAGGCGGCTGAGGATGAAAATCTGCTGCTGGCGGGCGCTCAACTGGCCGAGGCTGACGCTCAGGTGCTCAAGCAATTGCTCAGCCTGGGTCGCATCTTCCGGGGTGCTGATGGGGGCGGCGACGCTTTGCAGGACGTCCAGCGGGACATCTTCCTGCAACGTGCGGGCTTGAATTCGGCGCGAGCGCAGGTGGTCCAGCGCGAGGTTGCGCGCGGTTTGGTAGACAAACGGTTCGAGGTGATCAATCGGCCGCTCGCTGAGGGCCCGGGTGACGCGCAGGTAGGTTTCCTGCAGCAGGTCTTCGGCGGTGCTGTGGTTATTCACCATCCGCTGCAAGGTGCGTAGCAGAATCACCCGTTGGGAGAGAAAGAATTGGTTGAAGCGAGATTGGCTCACAGTGATACCAGACCGAGATGCAGTTAATGATAATGCTTATCATCAACTGAAATGGCAAGTGGCTATTCCATGAACCTGCACGGCACCCATGCAAGAGCCGGGCTAGTGTGGGAGCTGGCTTGCCTGCGATA
>NZ_JBARTQ010000601.1:0-11732 GCF_049645325.1 Pseudomonas sp. | reverse complement strand
CTGTGACACCGAGTGACGTTATCGCAGGCAAGCCAGCTCCCACACAAGCCTGCTCCCAACATTTTGACCGCGGTCCAATCAGTCTAAAGTCGAACCGCTGACCGCCACGCCGCCGCGCTCCGGGAAGAACAGACGCTGCAACTCCGCCCCCGGGTTCTCGGCGCGCATGAAGGTCTCGCCCACCAGGAACGAATACACGCCACTGATCTCCATCAGTTCCACATCGGCACGGTTGACGATGCCACTCTCAGTGATCACCAGGCGGTCGCGCGGAATGCGCGGCAGCAGGTCGAGGGTGTTTTCCAGGCTGACTTCGAAGGTGTGCAGGTTACGGTTGTTGACCCCCACCAGCGGTGTGTCGAGGGTTTTCAGGGCACGCTCCAGCTCGTCGCCGTCGTGCACTTCCACCAGCACGTCCAAGCCGACGCTTTTGGCCACGGCCGCCAGCTCGGCCATCTTCACGTCGTCCAGTGCGGAGACGATCAGCAGCACGCAGTCGGCGCCCAAGGCACGGGCTTCGAAGATCTGGTACGGGTCGACCATGAAGTCCTTGCGGATCACCGGCAACTTGCACGCCGCGCGGGCCTGTTGCAGGAACAGGTCGGAACCCTGGAAATAGTCGATGTCGGTGAGCACGGACAGGCACGTCGCGCCGCCCTTTTCATAGCTGGCGGCGATGTCGGCCGGCACAAAAAGCTCGCGAATCACGCCTTTGCTCGGCGAAGCCTTCTTGACCTCGGCGATCACGGCCGGCTGCTTGAGCTTGGCCTGGGCGATCAAGGCATTGGCAAAGCCACGTGGGGCGTCGGCGAGTTTCGCCTGGGCTTCCAGTTCGGCCAGGCTTACACGCGCACGGCGCTCGGCCACTTCTTCGGCTTTGCGGGCCAGGATCTTTTCCAGAACGGTTGGCACACTCATCCTTCATTCTCCACTTTGAACACCGCAGTAAACGCACCCAGTTCTTCGAGCTTCTCGCGAGCGAGCCCGGTGTGCAACGCATCATGTGCGAGGGCCACGCCCTCTTTAAGACTGTAGGCGTGATCGGCGGCATACAACGCCGCGCCGGCATTCAACACGATCATTTCTGCCGCTTTCTGGCCGTTTTCGGTCTTGCGACGCCCCAAGGCATCACGAATCAATTCAAGGGAGGCGGCTGGGCTTTCTACAGCCAGGCCATGCAAACTCTGGCTTTTCATGCCCAAGTCTTCTGGCTCGACCCAATATTCGGTGACCTGGTCGTTCTTCAGCTCCGCCACAAAGGTCGGTGCCGCCAGGCTGAATTCGTCCAGGCCGTCTTTCGAATGCACCACCAGCACGTGCTTGCTGCCCATGCGCTGCAGCACTTCGGCCAATGGCCGGCACAGCGCCTGGCTGAACACGCCCACCACCTGATGTTTCACGCCAGCCGGATTCGTAAGCGGGCCAAGCATGTTGAACAGGGTGCGCAGGCCCAAGTCCTTGCGCGGGCCAGCGGCGTGTTTCATCGCGCCGTGATGGGACTGGGCAAACATGAAACCGATGCCGACGCTGTCGATGCAACGCGCCACTTGTACCGGCGTCAGGTTCAAATAGATTCCGGCCGCCTCCAGCAAGTCGGCACTGCCGCTTTTGCCGGAGACCGCACGGTTACCGTGCTTGGCCACGGTGCAACCCGCCGCCGCAACCACGAAGGACGCTGCGGTGGATACGTTGAAAATGTTGGCACCGTCACCGCCGGTGCCGACCACGTCGACCACGCCGTCGAGGGTCTTGAGCTCAACCTTGTCCGCCAGTTCGCGCATCACCGAGACGGCGCCGACGATCTCGTCGATGCTCTCGCTTTTCATGCGCATGGCCATCATGAACGCGCCGATCTGTGCGTCGGTGCATTGACCGGTCATGATTTCGCGCATCACATCGCTCATTTCAGCGGTGCTCAGGTCCAGGTGGCCGACGATACGGCTCAGGGCAGTCTTGATATCCATGGAAAGTCCTTAGCGCGTGCCGCCGCTTTGCTTGAGAAAGTTGGCGAACAGCTCGTAGCCCTGCTCGGTCAGGATCGATTCGGGGTGAAATTGCACCCCTTCGATGTTCAATGTCTTGTGACGCAGGCCCATGATCTCGTCGACCGAGCCGTCTTCCAGCTGGGTCCAGGCGGTCAGCTCCAGGCAGTCGGGCAAGGTTTCGCGCTTAACGACCAGTGAGTGGTAGCGCGTCACGGTGACCGGCAGGTTGAGGCCCTGGAACACGCCGAGGTCTTTATGGAACACAGGGCTGGTCTTGCCGTGCATCACCTGGCGCGCGCGCACCACGTCACCGCCAAAGGCCTGGCCAATGGACTGATGGCCCAGGCACACGCCCAGGATCGGCAATTTGCCGGCGAAGTATTTGATCGCTTCAAGGGAGATGCCCGCCTCGGTCGGCGTGCACGGGCCAGGCGAAACCACGATGCGCTCCGGGTTCAGGGCGGCGATTTCGGCGACTGTCAGCTCATCGTTGCGCACCACCTTGACCTCGGCACCGAGCTCGCCCAGGTATTGCACAACGTTGTAGGTAAAGGAGTCGTAGTTATCAATCATCAGCAACATGTGGGTTCAAACCTCTTGAATTCACTGATTTCGAATGACCGCCTTCCAAGAGAGTGACCCGCTGCCAGACGCACTTTCCGGTTGCCGGGGTTAGCCAGCAAGGGGCGTCAAACAAGGGGTGAAGAAGGCAAATCGGTACAGGTCCGGCCGGGGCCGGCAGAGAAAATGTCAGGCGCGCCAACGCCAACGGGCGTGTGCCTTGACTACTCGCATCAAGAGTTTGCTGATAATCAACACGGGAAGGGTCTCATTCATACGTCCAGGCACAGTAACGTAGCCTCGCGACCGGTGCAATATGGAGCCGCGAATACGGGGCCATCACGACAGAATCTTTATAGGAAAAAACTGTTTTCTTCGTAGAAAACCCTCACTACATTGCTAAGTGTTTCGCTTCCGATACAAAAACAACTAAATGGAATTTTGCATGCTCAGACCACCGTTTTTTGCCCCCCTTGCCGGCTGCCTCCTGTCTTTGGCCTGCGCACAGGCACTTGCCGCCTCTTCGCCGTACTCGACCATGATTGTTTTCGGCGACAGCCTGGCTGATGCCGGCCAGTTCCCCGATGGCTCGAATGGGGCCACGTTGCGCTTTACCAACCGCACCGGCCCAACCTTCCAGGGCGACTACGGCCCGGTTTCGTCGACCTTATTGGGTGCAAAACTGGGCGTTGCGCCAAACGACCTGAACGCCTCCACCTCGCCGGTACGCGCGGCACAAGGCCTGCCAGACGGCAACAACTGGGCGGTGGGCGGCTACCGGACCGACAATATTCTCGACTCGGTCACCTCGGTCTCCAACGCAGCGATTCCTCCCGGCAACCCCGGCGGCGGCACTGTATTGCGCAGTCGCCAGGGTTACCTGCCGGCAAACGGCGGGCGAGCCGACCCGAACGCGCTGTACTTCCTGTCTGGCGGCGGCAATGACTTCCTGCAAGGTCGCGTACTCAGCCCGGGCCAGGCGGTCGCCGCCGGCGGGCGCCTGGCCGACAGCGCCCAAGCCCTGCAACAGGCCGGCGCGCGCTACATCATGGTGTGGATGCTGCCCGACCTCGGTCTGACCCCAGCCATCAACGGCACGCCGCTGCAGGCTGCCAGCAGCGCCCTCAGCAACATTTTCAACCAGTCATTGGTGCAACGCCTGTCGCAGGTCGACGCGCAGGTAATCCCGCTGAACATCCCGTTGCTGCTCAAGGAAACCTTCGCCGACCCGGCCCGCTTCGGCCTGGCCACCGGACAGAACCTGACCGGCACCTGTTTCAGCGGCAACGGCTGCACCGCCAACCCAACCTACGGGATTGGCGGCACCAGCCCCGACCCGACCAAGCTGATCTACAACGATTCCGTGCACCCCACCATCGCCGGGCAACGCTTGATCGCCGACTACGCCTACTCGCTGCTGGCCGCCCCCTGGGAACTCACCCTGCTGCCGGAAATGGCCCAGGGCACCCTGCGCGCCCATCAGGACGAACTGCGCAACCAATGGCAGGCCGACAACGGCAGTTGGCAAGCCGTGGGCCAATGGCGCGCCATTGTCGCCGGTGGTGGCCAGCACCTGGACTTCGATGATCAAAGCAGCTCTGCCAGCGGTGACGGCAGTGGCTACAACCTGAATATCGGCGGCAGCTACCGGCTCGACGAAAACTGGCGCGTGGGCGTGGCCGCCGGGCTGTATCGGCAGACGCTTGAAGCCGGCGCCAGCGATTCGGACTACAAGCTCAACAGCTACATGGGCACTGCGTTCGCGCAGTATCAGCAGAATCACTGGTGGGCCGATGCCGCGTTGACCGGCGGCAAGCTGGACTTCGACAGCCTCAAGCGCAAGTTCGCCCTGGGCGTCGGCGAAGGCTCCGAGAAAGGCGACACCGATGGTTGGCTCTGGGCCTTGAGCGGCCGCGTGGGTTATGACATCGCCGGGGTCGGCAGCGATTGGCACCTGTCGCCATTCATCAGCGCCGACTATGCACGCGTCGAGGTGAACGGTTACTCGGAAAAAGACAACCGCTCCACCGCGCTGACGTTTGATGACCAGCAGCGCGACTCCAAACGCCTCGGCGTCGGCCTGCAGGGCAGCTACCGCGTCACGCCGCAAACCCAGGTGTTTGGCGAAGTGGCCCACGAGCATGAGTTCGAAAATGACACTCAAAAGGTGAACATTTCGCTCAACAGCGTGCAGGGTATCGACTTCAAGCTGGACGGCTACACGCCCCGCAGCAATTCGGATCGCTTGAGCCTCGGTGTCAGCCACAAGCTGACGCAGGAGCTGGCGTTGCGGGCGGCGTATAACGTGAGGAAGGACGACGATTTGACCCAGCAAGGGGTCAGTGTGGGGGTGAGTCTGGATTTCTGATGCGGTCTTAAAAACCAGCGCAAAACCAATGTGGGAGCTGGCTTGCCTGCGATGCAGACACCTCGGTGTATCGGGTACAAAGAGGTGATGTTATCGCAGGCAAGCCAGCTCCCACTTTTTGATCAACGCACGCCGTTAGCCTTGCGGCGTCTGCTCGGCCAACGCCACTGCGCGGAACATCGCGCGGCGCTTGTTCAGGGTTTCTTCCCACTCAAGGGCCGGCACCGAATCGGCGACAATCCCGCCACCCGCCTGCACGTGCAGTTCGCCGTCCTTGATCACTGCGGTGCGGATCGCAATCGCGGTGTCCATGTTGCCGTTCCAGGCGAAATACCCCACGGCGCCGCCGTACACGCCACGCTTGACCGGCTCCAGTTCGTCGATGATCTCCATCGCGCGAATCTTCGGCGCGCCCGACAAGGTGCCCGCCGGCAGAATCGCGCGCAGCGCGTCCATGGCGGTCAGGCCGGCTTTCAGCTCGCCGGTGACGTTGGACACAATGTGCATCACGTTGGAGTAGCGCTCGATGACCATCTTCTCGGTCAGCTTCACCGAGCCGATTTCCGACACGCGCCCGGTGTCATTGCGGCCCAGGTCGATAAGCATCAGGTGTTCGGCGATTTCCTTGTCGTCGCTGAGCAGGTCTTCTTCCAGCGCCAGGTCGGCTTCTTCGGTCGCGCCACGCGGGCGAGTACCGGCAATCGGGCGCACGGTGATCAGGTTATCTTCGACCCGCACCAGCACTTCAGGTGAACTGCCCACGACGTGGAAGTCGCCGAAGTTGAAGAAGTACATGTACGGCGTCGGGTTGAAGCAGCGCAGTGCGCGATACAGGTCGATCGGCGCGGCCTTGAAGTCGATGGACATGCGTTGCGACGGCACCACTTGCATACAGTCACCGGCGAGGATGTATTCCTTGATGGTGTCGACCGCGCGCTCGTAATCATCCTGGGTAAAGCTTGAACGAAAGATCGGGTCGGCAGCCGGCGGGCGGCTGAGGTCCAGGCCGCGACGCGGGGTGATCGGCTGGCGCAATTTTTCCATCAAGGCTTCGAGACTGGCTTGGCCTCTCTCGAAGGCATCCGCCTGGGACGGGTCAGCCAGCACAATCGCGTGCATCTTGCCGGCGAGGTTATCGAACACCACCACCGCATCCGACACCATCAGCAGAATGTCCGGCACGCCCAGCGGGTCCGGGTTCGGGCACTTACCCAAGCGTTTTTCCACATAGCGCACGCAGTCGTAGCCGAAATACCCCACCAGGCCGCCGTTGAAACGCGGCAATCCAGGAATGGTCGGCACGTTGTAGCGCGCCTTGAAGGTTTCGACAAAATCCAGCGGGTCTTCTACGTCGTGGCTTTCGATCTCGACGCCGTCATGGGTGATGCTCACGTGGTGGTCGTGAACGCGCATGACGGTGCGGCACGGCAGGCCGATGATCGAGTAACGGCCCCACTTCTCGCCGCCCTGCACCGATTCCAGCAGGTAGGAATTGGGCTCGTCGGCCAGTTTCAGGTAGATCGACAGCGGCGTGTCGAAGTCGGCCAGGGTTTCGCAGGCCAAGGGAATACGGTTGTAGCCGGCAGCGGCCAAACGCAGGAATTCTTCGCGGATCATGAGGTGCCTCGTGGCTTGAGGGTCAAACGGTCAGGTGTGCAAACGTGCCGCAGCGCGGCGAGGATCAGTCAGGCGCGCCAACGCCAGCGGGCCAGGGCCTTGATGACTTTCATCCAGAGTTTGCGAGTGACCACCACGATGGGATTTCCAGAAGGGGTTGGATCGATGTCGGGCAACGTTATCTCAGCGCCCGCTCCCAAGCAACCGGGGATTAGCAGGCGCAGGTCATCAATCACCAATGCAGGCGATTCTTCAGCGATCGGCCGACCATGGTTATAGCCATAACTGAGGGCCACGCACTGCACGCCCGCCGCCTTCGCCGCCTGCACGTCACTGCGTGAATCGCCGACAAACAAAGACTGCGAAGCCGGGATATTGGCCATTTTCATCACGAAAAACAGCGCCGCCGGGTCGGGCTTCTTCTGCGGCAGGGTATCGCCACCGATGATCCAGCGAAAATAACGGCCGATTTTCATCTGGTCCAACAGCGGCGCGACAAAGCGCTCCGGCTTGTTGGTGATCAGGGCCATTTCCACGCCCTGCTTGTGCAGCCATTTGAGGGTGTCGCGCACGCCGGGGTAAACCACGGTCAGCTCGTGGCTGCTTTCATAGGCTGCGTTGAACAGCTCCAGCGCGTGTTCGGCCTCGACCTCATCCACACCGTCGGCATCGATGTTGTCAGCCAGGGCCCGGCGCACCAGCATCGGCGCACCGTTACCTACCCAGTTACGCACCGACTCGATCCCCGCCGGCTTGCGCCCCAGCTTGAGCAGCATCTCGTCCACGGCGGCTGCCAGGTCCGGCACCGAGTCGATCAAGGTACCGTCCAGATCGAACATCACCAGCCGTGGCAGTTTGCCGGGGAACAGCTGCTCAAAGCCGCTCATGGACGCGCCAGCGCCAGTTCTGCACGCATCTTGTCGATGACGTCCTGATAGTTCGGCGCATTGAAGATCGCCGAGCCGGCCACAAAGGTGTCGGCGCCGGCGGCGGCGATTTCGCGGATATTGTTGACGTTGACCCCACCGTCGATTTCGAGGCGGATGTCGCGGCCCGACGCGTCGATCAGCGCGCGGGCTTCACGCAGCTTGTTCAGGGTACCGGGGATGAACTTCTGCCCGCCGAAACCTGGGTTGACGCTCATCAGCAAGACCATGTCGACCTTGTCCATCACGTACTCAAGCACACTCAGCGGGGTGGCCGGGTTGAACACCAGGCCCGCCTTGCAGCCGCCTTCGCGGATCAGTTGCAGGGTGCGGTCCACATGCAGCGTCGCTTCCGGGTGGAAGGTGATGTAGGTCGCGCCGGCGTCGATGAAGTCACCGACGATGCGGTCCACCGGGCTGACCATCAGGTGCGCATCAATCGGCGCAGTGATGCCGTATTTGCGCAGCGCCGCGCAGACCATCGGGCCGATGGTCAGGTTGGGCACGTAGTGGTTGTCCATGACGTCGAAGTGCACGAAGTCGGCACCGGCGGCCAATACCTTGTCCACTTCTTCACCCAGGCGGGCGAAGTCGGCGGAGAGAATCGATGGAGCAATGACGAAGGGCTGCATGACGCACCTTTTTTGAGCTAAATCACGATGGCGCGCATTGTATACCTCATGCTTTGCTGCGCGCACCGTGACCTAACTCAACGGTTAGTAAGCCGCCCGGTAGATTTTCTCGATATCCGCCGCGCTGAGCTTGCGCGGGTTGTTGCGCATCAGGCGCTCAATGCCCGCGGCTTCCGTGGCCATGGCCGGGATCGCGTCTTCGGGAACCCCGAAGGTGTGCAGCCCCGCCGGAATCTCGACGGCAGCACACAGCCGCGTCATCGCCTCGACAGCCTGGTCGGCGGCATCGTTGACGCTCAAGCCGGTGATATTCACGCCCATGGCCTGGGCGATGTCCTGCATGCGCTCCACGCACGCCAGCTTGTTCCAGTGCATCACGTAGGGCAGCAACAACGCGTTGCTCACACCGTGGGCGATATTGAAACGCCCGCCCAACGGGTACGCCAACGCATGCACCGCGCCCACCCCGGCATTGCCGAACGCCATGCCGGCCATCAGGCTGGCGGTGGCCATGTCGTCACGGGCCTGCAGGTTGGACGGGTTGGCGTAGGCCTTGGGCAGCGCGCTGGCGATCAACTTGATCGCGCCGATGGCCAGGGCGTCGGTGATCGGCGAGGCATTCAGCGACAGGTACGACTCGATCGCATGCACCAGCGCATCCACGCCACTCGCGGCGGTGACACTGCGTGGGCAGGTGAGGGTCATTTGCGGGCTGATCAGCGCCACGTCCGGCAGCAAATAATCGCTGACGATGCCTTTTTTAAGCTGCGCAACCTTGTCGGAGAGAATCGCCACATTGGTCACCTCCGAACCGGTGCCGGCCGTGGTCGGGATCGCGATCAACGGCGGGCCTTTGCGTGGCACCTGGTCCACGCCGAACAGATCCGCCAGCGCGCCGTGATAACCGGCATAGGCCGCGACACTTTTGGCGATGTCGATGGCACTGCCGCCGCCCACGCCGATCAGGCCGTCATGCCCGCCCTCGCGGTACACGCGCATGCAGTCTTCGACGATGGCGATTTCCGGGTCGGGCAGCACGCGGTCGAAGATTTCGTAGGGGCGATCGCCTAAGTGCTCGAGTGCCAGCGCGACAGTGCCGGACTTGACCAGCACGGCGTCGGTGACGATCAGCGGGTTGTCCACATCCAGGCGCGTGAGCTCGGCAGCCAGTTGCTCGATGGCGCCGGAGCCGGTGAGCAGTTTGTGGGCGATCTTGAATGAGGAAGTACTCATGTGCGCGGCCTCTTATAAGGGAATGGGCTGGCACAAGAGTAGCTGACTGAAACGGGTTGTCTTCCATTCAGCAATTGAATGGACATCCTCTGAATGAACACAGCACCCATGTGGGCACGGTCAATGTGGGAGCTGGCTTGCCAGCGATAGCATCAGCTCGGTCTTGATGAAAGACCGCGTCGCCTGCATCGCAGGCAAGTCAGCTCCCACACAAGCCCGCTCCCACAGTTCACAGTTTGATCTCCACTTGGCTTTAGACTTGGGCAGTGCGCAGTTTCTCACTGCGGCCGCGCAGCCATTCAAGGGTCAGCAGTAGTAACACCGAAAACGCGATGAGCAACGTCGCCGCCGCCGCAATCGTCGGGCTGAGGTTTTCGCGGATGCCGCTGAACATCTGGCGCGGCAGGGTCGCTTGCTCGGGGCCGGCGAGAAACAGCGTGACCACCACCTCATCAAACGAGGTGGCAAACGCAAACAGCGCCCCGGAAATAACCCCCGGCGCGATCAGCGGCAAGGTCACCCGGCGAAACGCGGTCAAGGGCGACGCGCCGAGGCTGGCCGCCGCTCGCACCAGGTTATGGTTGAAGCCCTGCAACGTCGCCGACACGGTGATGATCACAAACGGCACGCCCAGCACCGCATGCACCACGATCAGCGAGAAAAAGCTGTTGCCCAGGCCCAATGGCGCAAAGAACAGGTAACTGGCCACGCCAATGATCACCACCGGCACCACCATCGGCGAAATCACCAGGGCCATCACCAGCGCCTTGCCGGGGAAATTCCCACGGGTCAGGCCAATCGCCGCCAGCGTGCCGAACACCATCGCCAGCACGGTGGCCGCCGGCGCGACGATGATGCTGTTCTTCAGCGCACGCATCCATTCGGCCGAGGCGAAGAAGTCCTGGTACCAGTGCAGCGAAAAGCCTTGCAGCGGGTACACCAGGAAACTGCCGCTGTTGAACGACAGCGGAATGATCACCAGCACCGGCAATATCAGGAACAGCAGGATCAAGCCGCAGAGAATCCGCAAGCTGTAGAACCACACCCGCTCAACGGGCGACAAATAAGGGCTCAGCATCGCAAGGTCTCCTCAGCTCAGGCGCAGGCGGCTGGCGCCCACCAGCCGGTTGTAGATCAGGTACAGCACCACGGTCGCCAGCAGCAGTAAGCCGCCCAAGGCAGTGGCCATGCCCCAGTTGATGCTGGTGTTGGTGTAGAACGCCACGAAGTAGCTGACCATCTGGTCGTTCGGGCTGCCGAGCAGCGCCGGGGTGATGTAGTAACCAATCGCCAGGATGAACACCAGCAGGCACCCGGCGCCGACACCGGCATAGGTTTGCGGGAAGTACACGCGCCAGAAGCTGGCGAATGGATGGCAACCCAGGGAAATCGCCGCACGCATGTAGGTGGGCGAGATGCCTTTCATCACGCTGTAGATCGGCAGAATCATGAACGGCAACAGAATGTGTACCATCGAGATGTAGACCCCGGTGCGGTTGAACACCAGCTCCAACGGTTTATCGATCAGGCCCAGGCTCATCATTGCGCTGTTGATCAAGCCGCCCGATTGCAGCAACACGATCCACGCCGCCACCCGCACCAGAATCGAGGTCCAGAACGGCAGCAACACCAGGATCATCAGCAAGTTGCTTTTACGCGCCGGCAGGTTGGCCAACAGGTAAGCCAGCGGATACGCCAGCAGCAGGCAGATAAAGGTGATCACCAGGCCCATCCAGAAGGTGCGGGCAAAGATGTCCAGGTAGATCGCCTGGTCCGGGGTGGCCGGGGCCACTTCGCCGAGGTCGTCGATACGGTGATCGACGGCCGCCAACAAGTAATAAGGCGTCAGCGTGCTGGTATTACGCCGGATCGCCTGCCAGTACGCCGGGTCGCCCCAGCGTTCGTCGAGGTTTTCCAACGCTTCTTTATAAGAGCCAGGCGCTTCGCTGAACGGCAGCGCTCGCGCGGTTTTGGTCAACAGGCTGCGATAGCCGGCCAGTTCCATGTTCAAGCGTTTGGACAAATCACCCAGGGTCTGGTTTTTACGCGCCTCGCCCAGGTCTTCGCTCAAGGCCTGGTACACCGGTTCGCCCGGCAAACCCCGCCCGTCCCAGGCCTTGACCGCCACCACGGTGCGCGGCAAACCGCCCACCACTTCCGGGTTGCCGACGCTTTTGTAGAGCAGCGCGACGATCGGCACCAGGAACACCAGCAACAAGAACAGCACCAGCGGCGCAATCAAGGCCTGGGCCTTCCAGCGATTAAGCCGCTCGGCACGCGCCAGGCGCTGCTTGAGGGTGGGGCTGTTGACCTCGTTCGAGGGAACGGCGATGGCCATGGCTGACTCCGGAAAATCTACGGTTGAGTCCCTGCAAGGAGGTTTTATGTGGGAGCTGGCTTGCCTGCGATG
>NZ_JBARTQ010000600.1:0-41666 GCF_049645325.1 Pseudomonas sp. | reverse complement strand
CCTGGAAGCAGGCGAGGCAAGGGTTTTTGATATCGAGACAAGGGACGTGCGGTGAACGCCAAACTGCTGCGCTATTACGAACGTGAACTGGCTCACCTGCGTGAAGTCGGCGGTGAGTTCGCCCGCGACTACCCCAAGGTTGCCGGTCGCCTGGGGCTGGAAACCTATGCCTGTGCCGACCCCTATGTGGAGCGGTTACTGGAAGGTTTCAGCTTTTTGGCGGCGCGGGTACAGGTGAAAATCGACGCCGAGTTCCCGCGTTTCACCAACCACCTGCTGGAACTGGTGTACCCGCAATACCTGGCACCCACACCATCGATGGCCGTGGTGCAGTTGCAGCCGGACATGAGCGAAGGCAGCCTCGCCGCCGGTTTCAAGGTGCCGCGCGACACGGCGTTGCACAGCCAATTGGGCAAGGGCGACCAGACTGCCTGCGAGTTTCGCACCGCCCACGACGTGACCCTGTGGCCGGTCGAACTGGTCGAGGCGCGCTACTTTGCCTGCGGCGCGCAAGTGGGCGGGGTCGATCTGTCTCGCCTCGGCGGAGTCAAGGCCGCGCTGCGCCTGCGGTTGCGCGTCGGCGCCGGGCTGACCTTCAGCGACTTGGCCCTCGACAACCTGCCTCTGCACATTCGTGGCGGCGAAGCCTTGCCGTCGCGCATCCTCGAACATCTTTTGGCCCAGGCCGCCGGCGTGTTGGTGATGCCGGTGCAGGAACATGTGGACTGGCACCAGTTCCTGCCCAAAAGCGCAATTCGCAGCCAAGGCTACAGCGACAGCGAAGCTTTGCTGCCCAGCGGCCCACGCTCGTTCCAGGGCTATCGGCTGCTGCAGGAATATTTCGCCATGCCCCAGCGCTTCATGTTTGCCGACGTCACGGGGCTGGCGAACAGCGTGAGCCGTTGCACCGCCGAGCAACTGGACGTGATCGTGCTGTTCAAGAAACTCGACCCGCTGCTGGAACAGAGCCTGAGCGCCGCCAACTTCGGGCTGTACTGCACGCCGGCGATCAACCTGTTCCCGATGCGCACCGAGCGCGTGCACGTGTCCGACCAGCAATCGGAATACCACGTGATCCCCGACCGTACGCGGCCGATGGATTATGAGATCTACCAGGTCGACGGCGTCACCGGCTACGGCAGCGGTGCCGAGGCCAGCCAGACGTTTGAGTCGTTCTACCGCGCCAATGACCTTCACGCGCGCACGCCGCCGAAGGCGTTTTATCAGGTGCGGCGTGATGCGCGGGTGCTTTCCGAACAACAACGGCGCCAGGGCCCGCGTTCCAGTTACATCGGCAGCGAGTTGTTTTTGTCCCTGGTGGACGCCCAGGAGGCGCCGCACCGCAGTGACTTGCGCCAGCTGGGCATCGACACCCTGTGCAGCAACCGTGACCTGGTATTGAGCATGCCGGTGGGCAGCGGCCGTACCGACTTCACGGTAGAAGCCGGCGCGCCGGTGCAATCTGTGCGCTGCGTCGCCGGCCCCACGGTGCCTGCGCCGTCGTTTGCCGAGGGCGAGACCGCGTGGCGGCTGGTCAGCCATCTGTCCCTCAACTATTTGTCACTGCTCGACCAGGACAAGGAGCAGGGCGCCAGCGCCTTGCGCGACCTGTTGCGCCTGTATTGCCGCATCGACGATGAAGCCGCGCACAAGCAGATTGAAGGCCTGCGCTCGGTCACCGCCGAGAGCATTGTGCGGCGCCTGCCGTTGCCCGGGCCGATCACGTATGGGCGTGGGTTGCAGGTCAGCGTGACCCTGGATGAGACAGCGTTCGAAGGCGCCGGGGTGTTTGTGCTGGGCTCGGTGCTGGAGCAGTTTTTCGCCAAATACGTGTCGCTTAATTCGTTCACTGAAACGGTGATCAAAAGCACCGCGCGTGGCGTGATCATGCAGTGGCCGGCGCGGGTGGGCAGATGCGAGATCCTCTGAGCCTGCTCGCCGACCTTGAAGCGCATCCTGGGCGTTTTGATTTCTATGGCGCGTTGCGTCAGCTGGAATGCGCCTTCCCACACCTGCCACGCATCGGCCAGGCGGCGCGTCCGGCCGATGAGGCGGTGCGTTTTGGCCAGCAACCGTCATTGGCGTTCGAACCAGCGATGATCGCCGCGCTCAAACCCGGCGTTACGCCCAAGCTGCTGCTGAATTTCTTTGGCCTGATGGGGGCCAATGGCCCGCTGCCGATTCACCTCACCGAATACATCCGCGACCGCCAGCGCAACCAGAATGACCCGACACTGGCGGCCTTTTGCGACGTGTTTCACCACCGCATGATCAGCCTGTTCTACCGCGCCTGGGCGAGTGCCCAGCCAGCGGTGAGCCTCGACCGGCCAGGTGCGGACCGTTTTGCCCACTACCTGGGGTCATTGATCGGCATCGGCCAGCCTTCGTTGCTCAACCGCAACGCGGTGCCGGACGTGGCCAAGCTGCACTTCGCCGGGCGCCTCGGGCCGCAGACGCGCAACGCCGAAGGCTTGGCGGCATTACTCAGCGACTACCTCGGCGTGCCGGTGAACGTCGAGCAGTTTGTCGGCCACTGGATGACCTTGCCGGTCGATGGCCTGTGCGCCCTGCGCAGCGGGCCCGAGGCCGCCGTGCTCGGCCAGACCACGGTGATGGGCAAGAAAGTCTGGAACACCCAGCACAAATTCCGCCTGTTGATCGGCCCTCTGGACCTTGCGCAAACCCGTCGCCTGTTGCCCGGCGGCGACAGCCTGCAACGCGTGCAGGACTGGGTGCGCCAGTACGTCGGCCTGGCGATGGACTGGGACATCAACCTGATCGTCCAGAAAGAGCAATTGCCCGGCCTGCGCCTGGGTTCAGCGCCGTTGGGCTGGACCAGTTGGCTGAGCAGCAAGACCCCCGAGCAGGATGACCGGCAGTTGCTGATCAATCCTCGCGTCTCTGTATCCACTTCTCAAGGACCCGTCCATGGCTGACATCAGTCGCGTCGCGCTTTTCGGCAAACTCAACAGCCTGTGCTACCGGGCCATCGAAAGCAGCACCGTATTCTGCAAAATGCGCGGCAACCCCTATGTGGAACTGGTGCACTGGTTACAGCAAATCCTGCAACTGAGCGACTCCGACCTGCTGCGCCTGGTCCGTCATTACGGCATAGACGCCGCGGTACTGGCCCGCGACCTGACCGCCGCGCTGGACCGCTTGCCCCGTGGCTCGACGTCGGTCACCGATTTATCCAGCCAGGTCGAAGAGGCCGTCGAGCGCGCCTGGGTCTGCGCCACCCTGATGCTCGGTGAATCCCAGGTGCGCTCCGGCCATTTGCTCTTGGCGCTGCTGAAAACCCCGAGTTTGCGCAATGGGTTGTATGGCGTGTCCCGCGAGTTCAACAAGGTCGGTATCGACGACCTGAGCGAGCAGTTCGGCGCGTTGCTCAAGGATTCTCCGGAGGCGCTGATGACGGCCAGCGATGGCTTCCAGATGCCAGGCGAAGAAGCGGGCGCGGTGGCACCGGCGGCCATGGGCAAGCAGGAAGCCTTGAAGCGTTTCACCGTCGACCTCACCGAGCAGGCGCGCAGCAGCAAGATGGACCCCATCGTCGGGCGCGATGAAGAAATCCGCCAGGTGATCGACATCCTTATGCGTCGTCGCCAGAACAACCCGATATTGGTGGGCGAGGCGGGCGTTGGCAAAACCGCCGTGGTCGAGGGTTTTGCCCAGCGCATCGCCCGGGGCGACGTGCCGCCCAGCCTGAAAGACGTGCAACTGCTCGCCCTCGATGTCGGCCTGTTGCAGGCCGGTGCGAGCATGAAAGGCGAGTTCGAACAGCGCCTGCGCTCGGTGATCGATGAGGTACAGGCCAGCGTCAAGCCGATCGTGCTGTTTATCGATGAAACCCACACCCTGGTCGGGGCGGGCGGTGCGGCCGGCACTGGCGATGCGGCCAACCTGCTCAAACCGGCGCTGGCCCGTGGCACCTTGCGCACGGTGGGCGCGACCACGTTTGCCGAGTACAAGAAGCACATCGAAAAAGACCCGGCCCTGACCCGGCGTTTCCAGACCGTGCAGGTCGACGAGCCTGACGAGGCGCGGGCCTTGCTGATGCTGCGCGGCATTGCCGAAACCATGCAGAACCACCACCACGTGCATATTCTCGATTCGGCGCTGGAAGCAGCGGTGCGATTGTCCAACCGCTACATCCCGGCGCGCCAGTTGCCGGACAAGGCGGTCAGCCTGATCGACACCGCCTGTGCCCGCGTCGCCATCAGCCTGCATGCCACGCCGGCCGAAGTGGATGACAGCCGCCGCCGCATTGAATCGCTGGAAACCGAGCTGGCGATCATCGAGCGCGAAACCGCCATCGGCGTGGAAACCGCCAGCCGTCGTGCCTCGGTCGAAGGCCTGTTGGCGACCGAACGTGAGCGCCTGGATGACGTAGAAGGGCGCTGGGATAACGAACTGGCGCTGGTGGAGCAAATCCAGCGCTTGCGCAGCCAATTGGCCGACGCGACCGACCGTGAGGCCGGGTTGATCGAACTGCGCCAACTGCAAGACGAATTGGTCGCGCAACAGGGCGAACACCCACTGGTGCTGATCAGCGTCGACGAACAGGCTGTGGCCTCGGTGGTGCAGGATTGGACCGGCATTCCGGTGGGCCGCATGGTCAAGAACGAGATCGAAAACGTGCTGCGCCTGGCCGACCGCCTGGGCCAGCGCATCATCGGCCAGAACCATGCGCTGGAGATGATTGCACGGCGTATCCAGACGTCCCGCGCCGGCCTCGACAACCCGGGCAAGCCGGTGGGCGTGTTCATGCTTGCGGGCACCTCCGGCGTGGGTAAAACCGAGACGGCCCTGGCCCTGGCCGAGTCGCTGTATGGCGGTGAGCAAAACGTCATCACCATCAATATGAGCGAGTACCAGGAAGCCCACACTGTTTCCACTTTGAAAGGCGCGCCCCCCGGCTACGTGGGTTATGGCGAAGGTGGCGTGCTGACCGAAGCAGTGCGGCGCAAGCCTTACAGCGTGGTGCTGCTGGACGAAGTGGAAAAGGCCCACCCGGACGTGCACGAGCTGTTTTTCCAGGTGTTCGACAAAGGCTGGATGGAGGACGGAGAGGGCCGGATCATCGACTTCAAGAACACCCTGATCCTGCTCACCACCAACGCCGGCACTCAGTTGATCAGCCGCCTGTGCCGCGACCCCAAGACCATGCCCGCGCCGGACGACATCGCCAAGGCCCTGCGCGAGCCGCTGCTGGAAGTGTTCCCGCCGGCCTTGCTCGGGCGGCTGGTGGTGATCCCGTATTACCCGCTGAGCGACGCCATGCTCGGCAGCATCATCCGCCTGCAACTGGGGCGTATCGAAAAACGCATCGCCGCTAACCACAAGATTCCGTTCACTTACAGCGACGACGTGGTGCACCTGATCGCCAGCCGCTGCACCGAGCTGGAAAGCGGCGGGCGCATGATCGACGCGATCCTCACCAACGCCATGCTGCCGGCGATCAGTACCGAGTTTCTCAACCGCCTGCTCGCGGGCACGCCAGCCACGCACGTGCAGGTCAGCGTTGACGGCGGCGATTTTAGTTACCACTTCGGGGGGCAGTAAGCCAATGCCCTATGTAGCGTGGAAAACGCCGATCGTGATGAAGTGGTTCCGGGTCGCCAAGTTCAAGCAGCGCGCGCAACTGAGCAAGAACCCGTACCTGCAAGCCATGCCCAGCCTCGCGGGCGGGGCCTGCGTGGGCGCGACATTCGCCTGGTTGAACCGTCACTTGCAGGCGCCCGCCGAGTCGGCGATCAACCGCTGCGCGTTTCTGAGCCGGGACGACACGTGGTGCCGCATCGAAAGCTATTGCAGCGCGTTCAACACCACCCTGATCCTCGACAACACCCGCCGCATCAAAGCCAACCTGCCGAACATTTGTGGCCGGGTCGACAGTTCATCGGTTGAGGCCCAGGGCCTGGAAGGGCTGGCAACCCTGGCCAGGCATATCGACCGCACGAAACCGGGTTACTACGTGTGGCTCTTCACGTTCGAGTGCGGGGGGCCGTCCCACGTATGCGGGATCTACGCCGACCGCAACAGCATGACGTTCTTCGACCCCAACTCGGGTGAGTACCGCATGGGCGCTTCGCGCACCCTCGATTTTTTCACGATGCTCTACAGGCATTACCTCAATTACCTGTCGGGCGCGGGCGTGAAAAAAGAGCTCAAGTTTGACGACCATTACCTGGTGCAGCTGGGTGCTTAGCGAAATGAACGGCAGGTGGGAATAAATCCTGTCCGCTGACTGTTCTGTCTAGGCGCCCACTACCACAGACAACATTCATGGCAACCACTCAAGTCCATCGCGAAATCCAGGTCACCAGCGTGCTCGGCACCGATGTGTTGCTGTTTCGACGCATGCAGGCGACGGAGGGGCTTTCGCAGCTCAGCGAGTACCACCTTGAGCTGTACAGCGAGCGCGCCGACCTGAATATCGACGACCTGCTGGCTACCCAGATGAGCGTGGCGGTGGACCTTCCCAAGGGCGGCAGCCGCTACTTCAGTGGGCACGTCAGCCACTTTTCGTTCAGCACGCGGCAGGGGCGCTACGCCACCTACAAGGCGGTATTGCGCCCGTGGTTGTGGTTTTTGACGCTGGCCAGCGACTGCCGGATCTTCCAGGAACTCAGCGTGCCGGACATCCTCAAGCGGGTGTTCGCGCCGTACAGCATCGCGGATGTCGACACTTCGGGCCTGAGCGGCAGCTACAAGGCGCTGACCTATTGCGTGCAATACCGTGAGAGCGATTTCAACTTTGTCAGCCGCCTGATGGAGCAGGAGGGCATCTATTACTACTTCAAGAGCGCCGCCGGGCGTCACACCCTGGTGCTGGCCGATTCCTACGGCGTGCACTCGCCGGCGCCCGGCTATGCCCAGGTGCGCTTCATGCCCGCCGAAGACCACGCCATGCGTGAAAGCGAGGTGATCTACGACTGGCGCATGGGCGGTGACGTGGAGCCGGGCGGCTACAGCCTGCAAGACTTCGACTTTGAAAAGCCCACCGCCAACCTGCTGGCCAAATCGACCCTGGCCGGCAGCTACCCGCAGTCGCGGCATGAGCGTTATGACTACCCGGGAAAATACACCGAGCGCAAAAGCGGCGAAAACTACGCGCGCACCTTGATTGAGTCCCTGCACACCGGCACCCAGCGGGTCACCGGCGCAACCCGTGCGCGCGGCCTGTTTCCCGGCGCGCTGATGACCTTGACCGAGCACCCGCGCAGCGAGCAGAACGCGCAGTTCCTGTTGCTCGAAGCGCGCTACACATTGTCCTCGGACACCTATGAACCGACGCCGCCGGCCGAGCCTGCGCCCGTATTGAGCTGCGAGTTCGTGGCCTTGTCGCGCCAGCAGCAATTTCGGGCGCCCTGTGTGTCGCGTAAACCGCTGATGCAAGGCCCGCAGACCGCCATGGTGGTGGGCAAACAGGGCGAAGAAATCTGGACCGACAAATATGGGCGCATCAAGGTGCAGTTCCACTGGGACCGTGAGGGCAAGCGCGACGAAAACAGCTCGTGCTGGATTCGTGTGGCCCAGAGTTGGGCCGGCAAGCGCTGGGGCGCGCTGTACACACCGCGTATCGGCCAGGAAGTGGTGGTCAGCTTTCTTGAAGGCGACCCTGACCAGCCGCTGGTGACCGGCAGCGTCTATAACGCCGACACCCTGCCACCCTATGCCTTGCCGGAAAATGCCACGCGCTCGACGATCAAGAGCAACTCGTCCAAAGGCGGCGGGGGCTACAACGAGCTGCGTTTCGAAGACAAAAAGGGCGCGGAGCAAGTGTTCCTGCACGCGCAGAAAAACCTCGACCAGCGCGTGCTCAAAGACTCCCTCGACTGGGTTGGTGGCGATCGCCATTCCAAGGTCGACAAGGACCTGCGCGAAAAAATCGGCGGCGATCGGCACTCGGCGGTCGGTGGTCATCGCAACGAGAAGGCCAGCGGCGATGTGTCGATGGCAGCGGGCGCCAACATGATCATTAACGGTGGTCTGAAGACCGGCGTCACGGCCGGCCTGGACATGTACATCAAGGGCGGCGCCAACGTGGTCATCGAGGCCGGCGCGACCATCACCCTGAAAGTCGGCTCGACCTTCCTCACCCTGACCCCGGCGATGATCGTCGCTTCGATCATCCCGCTGCCATTGCCCGAAGCCGCCTCGGCGGCAACTGCCCTGGCCCTGACGGCTGCCACCGGACCTGCCGGCACGCCGCTGCCGCCCAAGGAGGCCGACGATGGCAAGTAACCTTTTCTGGAGCCCGCTATGAACCTGATCCTGCTGGTTAAAAGCTACCGCGACCAACCCATGCCCGGCGAGGTGATCTGTCGCTTTACCGAGGTCGGTGGGTCCATTGGGCGCGGGCCGGACAATGACCTGACCCTGGACGACCCGGGCAAATATATCTCCCGCGTGCATGCGCGCCTTGAACTGCGCGGCGAGCAGTTTTACCTGACCGACACCGGCAGCAACCCCAGCCTGGTCAACGAACGGCCGTTGGGCAACGGCCGCGAGCGTGCGCTGGAGGAGGGCGACCGCCTGGTGATCGGCGATTACGCATTACAGGTGCGCCTGGAGCAACCGCTGGCGCCGGAGCCGGAAGACGACGCCCTGGCCACGCGAATTCTGCCGCCGCTGTTCGTGCCGCCACCGACGCCGGTGGCCGCGCCGTTACCGCCGCTGGAAGTGTCGCCGCCGTTGATGCGTGACCCTGAAGTGGTGGTGCCGGTGGTGCTGCACGACGACCTGGCCGGCGCGCGGATTCTGGAGGGCAATTCACTCTTTGACGGCGCGATGCCGCTGTCCGACCCGCTGGGGTTGAATCCGTCGCTGACCCCTGTGTTTCGCGGCACCGAGAGCGACCATGTGGCGCCGCAGATGCAGGCCTTCAACATGCCGCTGTGGCAGGCGGAACCGCAGGTGATCCCGGCTGACTACGACCCGCTTCTGGGCCTGTCCACATCCCCTGTGGGCGCGGGCTTGCCCGCGAAGCACGATAACGCGGTCTTGCAGGAAAATCTCGGCGCCCCTGAGACCTTCGCGAGCAAGCCCGCTCCCACATTGACCGAGCGAGGCAGTGACGATGCGGTGCGTAAGGCCTTGCTATTGGGCCTGGGCCTGGGCCTGCACACCCAGCCCGCGATCGCCCCCGCTCAACCTGTGGGAGCGGGCTTGCCCGCGAAGAACGATAACGCGGTCTTGCAGGAAAAACTCGGCGCCCCTGAGACCATCGCGGGCAAGCCCGCTACCACAGGAGACAGTGCAGTCCTTGAATCTCTGCTGTTGGGTCTGGGCCTCCCCGACCTGCACACCTCCCGCACCCCCACTGAACTCGCGCAACTGGTCGGCGAAATGCTCCGTGCCGCCACCGGCGGCACCATGGATGTACTGATGGCCCGCGCGCTGACCAAGCGCGAAAGCCATATCGACATGACCATGATCGGTGCCTATTCCAACAACCCGCTCAAATTCTTCCCCGACGCCGACAGCGCGCTGGCGCAGATGCTCAATGGCGATTCACCCGCCTACATGCGCCCGGTGAAGGCCATGAATGCCTCATTTGATGACCTCAAAGCGCATGAACTGGCGGTGATCGCCGGCATGCGTGCGGCCTTGGGCGCGGTGGTGCAGCGCTTTGACCCGGCACGGGTCGAGCAACGTCGCACCACCCACGGCGCGCTCGACAAGTGGATGCCGGCGCGGCGCAAGGCGCGCCTGTGGGACCGCTTGGTGGAGCGCTACGAAGACCTGGCGCGGGACGCTGATGAGGATTTGCAGCGGCTGTTCGGCGAACTGTTTTCCAAGGCTTATGAAGAACAGGTGGCGCGGATGCGCTCTTGAATGCGTACGCCTCGGTGAGCGCGCTGGCCCCGCGCCGGGGTGCGCAGCCTCTCACCACAACAGGCTTGCCCAGCACAGAAATGCGTTCACTTTTTTGAGAAGAATTTATGTCCTGGAATAACAAAGTAGTCTGGTCCGAAGGCATGCTGTTGCAGCCTCAGCACCTGCAGCAACACGACCGTTTTCTGCACACCCAACTGCAAGCGCGGGTCGCCACCTTGCGTGCTTACGGCTGGGGCTTTTCCACATTGAAAATCGACCCGCAGCAGTTGGCGATGGGCAAGTTGGCGCTGCTCTCGTACAGCGGCGTACTGCCCGACGGCACGCCCGTGGGCCTGCCGTTTGACGATGAAATGCCGCTGCCCCTGGAGATCCCCGACGACGCCCGCGACCTGAAAGTGGTGCTGGCATTGCCCAGCCTGCGCCCGGGTGTGTCTGAGGTCGACGACAACCCCAGCTTTGAAAACTTCGCCCGCCATCGCAGCACTGAATACGAAGCCTGGGACAGCAATGGCCTGGACAGCAGTGCGCTGATGAGCATTGGCAAATTGCGCCTGCGCCTGGCGTTTGAAGGGGATGTGGCCGACGCCTATACGGTGCTGGGCATTGCCCATGTGGTGGAAAAGCGCGCCGATAAAAGTGTGCTGCTCGACCGCGATTACTGCCCGCCGTGCCTGGATATTCGCGCCGCAGAACGCCTGCGGGTGTTTGTCGATGAACTGCTGGGCCTGGTGCAGCAACGTGTAGAGGCGCTGGCTTCGCGCCTGACCCGGCCGGATGGCAGCGGCGCGGCAGAAATCGCCGACTTCCTGCTGTTGCAGGTGCTCAATCGCAGCATGCCGCTGGTGCGACACCTGTCGGCGATGACCGGCTTGCACCCGGAGCAGTTGTACCGCGATCTCGCGGCATTGGCCGGTGAGTTGGCGACCTTCACCCGCGACGACAAACGCGCCGCCACCTACCCGGTGTATCGCCACGCGGCGTTGGCCGAGACGTTCGCCCCGGTGATGCTCGACCTGCGCCGCGCACTTTCGGCGGTGATGGATGTGCGTGCCATCGCGATTCCACTGGAAGAACGCCAATACGGCATTCGCGTGGCGGTCTTGCCGGACCAGGACCTGCTGCGCTCGGCCACGTTCATCCTCGCGGTACAGGCGCAGATGTCGGCCGAAAGCGTGCGCAACGGCTTCCCGCCCCAGGTCAAGATCGGCTCGGTGGAGAAGATCCGCGACCTGGTCAACCTGCAACTGCCCGGCATCGGTTTGCGCCCATTGCCGGTGGCGCCGCGGCAATTGCCGTTCCACGCCGGGTTTACCTATTTCGAACTTGATCGCAGCAGCGAATATTGGCAATTGCTGAGCCAGTCGGCGGGCTTTGCCATGCACATCGCCGGGGTGTTCCCGGGGCTGGAAATGCAGTTCTGGGCCATTCGGAACTAAGGCAAGGTGACTGACGTGAACGACACTTTTGATGGCGGCCAAGACCCGGACCGCACCTTGCTGATCCCCACGCCCGGTGGCCGCCGTGCGCCTGCGTCGAGTACCCCGGGCGTCGACGTGCAGCGTGCCGCACTGGTGCTGCACGGCCAGGGGCTCAACCCGCTGGTGCGTGCGGCCAACCCGTTGCTTGACCTGGTGGTGCCGCTACGCACCCTGACAGCCATGCCGGACATGGAAAGCCTGCGTCAGCGTTTGATCCAGGCGGTGCAGGCCTTTGAAGCCCAGGCCCGGGCCAGCCAGGTGGACGTCGAAACCGTGGCCGCCGCGCGTTACGCGCTGTGTACGCTGGTGGATGAAACCATCGCCAGCACCCCGTGGGGCGCAGGCGTGTGGGGCAGCCGCAGCCTGTTGGTGACCTTTCATAACGAGGCCTGGGGCGGCGAAAAGTTTTTCATGATCCTGCAGCGCTTGAGCCAGGACCTGCGCACCCATATCGACGTGCTGGAGTTGATGTACCTGTGCCTCGCGCTGGGCCTGGAAGGGCGATATCGCGTGCTGGATCGCGGCCTGGACCAACTGGGCCTGCTGCGTGAACGCCTGCTGCAATTGATCAACCAGCAGCGCGGCAATCAGGAGCAAGACCTCTCGCCACGCTGGCGCGGGGCCGAGGCTCCCCAGGCGTCGATGCTGCGCCGTGTGCCGTTGTGGGTGCTGGCGTCGGTGGCGGCGGTGCTGTTGTTGAGTGTGCAGTTGACTTACAGCTGGTTGCTCAATCGCGCATCAGACCCGGTGTTTGCCCAGCTAGGTTCGATTCGCGTGGCCTCGCCGCTCAAGGTGGCGGCCCCGGCAGAACCGGCGCCGGTGCGCTTGTCGGGCTTCCTCGCGCCGGAAGTGGCGCAAGGGCTGGTGGTGGTCAAGGACAGCGCCGACCGCTCGGTGATCACGCTGCGTGGCGACGGTGTGTTTGCGTCCGGCAGTGCTGAGGTGTCGAGCAACTTTGACGGTTTGCTCACGCGCATTGGCGATGCTTTGGCCACAGTGCCGGGGGACGTGGTGGTGGTCGGGCATACCGACAACGTGCGGCCGTCGGCAACCTCGCGGTTGGGCTCCAACTTCGACCTGTCCCAGGCACGGGCCAAGACCGTCGCACGTTTGCTCGCCCAGCGCGCCGGGCCCGCCGAGCGCTACCGCAGCGAAGGCCGTGGTGAAACGGAGCCTCTGGTTCCCAATGATTCAGCGGCGAACCGCGCGCGTAACCGTCGCGTCGATATCACCGTGCTGATCCCCTCCCAGGCGCAATAGCCATGAACTTCTCTTCGTTTTTTTCGTTGTTATGGTCCCCGGTGGAGCGCTTTATCCTGTGGCTGCTCAAACCGTGGTTGTTGTCGCTGATCGGTGTGGCGCTGCTGTCGTTGCTGGTGTGGTACGAAGGGCCGCTGCTGGCGTTCAACGGCAGCGAGCCGTTGGCGCCCGAGTCGCGGCGCTGGGGGCTGATCGCGCTGTGTGTGCTGGTGTGGGTGGGTTACTTTGCCTGGCGGTTGTGGCGGGCCTGGCGGGCTAACCGTGGCCTGATGGCTGGCGTTGCCGAGGCGCCTGTGGTGGCGCCGGGCGTGCGTGAAACCCAGGCGGAAGTGGCCGAGTTGGGCGAGCGCATGCGCTCGGCGATGGCCGTGCTGCGCAAAGCGAACCCAGGTTGGAAAATGAGCGGGCAGTACCTGTATCAACTGCCGTGGTACATGTTTGTCGGCGCGCCGGGCAGCGGCAAGACCACGGCGTTGACCCATTCCGGCTTGCAGTTTCCGCTGCGCGAAGCCATGGGCAGCGGCGCTATCGGTGGCGTGGGCGGTACGCGGCATTGCGACTGGTGGTTCACCGACGAGGCGGTGTTGCTCGACACTGCCGGACGCTACACCACCCAGGACAGCTACACCGAAGTGGACCGCGCCGCGTGGGGCGGCTTTCTCGACCTGCTGAAAAAATACCGTCGCCAACGCCCGGTCAACGGTGTGATCGTGGCCCTGAGCGTCAGCGACCTGCTGCAACAAACCGAGGCCCAGCGCCAGGCTCAGGCCGTGGCGATCCGGGCACGCATCAACGAGCTGTATGAGCGCTTGGGCCTGCGTTTTCCGGTGTACGTGATCATCACCAAGTGCGACTTGCTGGCGGGTTTCTCGGAATTTTTCGAGACGTTTGGCCGCGATGAGCGCGCGCAGGTTTGGGGCGTGACATTTCCACTGTCGCAGCCGCCCCAGCCGGACACCGGGCTGGCGTCGTTTCCGGCCGAGTTCGATGCCTTGGAACGTCAGTTGCAACGGCGCGTGCTGGAGCGTTTGCAGCAGGAGCGCGACCTGTCACGCCGGGCCTTGCTCTACAGCTTCCCGCAGCAATTCGCCAGCCTCGGCGATGGCCTCACACGGTTTCTCAATACGGTGTTCGAAGCCAACCGCTACCAGGAACCGGCGTTGCTGCGCGGGGTGTATTTCACCAGTGGCACCCAGGAAGGCAGCCCGATTGATCGGGTGCTGACGTCATTGGCGGCGTCATTCGGCCTGGGACGCAAGGTGCTGGCGCCGAATGTGGCCAGCGGGCGCAGTTACTTCATCACCCGTTTGCTGCGCGAAGTGATTTTCAAGGAGGCCGGGCTCGCCGGGGTCAATCATCAGGAGCAACGGCGTCGGCGTTTGCTCGCCAGGGCCGGGCGGATCACGGCGACGGCGGTGTTCGTGTTGCTGCTGGCGGCGATGACCATCAGCTACAACCGTAACCTGCAATTGATTGCCGATGCGTCGAGCGCTGCCACCAATGTCGCGCAATTGGCCAAGGCGTTGCCGGCCGAGGGCGACGTGCTGGTGACATTGCCGTTGCTTAACGCCGCGCGCAGCTTGCCCAGCGGTTACAGCGACGGCGACAACAGTGTGCCGTTGCTCAGTCGTATGGGCCTGTACCAGGGCAACAAGCTCGGTGCCGGCGCCATCACCCTGTATCGGCGTCTGCTGCGCGGCACGCTGTTGCCGCACATTGTCGCCAACATGGAAAACGCCCTGCGCCGGGGCGATGCGAGCAACCAGGAGTTTCTCTACGAAACCCTGCGTGCCTACCTGATGCTTGGCGAACGGCAGTTCTTCGACGCCGCCTCGGTGCAGGCGTGGGTCGATGTGGATTGGCGCCGCGAACTGCCCCAGGCCACCCCGGCACAGTTGCAGCAATTGTCGGATCACGTCGCGGCGTTGCTGGAGGCCGATGACGAAGCCGAGCCGGTGCAGCTCGACAGCGCGTTGATCGCCAAGGTGCGCCTGGCGCTGGCGAGCATGCCGTTGTCCCAGCGCATCTATAACCGGGTCAAGCGTCAGGTGGACCAGCAACACCTGCCGGAGTTGAGCGTCAACAGCGCCGTAGGGCGTGACGTGTCATCGCTGTTCACGCGCGCCAGTGGTGAGCCGTTGTCCCGTGGGGTCAGCGGTGTGTACCGGATCGCCGGTTACCGTGAGCTGACCGACAAGACCCCCCAAGCCGTGGCCGACATGGCCAAGGACAGCTGGGTACTGGACCGCCAGGAGTCGGCGCAGATCGCCGGTGGCAACCCGGCCATGCAGGCCGCTGTGCTGGAGTTGTACTACGCCGACTACATTCGCCAGTGGGATACCTTTCTGGGCGACGTGCACTTGTCACCGCTGACCAGCCTCGGTCAGGCGTCCCTCGTCACCCAGGCGCTGGCGGCCACGGATTCACCGCTGCGCGCCTTGCTGCAGGCGGTGTCCAGGGAAACCACGCTGGACGGTGCCCTGACGTCGGCCACCAGCAAAGACACCGACCAACGCGTGCGCGACAAGATCGCCGCCGCCACCCAGAAACTGCAATCGGCCTTGGGGGGCGACAGCCCGGCGCCGGTGGCAGATGCCTCGGCCAACCCGGTGGACCAGCATTTTGCGGCGTTGCACCGCCTGGTGGGCACCGGCACCGGCCCGCAGCCGTTGGATGAGGTACTGGCGTCGCTAAAAGACGCCGGGCAGTTTTTCGACAGTGCTGACGCTGCCCGTCGCAGCGCCGCGCCTGCGCCTTCCAATGAAGTGCTGGGGCGCTTGAAGCGCTCGGGCGATACACAGCCGGCGCCGTTGTCGTCGTTGCTGCGCGATGTGGAAGCCGGCGGCACCGCGCTGACATTGGGCAATGAAAAGGCACGCTTGAATGCGCTGTGGGAAGCCACTGGTGCACCGTTCTGCCGGGTGGCCATTGACGGGCGTTACCCGCTGGTGCGCAGTTCGGGCCGCGATGCCACCGCCGATGACTTCGGCAAGTTCTTTGGCCCGGGCGGGTTGATGGATGACTTTTTCAGCAAGAACCTGGCGGCGTATGTCGACATGAGCGGCAGCCAGTGGCGCTGGCGCTCTGCCGGTGTGACGCCGTTGAATATTTCCCAGGATGTGCTCAACCAGTTCCAGCGTGGCGCCAAACTGCGCGACATGTTTTTCGTGGCCGGCGCGCGCCAGCCGTCGATGCGTTTTGACCTGAAAACCCTGAGTGCCGACCCGGCGTTGAGCAAAGTCACCCTGGACATTGACGGTCAACCGGTGGTGTACGACGCAGGCAGCGTGCCGGACTTCACTGGTATCTCCCTGCCCAGCGGCAAATCCGGCGGCCTGGTACGCCTGGATGCCACGCCGTCGCTGGTCAGCCCCTTGCGCAGCGACGGCCCTTGGGGTTGGCTGCGGATGATGGACAAGGCCGTCGTCAGTCCCCAGGGCGAACAACTGCAACTGACCTTCAACGTGGAAGGTCACCGAGTGGTCTACCTGTTGCGGGCCAGCAGTGTGATCAACCCGTTCCGACGCGACAGCCTCGAACAGTTCCATTGCCCCAGCAGCTTTTAAGGACCCGCCATGAATGGATTTTTCGGCAAGGTCGCAAGCCATGGGGATTTTGTCAGCCGGCGTTTGCCGTCGACGTTTTTGAACCCGTGGGACGCCTGCTTGCAGGCCGGTTTGCAGTGCAGTCGTGAGCGTTTGGGCGAGCAATGGCTGGAGGTGTTCCTGTGCAGCCCGATCTGGCGTTTTGCGTTGGCGGCCGGGGTGTGCGGTGAGCAGGGTTGGGCGGGAGTGATGATCCCCAGCGTGGACCGGGTCGGGCGTTACTTTCCGCTGACCCTTGCGACCGCAGGAGCGGATGCGCCGTTGCTGGCGCGGCTGGAGCGGGATGGGCGCTGGTATGACCAACTGGAGCGCCTGGCGTTGTCGGCATTGAGTGAGGGGTTTTCCCTGGACGCGTTCGATGAGGCAGTGCTGGCGATGCCATTGCCGGGTTGCTGGACGCCGGCAAGCGACGCCACTGCGGTTTTTGCGCCCGCCCAATGGTTCGATTTGCCCGACCCGGAGCGCATCGGCGACGGTATGCCACCATTGAGCGCACAGATAGAGGCGCGCGGGCTGGCGGGGCATTCACTGTTCTGGACCGAGGGCTCACCCCGTGTAGCGCCATCCATCTGGGTGGGGCAGGGCTTGCCCGACGCTGTGACATTTGCCGATATGCTCGGCGGGCGATAATGCAGCATTAAAAAAGCCCCGAACCTGTCGGGGCTTTTTTATCAACCCAGGGCCGCCAACTGCGCGACAGTTTCCGGGAACCGCGCCACCAGCCGGATCAGGGTGGCGGCCTGGGCATTCGGTTTGGCCCGGCCTTGTTCCCAGTTTTCCAAGGTGCGGGTGTTGGTGCGCAGGTACATGGCGAACACCGAACGGGACAGGTTGAGTTGCTGGCGCACGGCGACCACTTCTTCGGCGGTCAGCGGCGCCAGCTTGTTGAGATGAACCTTGTGGTTACGCAGGGTGATTTTGCCTTGGCGTTCGTCCGCCAGGGCGTCGAAGCCTTCGACCAGTTCGGAAAAAATTTCACGTTTCATGCTGTGTCCTCGCTTTGATTTCCCTGTCCAGCAGGTGCTTAAGGGCTTTTTTGTGGTGGGAGGCCAGGTCGTCCTGTTCGTGTTTGCCGTACAGGGTGAACAACCAGAACTGCGTACCGCCCGACCACCAGTAGTAAATGACCCGCAGGCCACCGCGTTTGCCTTTGTTGCGTCGCTCATCAACGAAGCGAACCTTGCGCAGGCCGCCTGTTCCTTCAATGACGTCGCCCGCTTCCGGGTTTTTCATCAACTCCTGCTGAAAACCGTGGAAAAGCTCGTCACTCAGATAGTCCTTGCGATGCCGCTCGAAGGCCGGCAGTTCGATAAATAGAGCGTCCATGTTCTGTACGTAGCCTGCGTAGAGTTTGCTGGCCCACTCGCCGCTGAGTCAAGTGACTTGGCTGTGGGAACTTTCCTAAAACGCAAACACCATAAAGTGGCCTCCAGCGGTTAGATGCCGGATGAGGCAGCAGATGGAAGGGGAATTTTCCGCGAGGGTTGAAGGACAGCAGAACGTGAAAGGCCTGAGCCCTGTCGATCGACAAAACTCAGGCCTGGGGAGGGCGAGACGCGTCAGTAGGCGGCGATCAATCCATCTTTGCGGGGGTCAGTCCCGCCCACGTAGCCATGCTCGGTGCGCTGGATGATCTGCGCGCCGCCAAACGCGAACACGCCGCTGGGGTCTTCGACATCGATGCTGTGGCCCTTGGCGCGCAGGGCCTGCACGACCTGTTGGTCGAACGCGCGCTCCACACACACCTGCAGGCCGGCCTCGACCCGCCAGCGCGGTGCATTGGCGGCGGCTTGCGGGTTCTGTTTGTAGCGCAGGATGCGCATCATCATTTGCAGGTGCCCTTGTGCTTGCATGGGCCCGCCCATCAAGCCAAAGGCCATCAGCGGCGTGCCGTCGGCATTCATGACAAAGCCCGGGATGATGGTGTGAAACGGCCGCTTGCCCGGCGCGACGGTGTTGACGTGCTCAGGGTCAAGCGTGAAGGCCGCCCCGCGGTTTTGCAGGCTGATGCCGGTGCCCGGCACCACAACGCCTGAGCCGAAGCCCATGTAGTTGGACTGGATGAAGGACACCATCATGCCGTTTTCGTCTGCTGTCGATAAACACACGGTGCCGCCGGCTTTGGGTGAGCCGTGGCCTGGGTCGGCCGCGTGTTCAGTGACCTGCGCGGCGCGATCGCGCAAATAGGCGGGGTCGAGCAGCAGCGCGGGTTCGATGCGCATGTGGTTGCTGTCGGTGACGTGGTGCTGGAGGTCGGCCAACGCCAACTTCATCGCTTCGAGCACCGGGTGCACCGTCTCGACGCTGTCTACCGGGTGTTCGCCGACGCCGAGCGCTTCGAGCAGGGTCAGCCCCGCGAGCGTGGCGATGCCTTGTCCGTTGGGCGGCAGCTCATGCACCACGGCGCCGGCGTAAGGCACCGACATCGTTTCGATCCAATCGACGCTGTGAGTCGCCAGGTCATCGAGGCTCATGACACTGCCGTGAGCGTTGGCATGGGCAATGATGGCCTGCGCAAGTTCGCCACGGTAAAACGATTCGCCCCGGGTCTTCGCGATGCTTTGCAGGGTTTTCGCGTGGTCCTTGAGGCGAATTTTTTCACCGGCTGCGGGGGCTTTGCCGCCGGGTAGAAAACACGCGGCAAAGCCTGGCTGGTCCTTCAGTTTTTCGGCCCCCAGGCGCCACAGTTCACTGATGATCGGCGTGAGCTGATAACCGTCTTGGGCATACCCAATCGCAGGTTCTGCCAGGGTGGCGAAGGGCAGTTTGCCGTAGCGCTCGGACAATGCGACCCAGGCCGACACAGCCCCCGGTACCGTCACCGAGCCCCAACCACGCTGGGGCATGTCTGTTTGCCCGGCAAAATGCTCAGGTGTCCAGCCTTGCGGCGAGCGGCCGGACGCGTTCAGGCCCTGGAGCTTTTTACCGTCCCAGACGATGGCGAACGCGTCGCTGCCGATCCCGCAGCCCGTGGGCTCGACCACGGTCAGCACCATGGCGGCGGCAATCGCGGCATCGACGGCGTTGCCGCCCTTGCGCAGCATCTCCAGGCCGGCCTGGGCGGCCAGCGGCTGGGAGCAGGCCACCATGTTCTTGCCCATGACGGGCGAGCGTGCGGACGGATAGGGTTGGCTGTAATCCAGATCATCAAACATGAGTGGCTCTCTTTGGGCAGTAGTCAATTTTTGGGGTCCAGGGCGTCACGCAAACCGTCCCCCAACAGGTTGAAACACAGGACGGTGATGTAGATCGCCACACCCGGCGCGATAGACATCCAGGGCGCCTGTTCCATGAAATTCTTGGCGGTGTTGAGCATCGAGCCCCAGGACGGCGAGGGCGGCTGCTGGCCCAGGCCGAGGAACGACAAGCTGGCTTCGGCGAGGATGGCCGAAGCAATGGTCAGCGTGGCTTGCACCACCAACGGCGACATCACGTTGGGCAGTACGTAGCGCAGGATGATCCAGCGGTCCGGCAAACCGATGGCGCGCGCACCTTCGAGGTAGTCCTCGTGACGAATCGCCAGCACCTGGCCGCGGGTCAGGCGCGAGAAAATCGGCATTGCCGACAGGCCAATGGCGATCATCGCGTTCGTCAGGCTTGGCCCAAGAAAGGCCCCCAGCGCAATGGCCAATACCAGGAACGGACAGGACAGCAGCGCGTCGACGATGCGGGAAATAACCGCGTCCAGTTTGCCGCCGAAGTAACCGGCCAGCAGCCCCAAGGGCACGCCGATGGCCATGGCAATCGCCACCGATACACCGCCGGCCAGCAGAGAGCTGCGTGCGCCCCACAGCAGGCGCGAAAACAGGTCGCGACCGAGTTCGTCGGTGCCCAGCCAGTAGAGCAGCGACGGCGCTTTGCGCACGGCGAGGAAGTTGGCTTTGAGCGGGTCATAGGGCGCAATCCAGGGGGCGAGCAACGCCGCCACGATGAACACCAACAGTACCGTCGAGCCGATCACCGCGCCCTTGTTGGCGAGGAATTTGCGCACGAATGGCGAGCGCATGCGAGGTTGCATCCCGCGCTCAGCGCTGTGCGGTGCAGCCGAAGCGATAGCGGTCATGAAGCCGTCCTCAAGCGCGGATTGATCATGCGGTAGAGCACGTCGGCCAGCAGGTTCAACAACAGGAAACCGATGGCGACGCACAGCACCACGCCTTGCACCACGGCGTAGTCTCGGTTGAAGACGGCATCGACGATCATCTTGCCGAAGCCGGGGATGCTGAACACTTGCTCGGTCAACACGGCGCCGCCGAGCAGTTCGCCGAACAGCAGCGTGGTGAGCGTGACGATGGGCATCAGCGCGTTGCGCAGTGCATGCTTGAGAATCACCGTGCGCGGGAACAATCCTTTGGCCCGCGCGGTGCGCACATAGTCGGCGCGCAGCACTTCGAGCATGGCGCTGCGGGTATGGCGCATCAGCACGCCGGACAAGCCGGCCCCCAGCACGAAGGCCGGCAAGATCAGGGTTTTCAGGTTTTGTACGACGTCCTCGCTCAAGGGCACAAAGCCTGACGCGGGCAGCCATTGCAGCTTCACCGCGAAAATCATGATCAATATCAGCCCGAGCCAGAAGTGCGGAATCGAGATCCCGGACAAGGCCACAATGTTGGCCCCATAGTCCACGGCCGTGCCTTTGCGCACGGCGCTGATCACCCCGGCAGGGATGCCGATCACCAGCGCGATGATCAGCGCCAGCACCGACAACTCGAGGGTCACCGGCAGTTTCGAGGCTACCAGGGTGGTCACCGGCTGCTCCGTACGCAGCGACGTACCGAAGTCACCTTGCAGGACATTGCCGACCCAATGGATGTACTGCAGCGGTAGCGGGTCGTTGAGGTGATATTTCTCCCGCAGGTATTCCATCACCGCCGGGTCGCGCTCTTCGCCGGCCATGGCCAGCACCGGGTCACCCGGCAGCAGTTTCTGCAAGGTAAACACGAACAGCGAGACCAGAATCAGTGTGGGTATGGCGCTGAGCAAGCGCCTGACGATATAGATCAGCATGACAAATCCTCAAAGACTGTCGGGTGGCCTGCACGCGTGTCGATCATTTGATTGCTACGTTAGCGAGGCGAATCAACCCGTCCGGATTCGGCACGAAACCCGTGATGTCGCTGCGCATGGCGATGATGCGCGGGTCGAAATACAGGTAGCTGGTGGGCACGTCATCGGCCAGCAAGCGCAGGGCTTCGAAGTACAGCGCCTGGCGCTGCGACTCGTCGTTGACGGTGCGCGCCTTGTCCAGCAACGCGTCGAGTTTCGGGTCACAGAAGTGCCCGTCGTTCTGGCCGCCCTTGCAGGCGACGAACTGATAAATGTCGCCGTCCGGATCCGGCCGCCCGGACCAGGCACTCATGCCAACCTGAAAGTTGCCCGACTGTTGCTCGCTGAGCAGCGTGGCGTATTCAGTGGCGACGAGGTTGACCTTGAAGCCGGCTTCGTCTGCCATCGCCTGAATGATCTGGCCAACTTGCTGGGCGATGGGGTTGTTGGCGACTTTCAGCTCGACCACCAGCGGCAGTTTGACGCCGGCTTCAGCCAGCAGTTTTTTGCTTTGCTCCACATCCCGCGCCGGTATTGGCAGGCTCTTGTCGTAATACGGGCTGCTGACAGGGAAGGGTTGCGCGCCGGGTGCATACAAGCCTTCGAACACCACCTGGTTGATGGCGTCGCGGTCGATCGCCAGTTCAAACGCCTTGCGTACACGCTTGTCTTGGCCCATCGGCGTCTTGGCGCGCTCGCCATTGTTGGTGTTGTACATCAACTGCATGTAGCCCAGGCCCGGCGTGTTGAAGACTTGCAGCTTGCTGTCGGCCTTGGCGGTTTTGACGTCGGTGGGCGCGACGCGCTCGATCATCTGCAGGTCGCCCGAGCGCAGGTTGGCAAGGCGCACCGAGGTGTCGGGAATCGGCAGGAAAATCACTTTGTCGAAGTGGTAGGCCTGCTTGTTCCAGTAGTTGTCGAAGCGCTCCAGCACGATGCGGTCCTGCTGCACACGCTGGACGAACTTGTACGGGCCGGAGCAGATTGGCTTGGCGCCGACTTCCGTCGCCGACGCTTTCGGGGCCAGCATCATCCCGGCCCGGTCTGACAGTTGTGAGATCAGGGTGGCATCCGGTTGCTTGACCTTGATCGCGACCGTGTTGCTATCGATGACGTCCACGCTTTCCACCGACGCCAACTCGCTCTTGCGCAGCGAGTCGGGCAGGGTACGGGCGCGGTCGAGGTTGAACTTCACCGCAGCGGCGTCGAATGTTTCACCGTCGTGGAAGGTCACGCCTTCGCGCAGGGTCATGGTCAAGGTCTTGCCATCTTCGCTCCAGCTCCAGGCGGTGGCGAGTTGCGGCACGTATTCAAGGTGAGGGTTGATGTCCACCAGTTTGTCGCACAGCGCGGTGTAGACCAGGCGGCCTGAATAAGTGCGTGAGCGATGCGGGTCCAGCACGTCCGGGTCATCCTGAATGCCAATGCGCAGTGTGGATTCGGCAACCGCGGCATTCGCAGCGAGCAGTAACAGCGTTCCTGTCATGAGGTGGGCGAACTTCATGGCTGACTCTCCAGTGATAGGGCTTGATGACGTTTGAACAGGCTCAGGCGCTGGGTGTAGGCCGCGCTGGGTGTCGGAACAGGCAGTGAACCGCCGCCGGCGTTGGCGATTTCGCGCCAGTAGTGGCAAGCGACTTGACGCTCGGGTTCGACGCTTTCGAATACGGGCTTCACATCACGGCACAGTGGTCTGGCGTGAGGGCAGCGGGTATGGAACCGGCAGCCTGACGGAGGCTTGCTGGGGCTGGGCATGTCGCCGGTCAGCACGGGGCGCGCATGGCGCAGGTCGGGATGGCTGACCGGCACGGCGGCCATCAAGGCTTGGGTGTAGGGGTGGAAAGGCGTTTCGAACAATGCATTCACTGGCGCCAGTTCGACGATCTCGCCCAGGTACATCACCGCCACGCGGTCGCTCATGTGACGGATCACGGCGAGGCCGTGGGCCACAATCACCAGGGTTAGGCCGAATTGATGCTTGAGGTCTTCCAGCAGATTAACCACTTGGGCCTGCACCGACACGTCCAGCGCCGAGACCGGCTCATCGCCGAGGATCAAGCGCGGCTCGGAGGCCAGCGCCCGTGCGATGCCGATGCGTTGGCGCTGGCCACCGGAAAACTCGTGGGGGAAACGCCGGCCATGTTCGGGGGCCAGGCCCACGGTACGCAGCAGCTCGGCGACTTTGTCTTGCCGCACACTGCGGCTGTCGTCCCGGTGCAGCCAGATCGGTTCGCCGATGATCGATTCCACGCTCATGCGCGGGTTCAGCGAGGCGAACGGGTCTTGAAAGATGATCTGTAGGTCTCGGCGGGCCTGGCGCAGCTTATCCGGGCCCAGGTTGGCGAGGTTGAGGCCTTCGTAAATCACATCGCCGGCAGTCGGCTTGAGCAGGTTCAGCAACAGGCGGCCGAGCGTCGACTTCCCGGAACCCGACTCGCCGACCAGCGCAAGGGTTTCACCCCTGCGCACGGCAAGCGAGACCTCATTGACCGCCTGCACCGGCGGCTTCTTGCGCTGGAACAGGCCGGTTTCACTGCTGAAGTGTTTGCTGACCGCGATGCTTTCCAGAATCGGTTGCGCGACGGCCGGGCTTGGACCGAGGTTGCGTTCGAGGTGATTCATGCAGTCTCTCCCAGGTGCTGTTCCAGCGGCGCACGGATGCAGGCGGCGAAATGCCCGTTGGAGACTTCCAGCAACGGCGGGCGCGTTTCGCGACACGCGGCAAGCACGAACGGGCAACGCCCGGCAAACCGGCAGCCGCCGGGCATCTCGGCGGGTGTCGGCACGCGGCCGTTGATGGTTGCCAGCCGCCCTTCGCGCGGGCCTATGGATGGCATCGAACCCATCAGGCCGATGGTGTAGGGGTGTTGCGGGTCATCGAACAGGGCCTTGACCGGGCCGCTTTCGACCACTTGCCCGGCGTACATCACCATGACGTCGTCGGCGACTTCGGCGACCACGCCCAGGTCGTGGGTGATCAGGATCATCGCCGTGCCGGTTTCAGCCTGCAGGGTGTTCACCAGGGCGAGGATTTGCGCCTGAATGGTCACGTCCAGCGCCGTGGTGGGCTCGTCGGCGATGATCAGTTTCGGGCTGTTGGCCAGGGCCATGGCGATCATTGCGCGCTGGCGCATGCCGCCTGAGAGCTCATGCGGGTAGGCGTCCAGGCGTTGCGCCGCATCGGGTACGCGGACCTTTTCGAGCATCTGCAAGGCCCGTTGCCGGGCGTCCTTGTGGGACAGCCCTTGATGACGTTCCACGCTTTCGGCGATTTGCTCGCCAATGGTGAACACCGGATTGAGCGAGGTCATCGGCTCCTGGAAAATCATCGCCATGCGATTGCCGCGTACATCCAGCAGGCGCTCGTCGGACATCGCCAGCAAGGCTTCACCCAACAGGCTTGAGGCCTGGGCCTCAACCGTGGCGGTGTCCGGCAGCAGCCCCATCAGCGCCATGGACGTCACGCTCTTGCCACAGCCGGACTCGCCGACGATAGCCAGGGTCTTGCCGGCCTGAACCGAGAGCGACACGCCGTCGACCACGTTGGCCGGGGCACCTTTGAAGCGCACGGTGAGGTTGTTGATACTCAACACCGGCGTGTGGTCAGTGTGGGCGTCCGGGTTCATAGGCTTGCCTCAAGGTCCTGCTGGATGACGGCTTCCAAGGCCTGTTGCAAGGCGCGCAGGTGACCGCGCATGGCCGTAGCCGCCTTGACCGGGTCGCGGCTTTCGATGGCGCTGACAATGTCATCGTGGTCGTGGCTGTACATCTCCAGGCGCTCGTTACTGCGCGCCCTGTGCCGCAGGTCACGCCAAACCGGATCAAGGCGAATGGCATCGAGCATTTCAAACAGGTCCAGCATCAGGCGATTGCCCGAGGCTTCGGCGATGGCGCGGTGCAAGGCGCTGTCCCACAACTCGATGGATTCGGCGTCGGTTTCATCCACGCCCTGTTGGTAGCTGGTGCGCTCGACCAGGCGCCGCAGGATCGCCATTTGCTCACCGCTGGCGCGAATCGCAGCAAGGGACGCCAATGCCGGCTCCAGGTACAGGCGTGCTTCCATCACTTCGCTGAAATTGGTTCGGCTCGCGACTTTGGCAAACGTCATGCTGGCGCTGGGCGGTGTCGGGCCCACATAGGTGCCCTTGCCCTGACGCCGCCAGATGCGTCCTTCGGCTTCGAGCACCGCGAGTGCATGCCGAATGGCGCGGCGGCTGGCGCCAAACTCCGCGGCCAATTCTCGCTCGGTAGGCAATGCCCGCTGGGGTGTCGAGGCATGTTGAGCGACCATCTGGCGAAGCACATCCAGCGCCATTTTTGAGGACTTGTTGGGGGATGCCTCGGTCTCGAACCTTTCCATTATGGTTTCTCGCGACTAGCCAAAAAGTGGGAGCAGGGGTGGAGCGAACCAGCGATCTGCACGGGAGGGTGATTGCAAGCGCGATGCCAATTGCAATTGGTTCGCTTGCCGAACGGTCAGTTTAGACCGGGTATCGACTGACGACCGTGGGCGTCCGGGCCGTTTGGCGCGAGGCATCAGAGAGGGCGGGATTGGTTCGGCGTTAGATGAACCAATTTTTCGGGGAGGGGTGTATCGGTGTGCACAAATGTAACGTGCGCCTCTTTAGCGTGCGTTGGGCCTGGGCTGCTGGTGGCGTGTCAGCCGGTAAAATGTGGGTTCGCTTACTCCCGTTACGGCCTGGCATGCGACCGTGCTTTATCAGGTGTAAACCGAGCTAACTGTGGGAGCTGGCTTGCCTGCGATGACGGCCTGTCAGCCAACCAAAATCTACCTGGCAGACCCAATCCCACATTCTTACTGAGTACCCAGATAAAAATGATGCCGCTTTTGATCCGGTTTTTTGATCCAGCCACTCAGGTCGGCTACTAGGCCGGCGTGCTGTAGATGTTGATCTTGATCTTAGGCGGCCCACTCCGTGATGCCTGCGTTCGGGCACACCGAGCCGCAGGCGAGGTGCCGAGTGGTGGGGCAAGAGCGTTTTGGTTACTTTGCCGCTTTTGCAAAGTGACACGCCGTAAGGGCGTAACCCATAGCCGCCGTCATCCACATAACGGATATGTACTCAGCAGACCAGCGCCCCAGAAAGCAAAAACGGCGCCCGAAGGCGCCGTTCTGTTTACTGCGTTTTACTCAGCGATCAAACGCCCAGCACCGCGTGCTGCACCAGAGTGAGCAACGGTTGTGGGTACACGCCCAGGAAGAACGCGAGCAGGGCGATCGCCAGCAGCATCACGCCACCGGCTTTCTGTTCCCAGTGCAGCTCGGCATCCACACGGCGCAGGTTTGGCTCGATCAGGTACAGGGTGACCATCACGCGCAGGTAGTAGAACACGCCGATGGCGCTGCCCAGAACCAAGGAGGCAACCAACCACCATTCGTGGGCTTCAACACCGGTAGCGACGATGTAGAACTTGCCGATAAAGCCCGCGGTCAGCGGGATACCGGCCAGCGACAGCATCATCACGGTCAGCACGGCGGTCAGGTACGGACGGCGCCAGAACAGGCCGCGGTATTCGTACAGGGCGTCGGCGTCACGGCCTTTGAACGGCGAGGACATCAGCGTGATCACGCCGAATGCGCCAAGGCTGGTGATCACGTAGGTGACCAGGTATACGCCCATGGCTTCAACTGCCAGGCCTTTGCTCGCCACCAGGGCGATCAGCAGGTAGCCGAAGTGCGCGATGGACGAATAACCGAGCAGACGCTTGAGGTTGTTCTGAGTCAGGGCCAGCAGGTTACCGAACAGGATCGACGCGATGGCGATAATGGTCAGCACGTTACTCAGCACGCCGGTGTTGGCAGCAGGCGAGATCTGGAACAGACGCACCATCACCGCAAACACTGCCACCTTCGACGCCGTGGCCAGGAACGCAGCCACTGGCGCCGGGGCGCCTTCGTACACGTCCGGGGTCCACAGGTGGAATGGCACCAGGGACAGCTTGAACGCCAGGCCGATCAGCATCATGGCCAGGCCCAGTTGGGCGATTGGCGCGGGGCTGTTGGTGGTCGCCAATGCATGGCCGATACCGGTGAAGCTCAGGCTGCCGGCTTCTGCGTAGAGCAGGGCCATACCAAACAACAGGAACGCGGAACCGGCGGCCGACAGCACCATGTACTTGATGCCGGCTTCCAGCGAGCGCTTGTTGAAGAACGCGTAGGCAACCAGGCCGTAAGTCGGGATCGACAGCAGTTCCAGGCCGATGAACAAGCCAGCCAGGTGCTGTGCGCTGACCAGCACGATACCGCCGGCCGCAGCCAGCAGGATCAGCAGGTACAGCTCTTCCTTGTTGCCCGGGTAGCCGGTGCCGCCTTCGCCGAGGTAGGCGTGGGCGAGGGTGACGCAGGCCAGCGTGGCGACGAGGATCAACGCGATGTACAGCAGCGCGAAGTCATCGATCATCATCAGCGGGGTCACGGCCAGTGGCGCGACCTTGAGTGCCGGGATGATCGATAGCAGGGCCAGGTTCAAACCGGCACACGACAGCAGGAACGTCTGTGAGTGATTGCGGCGCCAAGCGATCGCCAGCATCACCGCAACCACGGTAAGGCTGGTGATCAGCAGCGGCGCAAGCGCGATAAAGTGTTGGATCGTGAATTCCATAGCGCTCTTACCGTGCCGAAGCGAGTTGAGTGAAGGCGGTGCTGAACCACTGCTGCACGCCATGCATCGTCGCGGCAGAAGTGTCCAGGAACGGTTGCGGGTACACGCCGATGTAGATCAGCAGCACCGCAAGGCCGAGCACCATGATCAGTTCGCGAGCATCCATCCCTTGCAGGACGGTGTCGGACTTGGCCGGGCCGAAGTAGGCGCGGTGGATCATGATCAGCGAGTAAACCGAACCAAACACCAGGCCGGAGGTAGCAATGGCGCTGATCCACGGCGTGTGCACGAACGAACCCATCAGGATCAGGAACTCGCCGATAAAGTTACCGGTGCCCGGCAAGCCCAGGGAAGCCGCGGCAAAGAACAGGCTGATCGCCGGCAGGTACGCAATGCGCGACCACACGCCACCCATTTCACGCATGTCACGGGTGTGCAGGCGCTCGTACAGCTGGCCACTCAGGATAAAGAGTGCAGCGGCCGAAACACCGTGGGCCAACATCTGGATAACCGCGCCTTGCAACGCCAGCTGGCTGCCGGAGTAGATGCCGATCAGGACGAAACCCATGTGGGAAACGGACGAGAAGGCAATAAGGCGCTTGATGTCGGTTTGTGCGAAAGCCAGGAACGCGCCGTAGAAGATCCCGATCAGACCCAGGGTCATGGCGATCGGTGCGAACTCGGCCGAGGCATTCGGGAACAGTGGCAAGGCGAAACGCAGCAGGCCATAGGCCGCGGTCTTCAGCAGGATACCGGCCAGGTCCACGGAGCCTGCGGTCGGCGCCTGGGCGTGAGCGTCAGGCAGCCAGGAGTGGAATGGCACCACCGGCAGCTTCACCGCGAACGCGATGAAGAAGCCGAGCATCAGGATGTACTCGGTGGTCAGGGACATCTTGGTTTTCAACAGGTCGGCGTAGTTGAACGTGATCACGCCTGTGCTGTTGAAGTTGACCAGTACCAGCCCCACGATCGCCACCAACATGATCAGGCCGGAAGCCTGGGTGAAGATGAAGAACTTGGTCGCCGCGTAGATCCGGGTTTTCTTGCCGTCCGAAGAACTGTGACCCCAGAGCGCGATGAGGAAGTACATCGGCACCAGCATCATTTCCCAGAAGAAGAAGAACATGAACAGGTCCAGCGCCAGGAACACGCCGACAACGCCGCCCAAAATCCACATCAGGTTCAGGTGGAAGAAGCCCACGTGGCGCTGAATTTCTTTCCAGGAGCAAAGTACCGAGAGGATACCCAGCAGGCCGGTCAGCAGGATCATCAACAGCGACAGGCCGTCGAGGGCCAGGTGCACGTTGATGCCGAAGCGCTGGATCCACACGTGCTTGAATTCAAGCGCGAAGGTCGGATCGGCACCCGGTGCCGGAGCAAATGAATAGTCGCCATGGGCCCACAGCCAGAGGCCGAGTGCGAGTTCCAGGGACATGGTCAGCAACGCAATCCAGCGGGGGAGGGTGGCGCCGAAGCGTTCACCCATCCAGCAGAGCAGGCCGCCGATAAAGGGGATCAGGATTAGCCAGGGCAGAATCATGACGGGCTCGTTTCCTTTCGCAAGTTCGCAAAGTTCGCAATGTACATAGTCATACCGCTACCACGACGATGGCGCCGATCACCAATACGGCACCGGCCGCCATGGAAGCCGCGTACCAGCGCAGTTGGCCAGTCTCGCTGCGGCTCAGGGCGGTGTGACCGGCCTTGGCGGCGCGCGGGATCAAACCGATGGTCTGGTCGAGCGGGTCTTTGCGCAGTACATGGCTGATAGCAAGGTATGGCTTGACGAACAGCTTGTCGTAGATCCAGTCGAAGCCCCACGCGGCGAACCACCAGGCCGACAGGAAGCGACCGATGCCACTGTTGGCCACAGCGGTCACGAAGCGGCGCTTGCCGAGGAACAGCAGGGCGGCCAGCAGGATACCGGCGATGGCAATGGCGCCCGAGGCGATTTCCAGGCTGTGCTTGGCAGCGCCGCCGGCATGGCCCGCGCTTTCCGGCAGTACACCGGCCAGTGGCGGGGTGATCAGGGCGCCGATAAAGGTCGACAGGACGATCAGCACCGACAGTGGCAACCAGTGGGAGATGCCGTGGCCTGCGTGTGCTTCGGTCTTGGCTTCACCGTGGAACGTGATGAAGATCAGGCGGAAGGTGTACAGCGAGGTCATGAAGGCACCGACCAGGCCGGCGTACAGCAGGCCGTGGTTACCGCTGGCAAAGGCTTCCCAGAGGATTTCGTCTTTGGAGTAGAAACCTGCAGTCACCAGTGGCAGGGCCGACAAGGCCGCGCCGCCAACGATGAAGCTGGCGTAGGCCAACGGCAGTTTCTTCCACAGGCCGCCCATCTTGAAGATGTTCTGCTCGTGGTGGCAGGCAACGATCACCGCACCGGAAGCAAGGAACAGCAGGGCCTTGAAGAAGGCGTGGGTCATCAGGTGGAAGATCGCCGCGTCCCAGGCGCCGACGCCCAGGGCCAGGAACATGTAGCCGATCTGGCTCATGGTCGAGTAGGCGAGGATTCGCTTGATGTCGGTCTGCACCAGCGCGGCGAAGCCGGCCAGTACCAGGGTCACGCCGCCCACCAGGCCCACCAGGTGCAGGATTTCCGGCGCCAGGGTGAACAGGCCGTGGGTACGCGCGATCAGGTAGACACCGGCGGTTACCATGGTTGCGGCGTGGATCAGTGCCGATACCGGGGTAGGACCGGCCATCGCATCCGCCAGCCAGGTTTGCAGCGGCAGTTGCGCGGATTTACCGACAGCACCGCCCAGCAGCATCAGGGTCGCCAGGGTGATCCAGAAGTCGCCGACCTGGAATTTCTGCGGTGCCAGCACCAGCAGTTCCTGGATGTTCAGCGTGCCCACCTGTTGGAACAGGATGAACAGGCCGATGGCCATGAACACGTCGCCGATGCGGGTCACGATAAAGGCTTTAAGTGCCGCGTTACCGTTGTTGCGGTTGCTGTAGTAGAAACCGATCAACAGGTACGAGCACAGGCCCACGCCTTCCCAGCCGAAGTACAGGAACAACAGGTTATCGCCCAGCACCAGGAACAGCATGCTGGCGATAAACAGGTTGGTGTAGGCGAAGAAGCGCGAGTAACCGGCTTCACCGCGCATGTACCAGGACGCGAACAGGTGGATCAGGAAGCCTACACCCACCACCACGCCGAGCATGGTGATCGACAGGCCGTCGACGTAGAGCGCGAAGTTCGGCTTAAAGCCGTCCACCGACATCCACTGCCACAGCACCAGGGTGTAGTGACCGCCTTCCGGCGGCGCCACGTTGAATTGCCAGATGACGTAGGCGGCGACAATCGCCGACAGGCCAATGGAACCTACGCCCACCAGGGCCGAGAGGTTTTCCGACCAGCGTCCACGAGAGAACGACAGCAGCAGGAAACCGATCAGGGGGAATACAAACGTCAGAAAGATCATGTTCATCCGCGCATCTCACTGGCAGCGTCGATATCAAGCGTGTGGAAGCGACGGTACAGTTGCAGCAGGATCGCCAGGCCAATACTGGCCTCGGCGGCTGCCAGGCTGATCACCAGGATGAACATGACTTGTCCATCCGGCTGGCCCCAACGTGCACCCGCAACGACGAACGCGAGTGCGGCTGCGTTCATCATGATTTCCAGGCTCATCAACACGAACAAAATGTTACGGCGGACCATCAGGCCGACCAGGCCAAGGCAGAACAGGATGCCGGCGACCGCCAGACCATGCTCCAAAGGGATAGCAGGCATCGTCATTGCTCCTTGGCTTCGTTGCGGCCCAAGTGGAAGGCGGTGATGGCTGCAGCGAGCAACAGCATCGAAGCCAGTTCGACCACCAGCAGGTACGGGCCGAACAGGCTGATGCCCACGGCTTTTGCATCCACGGTGGTGTGGCCGATGGCCTGGCCGCTCTGGTGAGCGAACAGCACGTACAGCAGTTCACCCAGCAGCAGGGCTGCGAGGACAACCGGGCCGAGCCAGATGCCGGGCTTGAGCCAGACGCGTTCCTGGGCGACCGAAGCCGGCCCCAGGTTGAGCATCATCACCACAAACACGAACAGCACCATGATGGCGCCGGCGTAGGCGATCACTTCCAGTACACCGGCGAATGGTGCGCCGAGGCTGAAGAAGGTCATGGCCACCGCGATCAGCGAAATGATCAGGTAGAGCAGGGCGTGCACGGGGTTGGTGTTGGTGATCACGCGAAGCGTGGACACCACTGCAATACCCGACGCGAAATAGAAAGCGAATTCCATCTTTCTTCCTTAAGGCAGCAAGCTCTTCACGTTGATCGGCTCGGCTTCGTTTTGTGCGGCGCCTTTCGGCTTCCCGGCAACGGCCATACCTGCAACGCGATAGAAGTTGTAATCAGGGTTTTTACCGGGACCAGAGATCAGCAGATCTTCTTTCTCGTACACCAGGTCCTGACGTTTGAACTCGGCCATCTCGAAATCCGGGGTGAGCTGGATTGCGGTGGTCGGGCAAGCTTCCTCGCAGAGGCCGCAGAAAATGCAGCGCGAGAAGTTGATGCGGAAGAAGTCCGGGTACCAGCGACCGTCTTCGGTTTCAGCTTTCTGCAGGGAGATGCAACCCACCGGGCATGCCACGGCGCACAGGTTGCAGGCAACGCAACGCTCTTCGCCATCGGGGTCGCGGGTCAGCACAATACGGCCGCGATAGCGCGGCGGCAGGTACACGGCTTCTTCCGGGTATTGCAGGGTGTCGCGTTTGCGGAAGCCGTGACCGAACACCATCACCAGGCTTCGCAACTGGGTACCGGTACCCTTAACGATGTCGCCAATATATTTGAACATGGGTCAAATCCTCACTGAACCGCGCCGGCTGGCGTGTTCAACAACACAACAGCAGCCGTCACCAGCAAATTGATCAGGGTCAGCGGCAGGCAGAATCTCCAGCTGAAATCCATCACCTGGTCATAGCGTGGGCGCGGAATGGAGGCGCGCAGCAGGATGAACAGCATGATGAAGAACGCGGTCTTCAAGAAGAACCAGAAGAAAGCCAACTGCGGCAGGATGTCGAACGGACCGTGCCAGCCGCCGAAGAACAGCGTGACCAGCAAGGCCGAGATCAAGATGATGCCGATGTATTCGCCAACGAAGAACATGCCCCATTTCATGCCGGCGTATTCAATGTGGTAACCGTCAGCCAGTTCCTGTTCCGCTTCCGGCTGGTCGAACGGGTGACGGTGAGTCACGGCGACGCCAGCGATGAAGAAGGTACAGAAGCCGAAGAACTGCGGAATGATGAACCACAGGTTCTGCGCTTGGTACTCGACGATGTCGCGCATGTTGAACGAGCCGACCTGCACCACGATGCCCATCAGCGCGAGGCCCATGAACACTTCGTAGGAGACGGTCTGGGCCGAGGCCCGCAAGCTGCCCAGCAGGGCGAACTTGTTGTTGCTCGACCAACCGGCGAACAGCACCGCGTAGACCGACAAACCGGCCATGGCGAAGAAGAACAGCAAGCCGATGTTCAGGTCCGCCACGCCCCAGGTCGGAGTGATCGGGATGACCGCAAAGGCGATCAGCAAGGCGCTCATGGCCACGACCGGTGCCAGGGTGAAGATCACCTTGTCGGCAAACGGCGGGGTCCAGTCTTCCTTGAAGAACATTTTCAGCATGTCGGCAGCGATCTGGAACATGCCGAACGGGCCAACACGGTTCGGACCGTAACGGTCCTGCCACCAGCCCAGCAGGCGACGTTCGACGAAGCTGAGCAAGGCGCCCGCGACGACCACGGCCAACAGGATCACGATGGCCTTGACGACCGAGATGATCACGTCGATCACTTCAGGGGTGAACCAGGTCATTGCGCTGCCTCCTGCAGACCGTCAACGGTTTGGCCAAAGATCGCCGGTGGAATACCCGCGAGGCCTTTTGGCAGTGCAACCAGGCCAGCCCCCAACTCGTCGTTGATGCGCAGCGGCAGACGCAGGGTCTGGCCCGCTACGGTCAAGCTAAGCAGGGCACCGTCGTTGACACCCAGGCGATCAGCTTCGGACTTGGCGACAGACACGTAGGCGGCCGGAATGCGCTCTTGCACCGGTGCGGCTTTGGACGAGGTTTCTTCGCTGCCGAACAGGTGGAAGAACGGCACAACCTGCCAAGTGCCCTGGGCCGGGTTGAACGGACGCGGTACGGCGGCGAACCAGTTCAGCGAGTCACCGGTGCTTTCGATCAGGCGGGTGCCCGGGTCGCCGGCACGGATGTGACCACCGACTTCGTCCTGGAACTTGTTCCAGGCTTGCGGCGAGTTCCAGCCCGGCGACCAGGCAAACGGCACCTGCTGACGCGGCTCGACCGAACCCGAGTAACCTTCCATCGAGAAGGCGAACGCGGTGTCGTTGTCTTGCGGCGTACGCGGTTCGTGCACGCTGATATCAGCACGCATGGCGGTACGGCCGGAATAACGCAACGGCTCACGGGCGAGCTTCATGCCCTTGATACGGAACGCAGCAGACGGTGCAGCGTCGACGATACGTGCCAGCTGCGGCGCGCTTGCGGCGGCGGCAGCGGTCACGTGGTCGAGCTGGGTCCAGTCGATCGGCTGGTTCAGCAGGGTCGCGCGCAGGGCATGCAGCCAGCGCCAGCCTTCGTGAACCAGGATGCTGGCGTCCATGTACTTCGGATCGAACACCTGGAAGAAGCGCTGGGCGCGGCCTTCCTGGCTGACCAGGGTACCGTCGCCTTCGGCGAAAGTAGCGGCTGGCAGCACCAGGTCGGCACGTTCGCTGGTGGCAGTCTTCTGGTGGTCGGCAACGATCAGTACTTTGGCGGCGTTCAACGCGGCGTCGACCTTGGCCGAATCCGTGCGGGTGTACAGGTCGTTTTCCAACACCACGATCGCGTCGGCTTTGCCGTCGGTGACCGCTTGCAGCGCGGCGTCCAGCGACTCGCCACCGAGCATGGCCAGGCCGAGGCTGTTGGCTTCCGGCACGACCAGGCTGATGGAGCCGTTCTTGTCACGCAGCTTCAAGGCTTTGGCGATGTTGGCAGCCGCTTCGATCAGCGCCTTGGAACCCAGCGAGGTACCGGCAATGATCAGCGGGCGCTTGGCGGCCAGCAGGGCGTCGGCGATACGCTGGGCCAGTTCAACGGCTTCAGTGTCCAGGCCTTCGACGGCAGGCGCGCTGGCGTCGAGGGCGTGGGCCACGGCGAAACCGATGCGGGCCAGGTCGTCCGGTGCTGCGTGCACGCATTCTTCGGCGATGTCGTCGAGCTTGGTTTCAGCCAGGCTTGCGATAAACAGCGGGTTCAGCGCGTGCTGGCCGATGTTTTTAACCGCAGCGTCGAGCCAAGGCTGTACGCGCATGGCGTCGGCCATGTCTTCAGCCTTGCCTTTGACCGACTGACGCAGCGACAGTGCGATACGCGCGGCGGTCTGGGTCAGGTCTTCACCGAGCACGAAGATTGCGTCGTGGTCTTCGATGTCGCGCATGTTCGGCACCGGCAACGGGCTGTCGTTCAGCACTTGCAGGACCAGGCGGATGCGCTCCAGCTCAGCGGCTTCAATACCGGAGTAGAAGTGCTCGGCGCCCACCAGCTCACGCAACGCGTAGTTGCTTTCGAGGCTGGCACGTGGCGAACCGATACCGACGATGTTGCGACCGCGCAGCAGGTCGGCGGCTTTATCGAGTGCCGCGTCGAGGCTCAGCTTGGCGCCATCGGCCAGCAGCGGCTGACGTGGGCGGTCTTCGCGGTTGACGTAGCCATAACCGAAACGGCCACGGTCGCACAGGAAGTACTGGTTGACCGAACCGTTGAAGCGGTTTTCGATGCGACGCAGTTCGCCATAGCGTTCGCCCGGGGAGATGTTGCAACCGCTGGAGCAGCCATGGCAGATACTCGGCGAGAACTGCATGTCCCACTTGCGGTTGTAGCGCTCGGAGTGCGTCTTGTCGGTGAACACACCGGTCGGGCAGACCTCGGTGAGGTTGCCGGAGAATTCGCTTTCGAGCACGCCGTCTTCAACGCGACCGAAGTACACGTTGTCGTGGGCGCCGAATACGCCCAGGTCAGTGCCGCCGGCGTAGTCTTTATAGAAGCGCACACAGCGATAGCAGGCGATGCAGCGGTTCATTTCGTGGGAAATGAACGGGCCCAGTTGCTGGTTCTGGTGGGTACGCTTGGTGAAGCGATAACGGCGCTCGTTGTGGCCGGTCATCACCGTCATGTCTTGCAAGTGGCAGTGACCGCCTTCCTCACAGACCGGGCAGTCGTGTGGGTGGTTGGTCATCAGCCATTCGACGACACTGGCGCGGAACGCCTTGGATTCTTCATCTTCGATGGAGATCCAGGTGTTGTCGGTGGCTGGCGTCATGCAGGACATGACGATACGACCACGGGTGTCGTTCTCGTCGGTGTACTGCTTGACCGCACACTGGCGACAGGCACCGACGCTACCAAGCGCGGGGTGCCAGCAGAAATACGGGATGTCGAGGCCTAGTGACAGACACGCCTGTAACAGGTTGTCCGCCCCATCGACTTCGAGCGCTTTGCCGTCTACGTGGATAGTGGCCATGGTTCAAAGTTCTTCGTTGGCCCGTTGTCAGCGGGCGTGGCTAATGGAATCTTGTTATTTCATGTGCATCTACACAGCCATAAAGGCGTCAGCACATGAGAAAGCGAAGGGCACGGACCCTTCGCCTTGTTAAGCGTTACGCACCGACCATGGTCGGTGTTACCACCTGATTCAGATCACCGGCGCGCGCAGGTGCGATGCCAGCCTCGAATTCAGAACGGAAGTATTTGATTGCGCTGCCCAATGGCTCCACGGCGCCCGGTGCGTGAGCACAGAAGGTCTTGCCAGGGCCGAGGAAACCGACCAGACCCAGCAGGGTCTCGATGTCGCCCGGTTGGCCTTCACCGTTCTCGATCGCCATCAAGAGCTTGACGCTCCATGGCAAACCATCGCGGCATGGGGTGCAGAACCCGCAGGATTCACGGGAGAAGAACTGCTCCATGTTGCGCAGCAACGAGACCATGTTCACGGTGTTGTCGACCGCCATTGCCAGGCCAGTACCCATGCGGGTGCCGACCTTGCCGATGCCGCCGGCATACATCTGTGCGTCAAGGTGCTCAGGGAGCAGGAAGCCGGTACCGGCGCCGCCTGGCTGCCAGGCTTTCAAGGTGTAGCCGTCGCGCATGCCGCCGGCGTAGTCCTCGAACAGCTCGCGGGCGGTCACGCCGAACGGCAGTTCCCACAGGCCAGGGTTCTTGACCTTGCCGGAGAAGCCCATGAGCTTGGTGCCCATGTCTTCGCTGCCTTCGCGGGCCAACGATTTGTACCAGTCCACGCCGTCGGCGATGATCGCCGGCACGTTGCACAGGGTTTCAACGTTGTTCACGCACGTCGGCTTGCCCCACACGCCCACGGCGGCAGGGAAGGGCGGCTTGGAACGCGGGTTGGCGCGGCGGCCTTCGAGGGAGTTGATCAGTGCGGTTTCTTCACCGCAGATATAACGCCCGGCGCCGGTGTGCACGAACAGTTCGAAGTCAAAACCCGAGCCGAGGATGTTCTTGCCCAGCAGGCCCGCTGCCTTGGCTTCTTCCACAGCACGGGTGAGGTGCTTGGCGGCGGTGGTGTATTCGCCCCGCAGGAAGATGTAGCCACGGTAGGTTTTCAGCGCGCGGGCGCTGATCAGCATGCCTTCGATCAGCAGATGGGGCAGTTGCTCCATCAGCATGCGGTCTTTCCAGGTGTTCGGCTCCATTTCATCCGCGTTGCACAGCAGGTAGCGGATGTTGATGGATTCGTCTTTGGGCATCAGGCCCCACTTCACGCCCGTGGGGAAGCCTGCACCGCCGCGACCTTTGAGGCCTGCGTCTTTCACGGTCTGGACGATGTCGTCCTGGGCCATGTCGGCAAAGGCTTTGCGCGCAGCGGCGTAACCGTTCTTGGCCTGGTACTCGTCGAGCCAAACGGCTTCGCCATCGTCACGCAGGCGCCAGGTCAGCGGATGGGTCTCAGGCGAACGCTTGATCAGGTTGGCCGGGCCGAAAGATGTAAGGGTCATGGGTAGCCCTCAAGCAATTGGGTCACGCCAGCAGGCTGCACGTCACCGAATGTGTCGTCGTCGATCATCAACGCCGGCGCCTTGTCGCAGTTGCCCAGGCAGCACACCGGCAGCAGCGTGAAGCGGCCGTCCGGAGTGGTTTGGCCGAGGCCGATGCCCAGCTTGGCCTGGATCTCGCTGACCACCGACTCGTGGCCACCGATGTAGCAAACCATGCTGTCGCACACGCGAATGATGTGGCGGCCCACCGGCTGACGGAAGATCTGGCTGTAGAACGTGGCCACCCCTTCAACGTCGCTGGCCGGGATGCCGAGCAGTTCGCCGATGGCGTAGAGGGCGCCGTCGGGCACCCAGCCACGTTCCTTCTGGACGATCTTCAAGGCTTCGATCGACGCCGCGCGCGGGTCTTCGTAGTGATGCAGCTCGTGCTCGATGGCCGAGCGCTCGGTTTCACTCAAGGTGAAACGATCTGTTTGGATAAGCGTGTTATTCATGCTTAGCGGTCCACGTCGGCCATAACGAAATCGATACTACCCAGGTACGCAATCAAGTCCGCGACCATCTCGCCTTTGATCACCGAAGGGATCTGCTGCAAGTGCGGGAAGCTTGGGGTACGAATCCGGGTGCGGTAGCTCATGGTGCCGCCATCGCTCGTCAGGTAATAACTGTTGATACCCTTGGTCGCTTCAATCATCTGGAAGGACTCGTTGGCCGGCATGACCGGGCCCCACGAAACTTGCAGGAAGTGCGTGATCAAGGTTTCGATGTGCTGCAGCGTGCGCTCTTTCGGCGGCGGCGTGGTCAGCGGGTGATCTGCCTTGTAGGGGCCTGCCGGCATGTTGCGCATGCACTGCTCGATGATCTTCAGGCTCTGGCGCATCTCTTCGACGCGCACGATGCAACGGTCGTAGGCGTCGCCATTCGCAGCTGTCGGAATCTCGAATTCGAAGTTCTCGTAGCCGGAATACGGACGCGCTTTACGCAGGTCGAAATCGCAACCGGTCGAACGCAAGCCTGCACCGGTGACGCCCCATTCCAGGGCCTCTTTGGTGTTGTAGGCGGCAACGCCGATGGTCCGACCTTTGAGGATGCTGTTGTCGAGGGCGGCTTTCTGGTACTCGTCCAGACGCTTGGGCATCCAGTCGATGAATTCCTTGACCAGGCGCTCCCAGCCGTTCGGCAGGTCGTGCGCCACACCGCCGATGCGGTACCAGGCCGGGTGCAGGCGGAAGCCGGTGACGGCTTCGATCACCTTGTAGGCGCGCTGACGGTCGGTGAACGTGAAGAAAACCGGGGTCATGGCGCCGACGTCCTGGATATAAGTACCCAGGAACAGCAGGTGGCTGGTGATCCGGAAGAACTCGGCCATCATGATGCGGATGGTGTCGACGCGGTCCGGCACTTTGATACCGGCCAGCTTCTCGACCGAGAGCACGTACGGCAGGTTGTTCATCACGCCGCCGAGGTAGTCGATACGGTCGGTGTACGGGATGAAGCTGTGCCACGACTGACGCTCGGCCATCTTCTCGGCACCACGGTGGTGGTAACCGACATCAGGCACGCAGTCGACGATTTCTTCGCCGTCCAGTTGCAGGATGATACGGAAGGCACCGTGAGCCGAAGGGTGGTTCGGGCCCAGGTTGAGGAACATGTAGTCCTCGTTGGTGCCGGAACGCTTCATGCCCCAATCTTCCGGACGGAAGCGTGCAGCCTCTTCTTCAAGCTGTTGCTTGGCCAGGTTAAGGCTGAACGGGTCGAATTCGGTGGCGCGCGCCGGGAAGTCCTTGCGCAGCGGGTGACCTTCCCACGTTGGCGGCATCATGATGCGCGTCAGGTGCGGGTGGCCGGGGAAGTCGATGCCGAACATGTCCCACACTTCACGCTCGTACCAGTTGGCGTTTGGCCAGATACCGGTAATGGTCGGGACGCTCAGGTCGCTCTCGGACAGGGCGACCTTGATCATCACGTCGCTGTTACGTTCCAGCGACATCAGGTGGTAGAACACGGTGAAATCAGCGCCGCTCGGCAGCCCCTGGCGCTTGGTGCGCAGACGCTCGTCCACGCCATGCAGGTCATAGAGCATGACGTACGGCTTGGGCAGGTTGCGCAGGAAGGTCAGGACTTCGACGAGCTTGGCACGCGCCACCCACAGCACCGGCATGCCGGTACGTGTGGCCTGGGCGGTGAAGGCGTCAGGGCCAAAACGGTTGTTGAGTTCGACGACCACATCCTGGTCGTCTGCCTTATAAGGCGGGATGTACAGAGCACTGCCTGTAGTCATGGTTTTTTATCGCTTTCGGTCAACGTAAAGAATGAAACCAGGTGTTCGTTCTATATAAGAAGCGGTGCTGGATCAGACTTCGTCGGGGCTGCGCAGGTTGGTGACTGCGATTCGCTGTTCGCGGCGCTGTTCCTTTTGCGACGGCATCTCGGCGCGGTACACGCCTTGATCGCCGACGACCCAGGACAGTGGGCGACGCTCCTTGCCAATCGATTCCTGCAACAGCATCAAGCCTTGCAGAAATGCTTCAGGGCGGGGCGGGCAGCCAGGCACGTAGACGTCCACGGGCAGGAACTTGTCCACCCCTTGAACGACGGAGTAGATGTCGTACATGCCACCGGAGTTGGCGCACGAACCCATGGAGATAACCCACTTCGGTTCGAGCATTTGCTCGTAGAGACGCTGGATGATCGGCGCCATCTTGATAAAGCAGGTACCGGCGATAACCATGAAATCCGCCTGGCGCGGTGATGCCCGGATAACTTCGGCGCCAAAGCGCGCGATGTCGTGGGGCGCCGTGAAGGCGGTGGTCATTTCCACGTAGCAGCACGAAAGACCGAAGTTGTACGGCCACAGGGAGTTTTTACGCCCCCAGTTGACCGCGCCACTCAGCACGTCTTCCAGCTTGCCCATGTAGATGTTTTTGTGGACTTGATCTTCTAACGGATCGGAGACGGTTTCCCGTTCGCCGATTGGGTACTGATCGTTAGGAGCATCCGGGTCGATCCTGGTGAGATTGTATTGCATCGCCAAAGCCTCATTGTTTCAGCTTCGCTTGCCGCTTACGACGAGCTTCCGGAGCCCAATCAAGGGCGCCCACTCGGAATAGGTAGACAAGGCCTGCCAACAGAATTGCTATGAAAACGAGGGCTTCGACGAATCCGGTCCAGCCGCTTTCGCGGACGGACAAAGACCAGGCAAAGAGAAAAAGGGCTTCGATATCGAAGATCACGAAGAGCATCGCGACCAGATAGAATTTGGCTGAGAGCCGCAAGCGGGCGCCACCTGTGGGCAGCATGCCGGACTCGAACGGTTCATTTTTGCTGCGGCCCCAGGCTTTTGACCCGAGGAGGCTGGAGACGCCGAGCATGAAGGCGCAAAGGCCGACAACACCGAGGAGGAAAATGGCAAAGCCCCAGTTGTGGGCCATGAGTCCTGTCGCTTCGGTCATGCTGGAAATCCTTAACAGAGAGCAAAGGTCTCTGAGCTCGAAAAAGTAACGATGCAGTGACGATATGTCGCACTGCAATCAATCGCGGTGATTTTATGGCTAAACACCGGGCAAGTAAAATTCCGATAGCGAAATTATTCGGTGGAATAAGCACATAGTGCACCTTCTTGGGGCTGTAGGCCTTGTGGGGCGGGGATTAGCGGGCTTTTCACCAATTATGTTTTGTTTAGGCTGTAAAGAAGTTTTCATGGGCTAAATGATAATGAATATTGTTTGCGCAGGGTTTAAGCGAATGTTTCTCGTGTGGCGGGGGAAGTTG
>NZ_JBARTQ010000599.1:0-7030 GCF_049645325.1 Pseudomonas sp. | reverse complement strand
CATCGCAGGCAAGCCAGCTCCCACATAGAGCCGGTTCCCACAGGGTTTACTGCATCAAGCCTGCAGATCAGTGCCCGCCAAGGTAGGCGTTGCGCACTTCCTCGTTCACCAGCAATTCCTTACCGGTGCCGGTCAGGCGAATCTCACCGTTGACCATCACATACGCGCGGTCCGACAAGCGCAGCGCGTGGTTGGCGTTCTGTTCCACCAAAAAGATAGTCATGCCGGTGGCCGCCAGCTCGCGCAGGGTGGCGAAGATCTGTTTCACCACGATCGGCGCCAGGCCCAGGCTCGGTTCGTCCAGCAGCAACAGCTTGGGCCGGCTCATCAGCGCGCGGGCGATGGCGAGCATTTGCTGCTCCCCCCCGGACATGGTCATCGCACGCTGGGTGCGCCGTTCCTTGAGCCGCGGGAACAGCTCGAACATGCGCTGCATGTCTTCCTGGGCGAATTTGTCGCCAATCGGAATGGTGCCCATCAGCAGGTTTTCCTCGACGGTCATGTCGGGGAACACCCGCCGACCTTCCGGCGACTGCGCAATGCCGTTGGAGGCGATGTAGTGGGACGACTTGTGGGTAATGTCGACGCCGTTATAAAGAATCTGCCCCGACTCGGCCCGTGGCTGGCCGAAGATCGACATCAGCAGCGTGGATTTACCCGCGCCGTTGGAGCCGATCAAGCTGACGGTTTCGCCTTCGTTGATGTGCAGCGAGACTTTTTTCAGGGCCTGGATCGGGCCGTAGAACACGTCCAGGTCCTTCATTTCGAGGATGGGTCCGCTCATACCAGCTCCTCTTCGTCTGCGCCCAGGTAGGCGGCAATCACTTTCGGGTCGTTGCGGATGGCCTCCGGCCCGCCTTCGGCGATGACGTTGCCGTGGTCGAGCACCACGATGTGGTCGGAAATACTCATCACCATGCCCATGTCGTGTTCGATCAGCACCACCGTAAGGTCGTGTTCGTCGCGCAGCAGGCGAATCATCGCGCTGAGGGCTTCGGTTTCCTGCGGGTTAAGGCCCGCTGCCGGTTCGTCCAGGCAGATGATCTGCGGCCGGGTGCACATGGCGCGGGCGATTTCCAGGCGGCGCTGCTGGCCGTAGGAAAGCTCACCGGCCAGGCGGTTGGCGCAGTCCACCAGGTCGACCACTTCCAGCCAGTAGAAGGCATGGTCGAGCGCATCGCTTTCGGCCTTGCGGTAGCCCTTGGTGTTGAGGATGCCGGCGAGCATGTTGCGGTTGACCCACATGTGTTGGGCCACCAGCAGGTTTTCCAGCACCGACATTTCCTTGAACAGGCGAATGTTCTGGAAAGTGCGCGCCAGGCCTGCACGGTTCACCAAGTGGGTGCCGCCGAACATCTTGTAGTACACCCGGCTGAAGAAGCTTTTCGGCGAAACGAAATCCACCGCTTTAAAGCGCTCGCCGAGCAACTGGATCACGTTGGTCTGCTTGCCGCGTATGTTGAGTTCGATCTTGCCGCCACTGGCTTTGTAGAAGCCGGTAAGGCAGTTGAACACCGTGGTTTTGCCGGCACCGTTGGGACCGATCAGGGCGAAGATCGAGTTGCGTTTGACCTTGAGGCTCACATCGCTCAAGGCCTTGATGCCACCGAAGTGCATCATCAAATGTTCCACAGAGAGGACGACTTCCTTGCTCATGGCGCCACTCCTTTACGTGGTGTCACACCGGTACGGCTGATCCGGATCAGGCCGCGTGGGCGCCAGATCATCATCACCACCATCAACACGCCAAACAGCAGCACGCGGTATTCGGAGAAGCTGCGCAGCAACTCCGGCGCAACCGTCAAGACGAAGGCTGCGATCACCACGCCGACCGTCGAGCCCATGCCGCCCAACACCACGATGGCGAGGATCAGCGCTGACTCGAAGAAGGTAAACGACGACGGGTTGACGAAGCCCTGGTAACTGGCAAAGAACACCCCGGCCAAACCGGCGGTAGACGCGCCGATGGTGAACGCCGAAAGCTTGACCAGTACGTGGTTCAGGCCCATGGAACGGCAGGCGATTTCATCTTCGCGCAAGGCTTCCCAGGCGCGGCCGACCGGCATGCGGGTCAGGCGGTGCTTGATGTACAGCACGGCCAGCACCACCAGGAACAGCACGATGTAGATGAACATGAACTTGATGTTGGGGTTGTAATCGATGCCGAAGAACTCATGGAACGGAATCCCGCCATCCTTGGCCTTGCGCCCGAACTCCAGGCCGAGGAAGGTCGGCGAAGGCACCGGCATGCCGTTCGGGCCGCCGGTGAACGACAGCCAGTTGTTGAGCACCAAGCGGATGATTTCACCAAAGCCGAGGGTCACGATGGCCAGGTAGTCACCGTGCATTCGCAGCACCGGGAACCCGAGTATGCACCCCGCCAGCGCCGCACAAATGGCCGCCAACGGCAGCACCGTCCAGAAACCCAGGCCCAGGTACTGATAACCCAACGCCAGGCCGTAGGCGCCGATGGCGTAGAACGCCACGTAACCCAGGTCGAGCAGGCCGGCCAGGCCCACCACGATGTTCAAGCCCAGGCCGAGCAGCACGTAGATCAGCCCGAGGATGACCACGGTCAGCAGGTACTTGTTGGCGAAGATCGGGAACACGATGGCAATCACGATCAGCGCCGGGATGATCCAGCGCAGCCGCGACTTGTAGTCCGGCGGCAGTACATGCACGCCTGAACCACTGCTTTCGAAACCTTGCAGGATTTTCAGGCCCTTGGGGGTTTGCAGGAACAGGCTCATGGCAAAGCGGCCGACCATCACGATGGCGACCAACGTCGCCACACGGGCAGGTTGCAGGTTGAAGCCGTAGCCGTCGAGGACCACGCCGACGATCGGACCGAACACGATCAGGGAAATCAGCCCGGCGAGGACCGTATCGACCACACTTTTCTTGATATCGATGGGTTTGGCAGCAGACATGTTTACACCTTAGCCACGAGTGGGCGACCCAGCAGGCCCTGGGGACGGAAGATAAGAATCACCACCAGCAGGGAGAAACTGAACACGTCTTTGTAGTCAGAGTTGATCAACCCCGAGAACAGCGACTCGGAGATACCCAGGATGATCCCGCCCAGCATTGCTCCAGGCAGGGAGCCGATGCCGCCGAGTACCGCTGCGGTGAACGCCTTGATGCCGATGATGAAGCCGGCATAGAAGTCGAAGGTGCCGTAGTTGAGGGTGATGAGCACGCCCGCCAGGGCAGCCATGGCAGCGCCAATCACGAATACGTAGGAGATCACCCGGTCGGTGTTGATGCCGAGGATGGACGCCATCTTGCGGTCTTGCTGGGTGGCGCGGCACATGCGGCCGAGCTTGGTGTATTTGATGATGTAGGTCAGCAGGCCCATGCCCGCGAAGGCAGCGACCAGGATGAAGACCTTGGTGTACGTCAACTGGACGAACCCGGTGCCGATATCGACACGCCAGGCCCCGGCCAGCAGGGTGGGAATACCTTGTTGCTTGGCGCCCTGTGCAATCTGGGCGTAGTTCTGCAGGATCAGCGAGATCCCGATGGCGCTGATCAGCGGGGCCAGTCGGGTGGAGTTACGCAGGGGTTTGTAGGCGACACGCTCGATGACCCATCCGTAAACGCCGGTGACGACCACGGTGAAGATCAGGGTGCCGAGAATGAGCAGCGGGAAGGATTCGATGCCGAAGTAAGCCAGCAGTGCCAGACTGATCGCCGCGAGGTAAGCGGAAATCATATAAACCTCGCCATGGGCGAAGTTGATCATGCCAATGATGCCATAGACCATTGTGTAGCCGATGGCGATCAGGCCGTAGACCGACCCGAGGGTCAGGCCGTTGACCAGTTGCTGCAGGAAAATACCATCCATAACGCACTCTCACGCGGTGAGAACCTGCACACCTGTGAGTGTGCGGCCCTTCTGGAGGAAAAGACTGATCTGTCGCTAGATGCAATGGAGCGGACAACGCCGTCCCACTGAAGGAGCCGGGCTCAGGTGGGAGCTGGCTTGCCTGCGATGCAGACACCTCGGTATGTCCGTCATACCCAGGCGATGCCATCGCAGGCAAGCCAGCTCCCACACAAGCCCGGTGCTCACAGGGCTCAGTGGGGCCGGTTAAATCGCGCTATTACTTCTGCTTATCCAACTGGTGGTATTTGCCGTCTTTGTCCCACTGGTAAACCACGTAGTCGGAGACTTTCAGGTCACCCTTGGTGTCCCAATTCTTCTCGCCCATCACGGTTTTCACAGGGTGCGATTTCAGCCATTTGGCAGCGTCTTCGCCTTTGTTGGACTTGGAACCGTTGAAGCCGGCAGCCAGGGCCTGGACCGAAGCGTAGGCGTACAGGGTGTAGCCTTCTGGCTCGGTGCCATTTTTGCGGAACTCTTCCACCACGGTCTTGCTGTCCGGCAGCAGGCGCGGGTCAGCGCCGAAGGTCATGTAGACGCCATCGACGTACTGTTTGCCGCCAGCGGTGGCCACCAGTTCATCGGTGACAACACCGTCATCGGACATGAACTTGACGTCTTTGAGGCCGGCTTCACGAATCTGGCGAACCAGAGGACCGGCTTCCGGGTGCAGGCCGCCGAAGTACACGACGTCAGCACCGGTGGAGCGGATTTTGGTGACCAGGGCGCTGAAGTCTTTCTCGCCACGGGTCAGGCCTTCTTCCAGCACCGGCTTGACGCCACGCTTGGTCAACTGCTGGGCAGTCGCGTCAGCCAGGCCTTTGCCGTAGGTGTCTTTGTCGTTGATGACCGCGACTTTCTTGCCCTTGAGCACGTCGACGATGTAGTCGCCGGCCACGATGCCTTGCTGGTCATCACGCCCGCACATGCGGAACACTGCCGACAAGCCGCGCTCGGTGACCTGTGGGTTGGTGGAGCCTGGGGTAATCATGATGATGCCGGCATCGGCATACACCTCGGAAGCCGGGATGGTGTTGGAGGAGCAGAAGTGCCCGACCACGCCGATCACCTTGTCCTGGTCTGCCAGGCGGTTAGCCACCGCTACAGCTTGCTTGGGTTCACAGGCGTCGTCGCCGGCTACCAGTTTGATCTGCTCGCCGTTGATGCCACCGGCCTTGTTGATGACATCGGCTGCCGCTTGGGCACCCTTCATGTACTGCTCACCGAAAGCTGCGTTGGCGCCCGTCATCGGGCCTGCCACGCCAATCTTCACATCAGCTTGAACAAACGCAGAAACACCCAGCGCCGCTGCAACGGCGAGGGCCAGAAAACCTTTCTTGTAAAACGTCTGGGACATGAGTGGTGCTCCGAGGTTTTTGTTTATTGGCACTACGAATTCGCTGTAAACCTTCAACTGAAACTTTCAGGGAAAGCCAAGAGCAAGGCGCGTGCCATTACGTTTTTATTCTTCAAAAAGACACGGTGTCATTGTTATTACAGGCGTTTCGGCACCTCGCGCCAGCACGTGCAACCGTCTAGCGCCAAGAGGTGCAACCGATGGACCCAAAAAGTACAACCCAGGCAGGTCACACCTGCAACCAGGCGAATAAACGAACGTTCCTACACCTGTAACAATGGGCGTAACGGAACTGCACATTTACAGTGCGTGATTGCTACGACTTGCACCAATACAGATTAGTAGCCTGCTAAGAAAATGCAGGCTTCTGAGCGGTATTTCGCTGATCAGATCACGATCCTCAGGCATTGCCCGGCGTGATACAGCGAGAATCCCGCCTCATATAAGCAGCTGCGCAGGCCCACTCCGGCCAGCGGCTGCATCGGCGTAAACGGAATCGGCAGCGCCTGGGGATTCTGGTGACACAAATAGTCGGCAAACGCCTTGCCCACCACGCTGCCAGTGGTCACACCGCGCCCGTTGTAGCCGGTGACCGCCACCAGGCCCGGGGCAGGTTCGAACAGGCGCATCAAGTGGTCAGGGGTGAAGGCGATGCAGCCAGTCCAGGTGCATTCCCACTGCACCGCTTTGAGGTACGGGAAGTAGTGTTGCTGCACCCGATCGGCCCACGCCTTGAGGAACCACGCGGGTTTCTGGTTGCCGTTGCCCAAACTGCCAAGCAACAACCGCCCGTCAGCGTCTCGGCGGATACTGCTGAGGACCTGGCGCGTGTCCCACGAGCCCTGCCCTCCCGGAAGGATCTGTTGGGCGGCTTCGTCGGTCAGCGGGGCGGACGCGACCTGATAGTAGTAACCCGGGAAGAAATTACGCCGCAGCTCGGTCCATTCGCCTTCGGTGTAGGCATTCGAGGCGATCACCACTTGTGCTGCCTGCACCGAACCCTGGGCGGTTTGTACCGACCAAAGGGCGCCTTGGCGTTCAAGCTGGGTAACCGGGGAATGGTCAAATAACTGACCGCCCAGCCCGACCGCCGCATTTGCCAAGCCACTGGTGTAGGCCATCGGGTTCAAGGTACCGGCACGCCGGTCGAGCAACGCGGCAGCGATCTTTTTAGTGCCGGTGGCTTGCTCGCACGCTTGGCCGGTCAACAACTCGACCGGCGCGCCACGGCGCTTCCATTGTTCTTCACGGCTGCGCAAATCCGCCTCGCCCCGGGCGTTGTGCGCCATGTGCAGGGTGCCTTCGCGGCGCAATTGGCATTCGATGTTGTATTTGTCGATCAGGCTGAACACCAGGGAGGGTGCCGCGCCCAACATGCGGTTGAGCTGACTGCCCACCGCCTCGCCGAAACCGGCTTCGATGTCGTCCGGTGGAATCCACAGGCCAGCGTTGACCAACCCGACGTTACGCCCCGACCCGCCATGGCCGGTGCGATGGGCCTCCAGCACGGCCACGCTTTTGCCTTGCTCCAACAAATGGATAGCTGCCGACAGCCCGGTGATCCCGGCGCCGATCACGCACACATCCACCTTGACCTCGCCCTTGAGCGCGGCACGATCCGGCCGGCCAGGGGTGAGCTGTTCCCACAAACATGCTTCGCGTAAGGCCATTGCCAGACTCCGATGAGACCTAACAAACCACTATTATTCTGAGTTGAGAACCCAATCAACTGTGGGAGCTGGCTTGCCTGCGATGCGAATACCTCGGTGTAACAGAGACACCGCGGT
>NZ_JBARTQ010000598.1:0-5839 GCF_049645325.1 Pseudomonas sp. | reverse complement strand
ACTCACCATTAACTATGCAAAAAAGGGGTGTCGATATGCGTCTTGTGAAAAAGCTTCTCCCGCTGGCTCTTGTCGCAGCGTTCAGCAGCACCAGCCAGGCCGCGCAGACGGTCAGCGTCTATAACTGGACCGACTATATCGGCGAGACCACCTTGGCCGATTTCCAGGCCAAGACCGGGATCAAGGTGATCTACGACGTGTTCGACTCCAACGAAACCCTGGAAGGCAAGTTGCTCGCCGGGCGCACCGGCTACGACGTGGTGGTGCCGTCCAACCACTTCCTGGCGCGCCAGGTAAAAGCCGGCGCGTTCTTGAAACTGGACCGTTCGCAGCTGCCGAACTTCAAGAACCTCGACCCCAAACTGCTCAAGCTGCTGGAGAAAAACGACCCGGGCAACGCGCACTCGGTGCCGTACCTGTGGGGCACCAATGGCATCGGCTATAACGTCGACAAGGTCAAGCAAGTGCTGGGCATCGACCATATCGATTCGTGGGCGGTGCTGTTCGAACCGGAGAACATCAAGAAGCTGCACGAGTGCGGCGTCGCCTTCCTGGATTCGGCGGATGAGCTGTTCCCGGCCATCCTCAACTACATGGGCAAGGACCCGCGCAGCGAAAACCCCGAGGACTACAAACAGGCGGAAGCCAAGCTGCTGACGCTGCGGCCGTACATCACTTATTTCCATTCCTCCAAGTACATTTCGGACCTGGCCAACGGTGATATCTGCGTGGCCTTCGGTTATTCCGGCGACGTGTTCCAGGCCGCCAACCGCGCCAAGGAAGCCAAGAATGGCGTGAATATCGCGTACTCGATTCCCAAGGAAGGCTCCAACCTGTGGTTCGACCTGCTGGCGATCCCCGCCGACGCCAGTAACCCGAAAGAGGCCCACGCCTTTATCAACTACTTGCTCGACCCTGAGGTAATCGCCAAGGTCAGCGCCTCGGTGGGCTATGCCAACGCCAACCCGGCGGCCAAGCCGTTCATGGCGCCGGAACTGGTGAACAACCCTGAGGTGTACCCGTCCCAGGAAGTGCTCGACAAACTCTACATTTCCACCACGCCGACACCGGCGACCATGCGCCTGATGACCCGCGCCTGGAGCAAAGTGAAGACCAACAAATGATTCAGTCCCAAGACCACGCGCGGTCCTATTACCGGGCCTCGGCCAATGCCATGCCTGCGCGCCCGTCACTGGGCGCCGACTTGACAGCCGATGTGTGCGTGATCGGCGGCGGGTTCACCGGCGTCAACACTGCCATCGAGTTGGCCCAGCGCGGCCTCTCGGTGATTCTGCTGGAGGCCCGGCGCATCGGCTGGGGCGCCAGCGGGCGCAACGGCGGGCAGTTGATTCGCGGGATCGGCCACGACGTGTCGGGCTTCAGTAAGTATGTGGGTGAGGAGGGCGTGCGTTACCTGGAGCGCGCCGGGATCGAGTCGGTGGCGCTGGTGGGCGAGCGCATTCGCGAGCACGCCATCGACTGCGACCTGCGCTGGGGCTTTTGCGAATTGGCCAACACGCCGGCCCAGTTCGCGGCGTTCAAGGGCGAGCAGCAGAGCCTGGCGGCCATGGGGTATGCCCATGAAACCCGGCTGGTCGGCCCGCAGGATATGCAGCACGTCGTCGGCTCGACGGTTTACGCCGGCGGCTTGGTGGACATGGGCTCCGGGCACCTGCACCCGCTGAACCTGGTGCTGGGTGAAGCGCAGGTCGCCGAGACCCTGGGCGTGCGGATCTTTGAACAAACCGAAGTGCTCGAACTGATCCACGGCGACAGCGTGCAAGTGCGTTGCGCCGGGGGCACAGTGCGTGCCGCCAACCTGGTGCTGGCCTGCAATGCGCACCTCGAAGAGTTGGAGCCACGCCTGAGCGGCAAGGTGCTGCCGGCGGGCAGTTACATCATCGCCACCGAGCCGTTGTCGGTGGCGCTGGCGGGTGAGTTGATCCCGCAAAACCTGGCGTTGTGTGACCAGAAAGTCGGCCTGGATTACTACCGGCTTTCTGCTGACCGCCGCCTGTTGTTCGGCGGCGCCTGCCATTATTCGGGACGCGATCCGGCGGATATCGCCGCCTACATGCAACCCAAGCTGCTCAAGGTGTTCCCGCAGTTGGCGAACACCGCGATCGAGTTCCAGTGGGGCGGCAAAATCGGCATCACCGCCAACCGCTTTCCCCAGGTCGGGCGGCTCAAGCACTGCCCGAATGTGTTCTACGCCCAGGGCTATTCCGGTCATGGGCTGAACGTGACCCATTGGTGCGCAAAGCTGCTGGCCGAAGGCATTCACCTGGGGCAAAGCCGTGGCCTGGATATTTTCAGCCAGGTGCCGCACATGACCTTCCCGGGCGGCAAGGCGTTGCGCTCGCCACTGCTGGCGCTGGGGATGCTGTGGTATCGCCTGCGGGAGCTGCTCTAACCGACGTACCTCAATCCAAAGGTGGGAGCGGGCTTGCCCGCGATAGCGGTGTATCAGTCACTGAAAAGGCGACTGATGCACCGTAATCGCGGGCAAGCCCGCTCCCACATTTTTTTGATCTTTGTCAGGCTTCCGGTTCGGTGAGCACTTTGCGGAAGGTTTCGACCAATGGCCGCAGGTTGACCCGGTGCCATGCCGCCCACAACGGGGTGGTGTAGGTCATCCACGGCAGCTCACGCAACACCACGCCGGGCGGCGCGTTGCGGCTCAGGCCTTTTTGCACCATGGCCACGCCCAGTCCCGATGCGACCAGGCCCAGGGCGGTAAACGGCTCGCTGGCTTCCATGGGGATCTGCGGGGTAAAGCCGGCGCGAATGCACGCGGCAACAAAGTCATCGGCAGGGTTTGCGCCGGGTTTACGCTGCACGCCAATCCACTCCTGGTCGGCCAGATGCTCGGGCAACAGCTCGCTTTGACGCGCCAAGGGATGATGCTCGGGCAGGGCCAACAGCATCGGGTCGTCCAGCACTTGCAACGCGGTCAGGTCCGGGTCATCGGCGGCCGGCGGTTCGCTGACCAGCGCGATGTCCAGGCTGCGTTGGCGCAGGCCTTCGAGTTGTTCAAGGGACGCCAGGTTATACAGTTTGATATGCACGGTGGGGCGGTCGTCACGCAGCACGCGCAGGGCATTGGGCAGCACGCCGGCGTGCATGGCGTTCTCGATATAGCCGATGCACAGCCCGCCTTCTTCGCCCCGGCCGAGGCGCTTGCCGAGGGATTCCAGGCGGTTGGCGTGGGTCAGCAACGCCTTGGTTTCAGCGAGGAAGGTTTGGCCGTCGCGGGTCAGGCGGATGCGCTGCTGGCTGCGTTCGAACAGGGTCAGGCCCAGCCGCTCTTCGAGCTGGGCGATTTGCCGGCTCAGGGGCGATTGGGAAATGTGCAGCCGTTCGGCCGCGCGGCCGACGTGTTCTTCTTCGGCGACGACTTCAAAGTAGCGCAGTTGGCGTAGATCGATCATGTCAGACCTGCTGGGACTCAAGTTGGTCGTAGTATGTCTTGGACGGTCCGACCTGCGCAATCTAATCTCTGCTCAACGGTTACAACAACCTTTGAGGATCCAACCATGAGCTTGAAAGACAAACTGCACGGCCCACTCGGCTTCGGCACCGCCCCCCTGGGCAACATGTTCCGCGCCATTCCTGAAGAAGAAGCCCAGGCCACCGTTGAGGCTGCCTGGAACCAGGGCGTGCGTTACTTCGACACCGCGCCGTTCTACGGTTCGGGCCTCTCGGAAATTCGCTTGGGCCAGGCCCTGTCGCAGTACAACCGCGATGACTTTGTGCTCAGCACCAAGGTCGGCCGGGTGATCCTCGACGAAGTCGAAGAAAGCGCCCGTGACCTCGGCGAAAAAAGCGGCGTATTCGAACACGGCCGCCCCAACAAGATGCTCAACGACTACAGCGCCGACGCCACCTTGCGCTCCATTGAAGACAGCCTGGAACGCTTGCAAACCGATCGCCTGGACATCGTCTGGATTCACGACATTGCCCAGGACTTCTACGGCGACCAGTGGCTCGACTACTTCAACCAGGCGCGCACCGGTGCCTTCAAAGTGCTGACCCGCCTGCGTGAAGAAGGCGTGATCAAGGCCTGGGGCCTGGGCGTGAACCGCGTTGAACCCTGCGAGCTGACGCTGGACCTGACCGAAGCCCAGCCCGACGGCTTCCTGCTGGCCGGCCGCTACACGCTGCTGGACCACGACCGCGCCCTGCAACGCTTGATGGACGCCGCCCTGGCGCAAAACGTCGAGATCGTTGTCGGCGGCCCTTACAGCTCGGGCATTTTGGCCGGCGGTGCACACTTCGAATACCAGAAAGCCAGCCCGGCGATCATCCACAAGGTTGAGCAGATCAAGGCGATTGCCCAGGCGTTCGGCGTCAGCGTGAAAGCCGCCGCCCTGCAGTTTTCCCTGGCACATCCGGCCGTGGCCGCGGTCATTCCGGGTGCCAGTCGTCCGGGGCGGATTGCCGAAGACGTTGCGGCGTTGTCAGAGAATATTCCGGCAGCCTTCTGGCAGGCCCTGCGCGACGCCCGATTGATTTCGGACCGTGCACCACTGCCGCTTTAATTTCAGGAGTTCACCGTATGAAAATTGATGTAAGCGGCAAAGTAGCCATCGTCAGCGGCAGCACCGCCGGTATCGGCCTGGGCATCAGCCAGGCCCTGGCGCAATCCGGCGCCACCGTGGTGGTGATCGGGCGTGAAGCGGGCAAAGTGGATGAGGCCTTGGCGAGCATTCGCCAGGCAGTTCCCGGTGCTGAACTGCGCGGGCTGGTGGCGGACCTCGGCACGGCGCAAGGCGCTGAAAAGCTCTTCGCCGCCGAACCGCGCGCCGACATCCTGGTCAACAACCTGGGCATCTTCAACGATGTGGATTTCTTCGAAGCGCCCGACAGTGAGTGGACGCGCTTCTACGAGGTCAATGTGATCTCCGGCGTGCGTCTGGCGCGGCACTATGTGCCGGGCATGGTTGAGCAGGGCTGGGGGCGGGTGATCTTCCTGTCGTCGGAATCCGGCGTGGCGACGCCGGCGGACATGATCAACTACGGCGTGACCAAGAGCGCCAACCTGGCGGTGTCCCACGGCCTGGCCAAGCGGTTGGCGGGCACCGGTGTGACGGTCAATGCCGTACTGCCGGGGCCGACCTTTACCGACGGCCTGGAGCAGATGCTCAAGGACGCCACGGCTAAATCCGGGCGCAGCGCGCGGGACGAGGCGGACGTGTTTGTACGCAATGCGCGGCCTACGTCGATCATCCAGCGCGCGGCAAATGTGGATGAAGTGGCGAACCTGGTGGCGTACATTGCTTCACCCTTGTCTTCTGCAACCACGGGCGCCGCGTTGCGGGTCGACGGTGGTGTTGTCGACAGCATGGCGATCTGAAATCTTTTTCATTTTCTGGAGTAATTATTGTGGCGACAGCTTCTTCTGTAATTGAAATTCCGGTTCCGGCCGACCAAGTCTGGCAATTGATCGGCGGCTTCAACAGCCTGCCGGACTGGCTGCCGTTTATCGCCAAGAGCGAACCAAGCGACGGCGGGCGTGTGCGTCACCTGCAGACGGCGGATGGCGGTGTGGTGGTCGAGCGCTTGCAGACCTTCGATAACGTGGCGCGCACTTACAGCTACACCATCGAACAGTCGCCGTTTCCGGTGAGTGCTTACCTGGCGACGTTGCAGGTTGAGGCGTTGACCGATTCGTCGGCGAAAGTCACCTGGTCCGGCGTGTTTACCCCGGCAGCCGGGACCACGGACGCGGCGGTGGAAGAGTTGTTCACCGGCGTCTACAGCGGTGGGCTTGAGGCGCTGCGCGCCAACTTCTAATAGGTACAGCTGACCTGATGTGGGAGCTGGCTTGCCTGCGATG
>NZ_JBARTQ010000597.1:0-1683 GCF_049645325.1 Pseudomonas sp. | reverse complement strand
CTCAAGCAGCAGTGCCACGACGGTGCTGCCCATCGCGGCGTCGACGCTTGGCGCACGATGCTCGCGCGCCAAGTGGTGGTTAAGGCCTTGCAAGCGCTGCCGAACCGCGCGAACGCGTTGCTCAAGGTTTCCAACCGGGGGCAATGATGCGAGGCTGCTGATCACCCATTGACTGGCCACATCCCCATCCGGATGACCGCCCATGCCGTCGGCCACCGCCCAACAGCCTTGCTGCGGGCAGTCGAGGTACGCGTCCTCATTGCGGCGCCTGGCTTGGCCCTGCTGCGTACGCCCGGCACTGCGCCATTGAACAGGCATGTGACTCACAGTTGCTCCGGCAATCGGAAGGTGCGCCACGCGTCCATTTCAAATGGGTTGGGGGTGCGTTGACTCGTCAGCAGGTAATTGGCGCGTAAACCGGCGAGGTCCGCCTTGAATATCTGCGCGTTACGGCCGCTCGCCGGCTCCTTCTGCAACAGGTCAAAAAACCTGAACAACGACCAGGCCCCGCTATTTTTCTCGATACCCAGTGGCCGCTGCTCTGTGCCCCGGTCCAGTATCAGACTGCTGCGACCATTGTCCGCTTCCATCGGCCATTGAAACGCCATGGGTACGATCGGACCATGGCGATACTCCAATTGCTTTTCACCCAGGCGCAAGGTCGCACGACTGACCGATTGATCCAGGCTGTAGGGGGCCACAGTGAATCGAACCGATAACTCGCCCTGTTCCTCGGCAAAAAAGCTGCGCCGGATGACCTGGGCTTTCGTCAGCTGTTCCAGCAACGAACGATTGACGGCCAAGGCATTGCCATCCAGACCACGCAGCTTGTAGCGATTGCCATCGACGCTGATAAACGGTTTCAGGTAGCCCTCGTAAAAGCGTGCCATGACTCCTTGAGGCTTGAAAAACTCTTGAAAGTCGCTCAAGCCGACATCACTGGTGGCATGGGCATTGAACGGATAACGCTGGCGAATCGCCTTGGCGTAAAGGCCATATACCTCACTTTGATAACGTTGATTGACGTGCACATAGGCCCCCTCCATCAAATGGCGCCAACTGTCGTCAGCCACCCCTTCAAACCAGCCGGCGAGTGGCATCGGTAACCGTGCCGCGGCGTCACGCAGATTGCCCAGCACATCCTGCTGCCCCTCCATTCGCCGTTTTACCCGCTGGAAAGCCGCCTGCTCCGGCGCGCCCTCGCGGTTCAGCGCCGCCAGTTGCAAATGCAATTCGTCGAGCAGCCGCAGCGCCTGGGTCAACTCGACACTCGGGTTCTGCTGTTCGTCCAGCAACTGGTGCAAGGGCTCGAAACGTCGTTGCAGCGCGCGGCGTGCAGAATCGGGAAATGCCGCCGTTTGTACCTCTGCCACCGCCAACTGAGCGATCACGCCCAATTCGCCTGCCTGTTGAACCGCTTTGCCTAACCGCTCATGGGCGGGCAACAAGCGAGTGTTTTCACCCACCAGCAGCAATAACTGCATCAACGGCGACTGGGCGGAGGTCAGGTTCGCGAGCTGTTCGGCATCCTGCTTGAGGTTGTCGGTTTGCCGCAGGCCAATTTGGCTGAGGGCGGCGCTCCAGGCATCGGCATACTCGCTGAAATAGCGCTGTTGCAGCTCAGTCATCAACCGACGCAAATCCACGGTACTGAGGTCGCTGGCCTCTCCCATCACCCAGTTG
>NZ_JBARTQ010000596.1:0-1912 GCF_049645325.1 Pseudomonas sp. | reverse complement strand
GACCCACCGCTATCGCAGGCAAGCCAGCTCCCACATTTTGATCGGTGTTCACTTAATTCAAGCGGCGAATGCCGGCCGTGCATCTACCTGTTCTGCTTCCGGCAACGGCCCAAACAACGCCTTCTGCACCGCCTGCTGCGCCTGGTACGCCAGCGCCGCGCGTTCCTGCCCCGCACAGGCAATCGGCTTGAGCACATGAATCTCCACGTCGCCCTGATCATTGCCAAACAGGCGCATCAGGTGCGAGAGCAAATCATCATCGCCAATAAACGGTGCCAGCGGGTCCACTTGCCCATCCCGCAGATAACGAATCGCCACCGGTTGCAATGACACGTCGGCATCGATCGCACTGGCCAGCAAGCGGCCGTGAAACGTACGCAGGCTGCGCCCATCGGTGGTGGTGCCTTCCGGGAACATCAGCAGCGGGTGCTGTTGTTCAAGGTGGCGGGTCATTTGTTTGCGGATCAACTGGCTGTCACCCGAGCCACGGCGGATAAACAAACTGCCGGCCTTGGCCGCCAACCAGCCGGCGACCGGCCAGGTGCGCACTTCAGCCTTGGACAGAAACGACATCGGCGCCACCGCGCCCAGCAGCGGAATGTCGGTCCAGGACACGTGATTGCTCACCCACAGCATCGGCTGCGTCGGCAACTCGCCGTGCACCGTCACGCGAAAGGGCAGGGCATGGGTCAGCCGCGCCATGAAAAACCGCGACCAGCGCTGGCGTCGCACCATCGAGTTGGCCACGCCCATTCGCTCAAACACCCCGAACACACTGGCCATGCTCAAGCCCAGCGCCACCACCAACAGCACGCGGGCAATGCGCCCGTACACCCGCAGGCGGCTCATCACATGGCCGCCTTGAAGTGGCGGGCGTAACGCGGGCACAGCTCGTCGCGCTTGAGCAGGATAAACACGTCGGCGACCTGGAAGTCTTCATCCCAGCACGGTTCGCCGCAGATCTTCGCGCCGAGGCGCATATAGGCTTTGAGCAAGGGCGGCATTTCGGCGATGACGTTGGACGGCAGGTCCAGCGCCGGCAGGGGTTTTTTCGGTTCGGCGCGCAGGTGTTCGTTGCACAGGTAGCGTTCGCGCAGGCGCTGCATGATCGCGTGGGCCTGGATGCCGCCGTCGTGCATCGGGATGCTCGCGCAGCCCATCAAATAGCTGTAGCCGCCTTGGTTGAGGACTTCGGCCAGCTCGCCCCACAACACGGCGATGGTGCCGCCGTTGCGGTAGGCCGGGTCGACACAGGTGCGGCCGATTTCCAGGATCGGGCCTTGCAGGTGCAGCAAACCGTGCAGGCTGAATTCTTCTTCGCTGTAGAACCGGCCCAGGGTGCTGGCAGCCTGGTGGTCGAGCAAACGGGTGGTGGCGACCAGTCGACCGCTGTTCAAATCCCGCACGCCGATGTGGCTGCAGTGGACATCATAGTCATCCATGTCCAGGCCCAGTTCTGCGCCTTTCAGCTTGGCGTTGAACTCGCCGCTGAACACGTTGAACCGCAGGGCCTGGGCTTCCTGCAGAGCTTGCGCGCCAATCAGGCGTTCGGCTTGCAGACGGCGTTCATTGCCGGTGTCGCTGATGCGGGCGATCTGAGTCATGGCGAGTCTCCGAGTGCCGGCCACGTACCGGCCGGTCGACTTGTTTGTCCAGAGTCAGGCTATGTAGGCTCGGTGTCAGCGCCATGAAGTTATGGTGACGGTTGGGTGACAGGGCTTTTTTGGGGGCATATCCGTTGTTTGGGTGATGGCTTATTAGGGTTTCGCCCTTACGGCGACTCACTTTGGAAAAGCCCCAAAGTAAGCAAAGGGCTCTTGCCCCTCCACTCGGTGCCTCGCCTAGGCTCGGCATGCCCGCACGCAGGCTTGAATCCGTGGGCCGCCGCCACGCGCCATCCATGGCGCGGGGC
>NZ_JBARTQ010000595.1:0-5210 GCF_049645325.1 Pseudomonas sp. | reverse complement strand
GCCCCGCGCCCTGCGGAGACCGATTCATGGCGTTATCCCTTGAAGAACAGGCGCGCATTGATTTGGCGGCGACCTTTCGCATCATCGCCCACGTGGGCATGCACGAGGCGGTGGCCAACCACCTCAGCGCTGCTGTGTCGGCCGATGGCAAACAGTTTTTGCTCAACCCCAAGTGGAAGCATTTTTCGCGTATTCGAGCGAGTGACTTGCTGCTGTTGAACGCCGACGACCCGGCCAGTGCCGATCATCCGCAGGTGGATTCCACCGCCTGGGCGATCCACGGGCAGATCCACGGCCTGTTGCCGCAAACCCGCGCCGTGCTGCACTTGCACCCCATCTACACCACGGCAGTGGCGTGCCTGGCCACGCCGCATATCCCGCCGATCGACCAGAACACCGCGCGCTACTTCAACCGCGTGGCGGTGGATGAACTCTACGGCGGCATGGCCGACACCGAGGCCGAAGGCGCGCGCCTGGCCGGCTTGCTCGACGGCAAAAGCCGCCTGTTGATGGGCAACCACGGCGTGATGGTGACCGGCGTTTCCATTGGCGAAGCCTTTGACGACATTTGGACCCTGGAGCGCGCCTGCCAGATCCTGGTGACGGCGTGGTCCACCGGGCAGCCGCTGCGCGTGCTGTCGGATGAAGTGGCGGAGAAAACTGCGCGGGGCTGGGAAGGCATTGCGGATTTCTCGCGCCAGCATTTCGAAGAAATGAAGCAATTGATGATCGACGCCGACCCGTCGGTGCTCGACTGAGGGCTTTTTATGACGTTTTCCGTTGTCGCTCGCTGCGCCGAAACAGGCCAGTTGGGCATCGCCATCAGCTCTTCCAGCATTGCCGTCGGCGCGCGCTGCCCGTGGCTGCGGCCCGGCGTGGGCGCGGTGGCCTCGCAGAACATCACCTTGCCGAGCCTGGGGCCGCAGGTGTTGGACGTGCTGGAGCAGGGCGTGGCGGCGAGTGCCGCCTTGGCGGCGGTGCTCGCCGACGAGCCACACCGTGACTATCGCCAGGTGGCGGTGATTGATTGCGCGGGCCGCACCGCGCATTTCAGTGGCGCGCAGACCCTCGGCATCTACGCGGCGGTAAGCGGCGAGCAATGCGTGGCCGCGGGCAACATGTTGGCTAACGCGGAGGTAGTCGCGGCCATGGTGCGCGCGTTTGAAAATGCCTCCGGGCCGCTTGCCGACCGGTTGCTGGCGGCGATGCACGCCGGCCAGGCCAAGGGCGGCGAAGCGGGGCCGGTGCATTCGGCGGCGTTGATGGTGGTCGACGACTTGCTGTGGCCGATCGTCAACCTGCGGGTGGACTGGGCCGACGAAGACCCGATCGGCGCCCTCGACCAGCTCTGGCAGGCGTATCGCGGGCAATTGCAGGACTACATCGACCGCGCCCTCAACCCGCAACAGGCGCCGGGCTATGCCGTGCCGGGAGACGAGCGATGAGCACCAGCCGTGACCTGCTCGCGCAACTGGTGCGCTTTGACACCACCAGCCGCGAGTCCAACCTTGCCTTGATCGACTTCGTGCGCACTTACCTGCAACGCCACGGCGTGGCCTGCGAACTGGTGTTCAACGAACACAAAAGCAAGGCCAACCTGCTGGCGACCCTTGGCCCGGCCGACGTGCCCGGCATCGTGTTGTCCGGCCACACCGACGTGGTGCCGGTGGACGGCCAGCGCTGGAGCGTGGCGCCGTTCGAGTTGACCGAAAAAGACGGCAAGCTGTACGGCCGTGGCACGGCGGACATGAAGGGCTATATCGCCTGTGTGCTGGCCAGCGTGCCGGCATTGGTCGCGGCGCCGTTGCGCATGCCGGTGCATATCGCGCTGTCTTACGACGAAGAAGTCGGTTGCCTCGGCGTGCGCTCGCTGATCGAAAGGTTTCACGCGCACCCGGTCAAGCCGCTGCTGTGTGTGATCGGCGAGCCCACCGAACTCAAGCCGGTGCTGGGCCACAAAGGCAAGTTGGCGATGCGCTGCGAAGTGCACGGCGCGGCGTGCCATTCGGCGTATGCGCCGTCGGGCGTCAACGCCATCGAATACGCGGCGCAGTTGATCAGCGAGCTGGTGCGGCTGGGCGAAACACTCAAGGCGCCGCAGCATCTGAACGCACGCTTTGACCCGCCATTTTCCACGGTGCAAACCGGTGTGATTGCCGGCGGCAAGGCCTTGAATATCGTGCCGCAAAATTGCAGTTTCGATTTTGAAGTGCGCTCGCTGCCGGCCCAGGACCCATGGCAGGTTGCGCACCAACTGCGCGACTACGCCGAGCACACCTTGCTGCCGGCGATGCAGGCGGTGAGCGCGCAGTGCGCGATCCAATTCAGCGAGTTATCCAGCTACCCTGGCTTGGCCACGTCGGTCGAAAGCCAGGCCGCCGAATGGGTCGCTCAGTTCTGCGGCTCGCAGGACTTCGGCACGGTCGCCTTCGGCAGCGAAGGCGGGCTGTTCGACCAGGCGGGCATTCCCACCGTGGTCTGCGGGCCGGGCAGCATGGAGCAGGGGCACAAGCCGGATGAGTTCATCAGCCTGGAACAGTTGGCGGCGTGTGATCAGATGTTGGCGCGGGTGGTGGCATTTGTGAGCCATTAGGGGTGGCTGCCCACGCCGCCGACCTCTATACCAACGGCCCTGCCGAAACCCCTCGCGCAGCGGTCGCTCAGCCACCGGCAATGTTGGCCGGCAGTGGTTTGCGTTATTGATAAAACCCTTGGTACGCAGGGGGGGTTTGTGAGCTGAACGGCGTCTAAGGCGCCAGCCACGCTGCGTGAAGCTGTGGAAAACGCGTCAGCAGCCACTGCGTAAACGCCTGCACTTGCGGCGCTATGTGCGTGCGGCTGGGGTACAGCAGCGTCACCGGTCTGGGGGCGGGACGGTAAGGCGCGAGAATTTCCACAAGGTCGCCGCTTTCAAGGTAATGGCTGACTGAAATGCCCAGAGCCTGAATGATGCCGAAGCCCGCCACCCCGCATTGAACATAGCTATGTGACTCGGTCACGGTGATGGCTGCGTTGCTGACATGCACTGTGTTTACGCCGTCTACCAAAAAATGCCAGGGCAAAATCCGGTTGCTGTGGCCAGACAGAAAACTCACGCCCTGATGCGTCGCCAACGCCGCCAAGTGCTCAGGCTCACCGTGTGCTTGCAGGTAGCTGGGCGCGGCGCAGGTAATCAGCGTCGCCATGCCCACGGGGCGCGCAACCAAGGTTGAGTCGGGCAAGTCGCCAATGCGCAGGGCGCAGTCCACCCCTTCGCCCACCAGGTCTACGGTTCTGTCGGTGACGCCCAATATCAGGTTGATGCCTGGAAAGGCGCTGGAGAATTCTTTCAGGCTGTCGATGAATTCGACTTGAGCGAAGGCCGTCGGGATATCAATGCGCAGCCGGCCACTGAGGGTCGCGCCGGTGGGGTCAAACATGGAAGTGGCCGCAGAAATATTGCCGAGAATCTCCTGCACCCGCTCGTAGAACCGCTCACCCTCAGCCGTCAGCGCCACCTTGCGCGTGGTGCGCTGGAACAAACGCACACCCAACGAAGACTCCAGTTCCTGAATGTACCGGGTGACTTGCGGGCGGCCGACAGCCAGGGACTCGGCGGCCTTGGTGAAGCTGCCGAGCTCGGCGAGCCGGGCGAATAAGCGCATCGATTGGAGTAGGTCCATGGGGCGTCCTGGTGGCGTTTTGACTGTGACTGTTGCTTCAGGATAGAACAATCATGTCTGTTTCTGCGTATTTATTGCCTGCTTAAAACCGCGAATGATGTGCCCAAGGCAATGCCACACATCACTCGGGAATTCCATTATGAAGGCTTGGTTACTCAAAGATTTCGGGCTCGACAACCTGCACATGGGTGAAGTACCTACCCCGGAACCCAAACCCGGCGAGCTGCTGGTCAAGGTGGGCGCGGTCTCGCTGAACTTTCGCGACAAGGCCATCGTGGATGGCATCTACGAACCGCATAAAGTGCCGAAGGACTTGATTCCGGTGAGCGACGCGGCGGGTAGCGTGGTTGCGGTGGGCGAGGGCGTTTCACGCTTCAAGGTGGGCGATCGCGTGAATTCGCATTTGTACTCACGCTGGCTGGACGGCGAGCCCGGCCCGGATGAGCCGGAATACTGCTTTGGCTCGCCGCTGCCTGGCGGGCTGGCGCAGTACATGATCATTCACGAGGACAGCGCGGTATGCGCCCCCGATACCATGAGCTACGAAGAGGCCGCCACGTTGCCGATTGCTGCGCTGACGGCCTGGTATTCGCTGGTGGATTTCGGGCAAGTGCAGCCCGGGCAGACCGTTTTGGTCCAGGGTACCGGTGGGGTGTCCATATTCGCTGTGCAAATCGCAACAGCGCTGGGGGCCAGGGTTATCGCCACGTCCAGCAGCGACCAAAACCTGCAAGCCGTGATCGGCTTGGGCGCCGTGGCGGGTATCAACTACCGAAGCACGCCGGACTGGGAAAACGAAGTGCTCAAGTTGACCGATGGCAAAGGCGTGGACCTGCTGCTCGACGTTGCCGGCGGCAATGGCATCAACCAGTCGGTGGCGGCTACCAAGGCAGCTGGGCGTATCGCGCAGATTGGTTTTCTGACGGGGCAAACCGTGCAGTTGAATCTGATGCCGCTGATTTTCCGCCAGACCACGATTCGCGGCATTGCCGTGGCACCGCGCTCATCATTCGACCGGATGAACGCGTTTTTGAACGCGCACAAGATTCGCCCGGTGATCGATCAGGTCTATTCATTCGAACAGGCGCGCGAGGCTTATGAGCACCTTGCGAGAGGGGCATTTGGCAAGGTGGTCATCAAGATCGCTTAACGCATGCATTGGTCAATGCCACCGCACCTGTGGCGAGAACGGTCATCGGGTTACCGGTGGCATCAACCTTTGGCTACACCCACCCGCCACTGCGCGGGTGGCAGCAACCCATTGACCAGGTAATTGCCCACAATCCGCGACTTGTACACGCGCGGGTTGTGGTTCGCCAACGTGCGCGCGTTGCGCCACAAACGGTCCAGCGCGCGTAGAGGGTGAGAGGGCTCTGTAATGAGCGGGCTCTTTTGGGGCGCTGGCTTCTGTGGTGAATGGGCTTTTGTGATGAATGGGCTTCTGTGGTGAGCGGGCTTTTGTGGTGAGCGGGCTTGCCCCGCGCTGGGCTGCGAAGCGGCCCCAACACTGCCAGCCAGGTATGCCTGACACACCGAGGAGTACCTATT
>NZ_JBARTQ010000594.1:0-7147 GCF_049645325.1 Pseudomonas sp. | reverse complement strand
GTTGATGCCATCGCAGGCAAGCCAGCTCCCACAGAAAAGCAGATCGGCTTCTGCTCTTGACCTGGCTGTTGCTTCAACCACTCAGGTCGGCTTTCAGGCCGCCGTGCTCTAGATCTTGATCTTGATCCTGCTTGTGATCTTGATCTCAGGCGCCCCGTTAACCACGATGGCCGAACGCAGGCTTTGGAGCGTGGCGGCGGCCCACGCTCCAAAGCCTGCGTGAGGGCACACCGAGCCTAGGCGAGGTGCCGAGTGGAGGGGCAAGAGCGTTTTGCTTACTTTTGCGCTCCACCAAAAGTGAGCCGCCGTAAGGGCGGAACCCATCTCAGCCATCACCCAAACAACGGATATGTACACCCCGGGCCCTCCCCAATCCCAGCAAACCTCAAAGCCCCTCCAACTCCGCCATCAAATCACTCAACCGATCCACCTTCTCCGCACTGATCGCATTCACCGCCAGCCCGTCGATGTACGCGGCCAACTCCGCCACCGTGCTGCACTCGAACATCGCCCGCAGCGGCACGTCCCGTTGCAGGCTTTTCTGCACGCGGGAGGCAATCTGCGTGGCCAGCAACGAGTGCCCGCCCAGCTCGAAGAAGTTGTCCTGCACACCCACCCGTTCAACCTTGAGGACCTCAGCCCAAATTGCGGCCAGCGTCCCCTCAAGTTCATTGCGCGGGGCCAGGTAATCCTGGCTGTGCAACTGGCCAATCTCCAGGGCCGGCAGGGCCTTGCGGTCGAGTTTGCCATTGGCGTTCAGCGGCAGGCGCTCAAGCCATAACCAGTGCAGCGGTACCATGTATTCCGGCAGTTCGGCACGCAGGTGTTGCTTGATACGGTCCAGGCGATCGCTCGGGTTGAGGGTTTCATCCGCGGCCACCAGGTAGCCGACCAGGTGCTTGCCATTGACCCCTTCCTGCACGCCGACCGCCGCGTCACGCACTTGCGGCTGTTCATGCAGGCGCGCCTCGATTTCCCCCAGCTCAATGCGATAACCGCGAATCTTCACTTGATGATCGATACGCCCAACGTATTCCAGCACCCCATCGCTGCGGCGGCGCGCGAGGTCGCCTGTGCGGTACAGGCGCTCGCCCGGTGCGCCGAAGGGGTTGGGGACAAACACGTGGGCGGTGCGCAGCGGGTCGCTGACATAACCACGACCCACACCGGTGCCTGTCACGCACAGTTCACCGACGGCGCCCTGCGGCACCAGCTCCAGCGCGCCATCCAGCACGTACAAACGGTTGTTGTCAGTCGGTGTGCCAATCGGCAGGTAAGTGCCACGGGTCGACGCCAAATCCACGTGGAAGAACGCCACGTCATCCGAGCATTCCGCCGGTCCATAAGCATTGACCAGGCCAATCTGCGGGTAACGCAGCAGCCACTGGTGCGCCAGTTCCGGTGGCATCGCCTCGCCCGTCGGCAGCATCCAGCGCAGGCCGTCGAGGCTCATGCGTTCCTGCGCCAACATGCCCTGGATCAGCGACGGCACGCTTTCCAGCACGGTAATGCCCTGCGCCTGAACGTGCGCCAGCAAGCCCTGGGGATCATGGGCAAGGGTGTTCGGCACGATGTCCACCCGTGCGCCGAACAGCGGCGCGGCGAGGAATTGCCACACGGAAATATCGAAGCTCTGCGAAGCGGTCTGCGCAATCACATCCGCCTCAGTCAGTTGCAGGTACGGCACCTTGCTCAACTGGTTATTGAGCATGCCGCGCTGTTCGACCATCACGCCCTTGGGCAGGCCGGTGGAGCCGGAGGTGTAGATCACGTAGGCAAGGTTGTCCGGCCCGCTATAAATGCCTGGGTTTTCCTGCGACGGCGCCAGCGCGTCCCACACCAGCAGCTTCGGCCGACCGGAACAGGCGAACGCTTCGAGCAGTTCCTGCGCTTGTTCGCGGCAAGCTTCAGTGCACACCAGCAAGGGCGTACGGCTCAGGTCGATGATACGGCTCAAGCGCTGGCTCGGCAGGCCCGGGTCCAGCGGCAGGTAACCGGCACCGGCCTTGAAGCTGCCGATGATCATGCCCAGCAGGTCGAGATTCCGCTCGGCCAGCAAGGCTACCGGCTGATCCAGGCCGACCCCGGCGTTGATCAACGCCTGCCCCAGGCCATTACTGCGCCGGTTCAACTCGGCATAAGTCCATTGCTGGTCCAGGCAACTGGCGGCGATACGCTGCGGGTGCGCGGCCACCTGGTCTTCGAACAGTTCGATGTAACTGCGCTCCAGCGGGTAGTCATGCTCGCTCTGGTTGCAGCCTTCCAGCAGGAAATCGCGTTCCGGCGCGCCCATCAGCGGCAGGTCGGCCATGTCGCCATGGAAGCCCTGCACCAGCGCCAGCAGCAGACGCTTGAACTCGCCGAGCATGCCTTGCACGGTGGTTTCGTCGAAGTAGCGCTGGTCGTAAGAGAGGTGCAAACCGAGGTCATCGCCCGGGTAGCACACGGCCGTGAGCGGAAAGTTGGTGTGGGTACGCCCGGAATCCGACGTGGCGTTCAGGCTTTGCGCACGGTCCAGCACCGAGACTTCCACCGGTGCATTTTCGAACACGAACAGGCTGTCGAACAATGGCTGGCCCTTGGGCAGTTCGCTGTGTTCCTGGATCGTCACCAGCGGCAGGTATTCGTATTCGCGCAGTTGCATATTGCTGTCGAGCAGGCTGCTCAACCAGTGGCGAACGCTGCAACGTTGGCCGTCTTCTGGCAGTTTGACCCGCAGCGCAATGCTGTTGATAAACAGGCCGACGGTGCGTTGCATCTCGGGCATTTCCACCGGGCGCCCGGCCACGGTGACACCAAACAGCACATCGCGATCACCGCTCACGCGGCGCAGCACCAACGCCCAGGCCGCTTGGGCAAAGGTGTTGACGGTGAGTTGATGGGCTTGGGCCAGTTCACGCAATTGCGCGCCGTCGCAAGCATCCAGGCGGGTATAGCAATCGCCGACCACCATGGCGCCGTAGCCCGCGTGTTCGCGCAGGAATGGCCGGTCACTCGGGATCGGCGTGGTGCGCTCGAAGCCTTGCAGGTTCTGCTGCCACCACTGCCGCGCTTCGGCGAGGTTCTGGCGTTGCAGCCAGGCAATGTAGTCGCGGTAGCGCGGCGGCGTGGCCAATTGCGCGTCGCGGTCTTCACCGAGGGCCATGTAGATCTCGAAGAAGTCATTCATCAACAGCGAACGGCACCAGGCATCAATCAGGATGTGGTGGTTGCTCATCATGAACCAGTAACGCGCTTCGCCGACGCGGATCAGGCGCAGGTGGAACGGCGCCTGGTTGAGCAGATCGAAACCAGTTTCGCGCTCGGCCTTGAGCAAGGCTTGCAGGCGCGGCTCCTGCTCGTTTTCCGGGTCGGCACTCCAATCCAGGTAGTCGATCGGCGTGCTGCCGGGTGTGTGGATCACTTGCAGCATGTCTTCGCCGACGTTCCAGCAGAACGAGGCGCGCAGCGCTTCATGCCGCGCGATCACCGCCTGCCAGGCCTGGGCGAAACGCTCAGGGTCGAGCGCGCTGTTGATGCGGTAGCGGTCCTGCATGTAGTAGAGGCCGGTGCCCGGTTCCAGCAGGGTGTGCAGCAGCAGGCCTTCCTGCATCGGGGTCAGTGGGTAGACGTCTTCAATGGCGCTGGCCGGCACCGGCAAGGCATCCAGTTGCGGCTGGGTCAGGCGCGCCAGCGGGAAGTCGGACGGCGTAAGGCCGCCGGCGTCGTCCTTGAGGCAATGCGCAATCAGGCTGTGCAGTTCGGCGAGGTAAGCGTCCGCCAGCTCGCGAATGGTCTGTTGGTCATGCCGCTCGCGACTGAACGTCCACCGCAGCACCAGTTCACCGCCGTACACCTGGCTGTCGACGCTGAGCGCGTTCGGCAACGGCGCGTCCGGGTCATGAGCTTGGCCCGCCGACTCATCGAGCGGATGGAACAGTGCATCGGCGCCGAAGCTCTGGTCGAACTGGCCGAGGTAATTGAAGGTGATGCCAGCCGTCGGCAGCGCGGCCATGCTGCGCTGAATCAGGTCGTCCGCCAGGTAGCGCAGCACGCCATAACCCAGGCCTTTGTGCGGCACCGCGCGCAGTTGCTCCTTGATGGCCTTGATCGACGCACCCTGCCCCGCCGCTTCTTCAATGCGCAGCGGGGTCAGGCGCACCGGGTAAGCGCTGGTGAACCAGCCCACGCTGCGGGTCAGGTCGATCTCATCAAACAGGGTTTCGCGGCCGTGGCCTTCGAGCTGGATCAGCGCCGAAGCGTGGCCGCTCCAGCGGCACACAACGCGGGCCAGTGCGGTCAACAGCAAATCGTTGACCTGGGTGCGGTAGGCGCTTGGGGCCTGTTGCAGCAATTGGCGAGTGTGCTCGGCATCCAGGCGTACGCTGAGCGTGTCGGCGTCGCGGTTGCGCAGCGAACCTTGCGGGCGATCCACCGGTAATTCCACCGCCGGGCCGGCCAATTGAGCCTGCCAGGTACTCAATTCTTCGCGCAGGGATTCACTGCCGGCATACGCCTGCAAGCGCGCGGCCCAGTCACGCAGGGCGCTGGTCTTGGCCGGCAGGCTGACGGACTCGCCATTGCTCAATTGGCGATACACCGCTTGCAGGTCTTCGAGCAACACGCGCCACGACACGCCGTCGACCACCAGGTGATGGACCGCGATCAGCAAGCGTTGTTGCCCCTCGGGGCCGTCCACCAGCAAGGCGCGCAGCAGCGGGCCGTGTTCGAGGTCGAGGCTGCGCTGGGTGTCGCTGAACAGCGCGGTGCATTGATCCATGTCGCGCACCTGGGCCTGCATCAGCACCCCGCCTTGCGGCACCGCCAAATGCTCGGCGTGCCAGTGGCTGTCGCGCTCGGTAAAACTCAAGCGCAGGGCGTCGTGGTGTTCCAGCACCGACAGCAAAGCCTGCTCCAGGCGATGCGGGTCGAGCAGTTGCAGCGGCTTGAGCAGCAGCGCCTGGTTCCAGTGCTGACGATTCGGGATCTGGGTATCAAAGAACCAGTGCTGAATCGGTGTAAGACCCGAGCTGCCCGTCAGCACGCCTTGCTCGGCGCTGACCTGCTCGGCGCGCGTGGCGACGGCGGCCAGGGTTTGCACGGTCTGGTGCTGGAACAGGTCGCGCGGGCTGAAATGAATGCCCGCCTGCCGCGCGCGGCTGACCACCTGGATCGACAGGATAGAATCGCCGCCCAGCTCAAAGAAGTTGTCGTCCAGGCCAACCTGCTTGACGTTAAGCACGGCGCACCAGATCGCAGCGAGGGTTTGCTCCAGCGCGTTGCGCGGCGCCACGTACTGCTGGCGGTTGGCGTCGGGGACCGGTTGCGGCAACGCACGGCGGTCGAGCTTGCCGTTGGCGGTCAGCGGCATGCTGTCCAGCACGATCAAGTGCGCGGGCACCATGTAGTCCGGCAGTTGCGCCTTGAGATGCGCCTTCAGCGCTTCGCGCAAGGGGCCGTGGTCGGTGTCGCTGACCAGATACGCCACCAACTGCTTGCCGCTCGGTGAATCCAGCGCCAGCACCACCGCTTCGCGCACGTCCTGATGTTCCAGCAGGCGCGTTTCGATTTCGCCCAGCTCAATACGGAAACCGCGAATCTTCACCTGATGGTCGATGCGCCCCAGGTACTCCACCAGACCCTCGGCGCGTTGGCGCACCAGGTCGCCGGTGCGGTACAGGCGCCCGCCATTGCCGGTAAACGGATCAGCGACAAACCGCTCCGCCGTCATCCCCGGACGCGCGTGGTAACCCTGCGCCAGCCCGGCCCCGCCGACATACAGCTCGCCGGTCGCGCCTTGCGGCACCAGCGCCAGGTCGGCATCCAGAATATAGGCCACACGGTCACCGATAATGCTGCCGATCGGCACGCTCGCGGCGCCCTCCTCCAGGTGCTCCGGCGCCAGGCTGGCCAACGGCATCACCACGGTTTCGGTCGGGCCATAGGCGTTGAAAAATACCTCGGGCTGGAACGCTGCGCGAATGCGCTGCAGGTGTTCGCCGGTCAACGCTTCGCCGCCAGTGATGCACATGCGCACCGGCAAGCGCTGCTGCCGAGTCGCCAGCCACTGCGCCAACTGGCTGCCGTAGCTCGGGGTAAAGCCGAGGATATTGATTTGATGAGTGCGGATCAGCGCGCAGATTTCTTCGGCATCCCACTGCCCCTGGGCACGCAATACCACGTGCGCACCGCTGAGCAACGGCACCAGCAAGCGCTCGGTGGCGGCGTCGAAGTTGATCGAATAGAAATGCAGTTCGCAGTCATCCGGGCGCATGCCGAAGCGCTCGATCACGGCCTGGCAATGCATGGCGATTTCACCGTGGGCCACCACCACGCCTTTCGGCTTGCCGGTAGAACCGGAGGTGTAGATCAGATAGGCCTGGTGTTGCGGCAGGCTGATAAACGGCAGCTCGGTGGCCGGGTAGTTGGCCAGCACCGGAAGGTCGTCTTCCAGGCACCAGCACGCCACGCTTGCCGGCAGCTCGCCGAGGGCCTGGAACATCGTTGCATCGCTGAGCAGCAAGCCGATGCCGCTGTCTTCAATCATGTAGTGCAGGCGCTCCAGCGGGTATTCCGGGTCCAGCGGCACGTAGGCGCCGCCGGCCTTGAGGATCGCCAGCAGGCCGATGACCATTTCCAGCGAGCGCGGCAGCGCCAGGCCGACGCGCACCTGCGGGCCCACCCCGCGCTCGCGCAGCATCCAGGCCAGGCGATTGGCGCGGGCGTCCAGCTCGCGGTAGCTGAGGGTTTCGCCGGCAAAGGTCAGCGCGGGTGCATCACCACGGGCCACCGCCTGCTGGCTAAACAGCTGATGAATGCACTGGTCAAGGCGATGCTCGCCAGCCTCGACGCCCAGGCTGTCTTGCAACGCACGCCGCTCAACCATCGTCAGCAATGGCAACTCGCTCAGGCGTTGTTCGGGGCCTGCGATCAATGCTTCCAGCAGGTTGCGCCAATGCTCGGCCATGCGCGCAATGCGCGGTTCGTCGAACAGGTCAGTGCTGTAGGTCAGGCAGCAACCCAGGCGATGGTCGAGGTCGGTGACTTCCAGGTTGAGGTCGAACTTGGTCGCGCGGGCATCGTTGGCCAGGTACTCGACCGTCATGCCGGCCAGTTGGCGGCGCTGCTGGAACTCCCAGCGCTGCACGTTGCACATCACCTGGAACAG
>NZ_JBARTQ010000593.1:0-14639 GCF_049645325.1 Pseudomonas sp. | reverse complement strand
GCCCCGCGCCGGGCTGCGAAGCAGTCCTAAAACCAGGCCATGCGGTCTATCAGGTAAAACGGCATCGTCTGGTTTGGGGCCGCTTCGCAGCCCAGCGCGGGGCAAGCCCGCTCACTACAACGATGTGTAGATACTTATGCTGCGATAGCATCAGCCCGGTGCGGCTGATGCCCCGAGGTGCCTGCATCACAGGCAAGCCAGCTCCCACCTGGGCAGAGCGAGGCCTCAGGCCGGTGCAGTGCCGGATAACTCGTCGTTCAACAGCTCAAAACAGCGCTGCGCCGCCGGGCTCAAGCCCATGCCGCTGCGGCTGATCAACCCGATCTCCCGGTTCACCCCGGGATGGTCGATGTGGATGCGCTTCAACCCCTCCAGGCTGTCCGCCGCCGACTCCGGCAGCACGCTGATGCCCAACCCCTGGCGCACCAGGGCCAGGACGGTCGACATGTAGTTGGCTTCCATGCCCGCGTTCATCGTCAGTCGCGTTTCATCAAACAAGGCATCGACTTGCTCGCGCACGCTGCTGTCGCGGCCGGTGAGGATGATCGGCTGATCCGCCAACTGTTCCAGCGTCAGCCGTGAGTAGCCGGCGAGGGCATGGTCCAGCGGTACAAACGCACACAGCCGGTCATTCAACACCGGCATAAAGTCCAGGCCGTGGCTGAGCCGCGCCCGCACGCCGATGCCGAAATCCACTTCGCCTGAGCGCACTTGGGCATGAATGCGGTGGGCGACCAAATCATGCAGGCGTACCTCGATGCCGGCAAAACGTTCGCGAAACAGGCGCAAGGCCGGGGGCAGGGCGCCGGCGCACACCGACGGCAGTGCAGCGATGGTGACCACGCCCCGGCGCAGGGCGGCCAGGTCACGGGAGCCGGTGACAATGTTGTCCAGGTCCAGCAGCAGCTTTTCCATCGGCCCGCGCGCCTCCTGGCCGGCGGCGGTGATGCTCACGTGGCGCGGGCTGCGGTCGAGCAGGGCGACGCCAAGCCAATCCTCCAGTTGTTGCACTTGCACGGTAAGCGCCGAGGGTGACAGGTGCAGTTCGTTGGCGGCCTTGGTGAAGCTGCCGGTGCGCGCCACGGCAAGAAACGCCTGGATATGCTGGATAGAATTCTTCATGGGAATCGCTTCATTTTGTTTTTCCGAACGTGCCAGGCCGAATATTCCAATTTACAAAGACTAACCCGCTTCCAATACTCCAGGGAAAACAATAACCGGCCACCAAGGCCGCTCTGGAGTAACCCATGCTCGCTACCCTGGGTGTCATTACCATCCTGTGCCTGCTCGCTGCCGTCATGAGCAAACGCCTCTCGCCGCTGGTGGCCCTGATCGCTTTGCCGATCATCGCCGCACTGCTCGGTGGGTTCGGCCTGCAAACCAGCGCCTTCATCATTACTGGAATCAAGAACGTCGCCCCGGTGGTGGGCATGTTTGTGTTTGCGATCCTGTTTTTCGGGATCATGACCGATGCCGGCATGCTGGACCCGATCATTGATCGCATCCTGCGTACGGTTGGGACGCGTCCTACACGAATTGTCGTCGGAACCGCGACCCTGGCGCTGCTGGTGCACCTGGACGGCTCCGGCGCGGTGACCTTTCTGGTCACGGTGCCGGCGATGCTGCCGCTGTATACGCGGCTGGGCATCGACAAGCGCATCCTGGCCTGTGTCTGCGCGATGGCGGCCGGGGTCAACTTCCTGCCGTGGACCGGCCCGGTGCTGCGCTCGTCCGCCGCGTTGCATGTACCCGTGGCCGATTTATTCCAGCCGCTGATCCCGGTGCAAATCGTCGGCCTGGTCTTTGTATTCGCTTGCGCCTGGTGGCTGGGCCATCGCGAAGAAAAACGCCTCGGCCTGGGCGCCGGCTCCTCGGTTGATGCCGTGCCGCAGCGGGTGCTCAGCGACGCTGACATCTTGCTGCGTCGGCCCCGGCTGTTCTGGATCAATTTGATCCTCACCGTGCTGGTGATGGTGGTGATGATTGCCGGCTGGGTCGACCCGGTGGTGATGTTCATGCTCGGCACCGTGGTGGCGTTGTGCATCAACTACCCGAACGTCGACGCCCAGCGCGCGCGTATCGACGCCCACGCCAAGACCGCCCTGACCATGGCCAGCATTCTGCTCGCCGCCGGGGTGTTCACCGGCATTATGCAAGGCACCGGCATGCTCAAGGCGATGGCTGAAGTCGCGGTGGCGCAGATTCCGGCCGGCCACGGCAAGTTGATCCCGGCGGTGGTGGGCTTTATTTCCATGCCGCTGAGCCTGCTGTTTGACCCCGATTCCTACTATTTCGGCGTGATGCCAGTGATCGCCGAAGTCGGCAAGGCCTTGGGTGTCGACCCGTTGCAAGTGGCCCAGGCCTCGTTGCTCGGCGTGCACACCACCGGCTTCCCGGTCAGCCCGCTGACTCCCGCGACCTTTTTGTTGGTGGGCCTGTGCAAGGTCGAACTGGCCGATCACCAGCGCTTCACCATCCCTTTTCTGTTTGCCGCGTCGGTGTTGATGACCCTGACCGCGTTGCTCCTGGGAGTGATTTGAGATGAAAACCTTGCGCATCGGTTCCGGCGCCGGCTATTCCGGCGACCGTATTGAACCCGCCGTGGAGTTGGCCGAGCAGGGCGACCTGGATTATCTCGTGTTTGAATGCCTGGCTGAACGCACCATCGCCCTGGCGCAGCAGGCGCGCATCAGTGATCCACAGGGCGGGTACGACCCGCTGCTGAGTGAGCGTATGCGCCGCGTGTTGCCGTTTATTGGCAAGCCTTCAGGCCGTCGTCGTTTGCGTGTGGTCACCAACATGGGCGCGGCTAACCCTGTGTCGGCGGCCGTCGAAGTGCGGCGCATAGCCAGTGAGTTGGGCCTGAGCCTCAAGGTCGTCGCCGTGCTGGGCGATGATGTTTTGGACGTGTTGCAGCCCGAGCAGGTGCTGGATAACGGCCAGACGGTCGGCTCGCTGGGGGACCGGCTGATTTCCGCGAACGCCTACTTGGGCGTCGAAGGCATTATTGATGCCCTGCGCGCCGAGGCCGACGTGGTGATCACGGGGCGCGTGGCTGACCCGTCGCTGTTTCTCGCGCCACAGATGTTTGAATTCGGCTGGGCGGCGGACGATTGGCAGCGCCTCGGGCGCGGCACATTGGTGGGGCATTTGCTGGAATGCGCGGGGCAGGTCAGCGGTGGTTATTTTGCTGATCCAGGCTTCAAGGATGTAGACGACCTGGCGCGCCTGGGTTTTCCCCTGGCCGAGGTCGATGCCGATGGCGAAGCCGTGATCACCAAGGTCGCAGGCTCAGGTGGCCGGGTCAGCCGTGCTACCTGCAGCGAGCAATTGATCTACGAAGTGCATGACCCCGCAGCGTATGTGACGCCCGACGTGACGGCGGATTTTTCTCAGGTGGGGTTCGTGGAGGAGGGCATTGATCGCGTGCGCGCCCAAGGCGCGGCAGGCCGTGCTCGGCCGGAACAGTTGAAGGTCAGCGTGGGGTACCTGGACGGATGGATCGGCGAAGGGCAAATGTCCTACGGTGGCCCGGGCGCCGTCGCGCGCGCGGAGTTGGCGCGCGATGTCGTCCTCAAACGCCTGGAATTGACGGGCGTGAAGCTGCAGGACGTGCGCGCCGAATTGATCGGCATGGACTCGCTCCACGGCCTGCGCAGCAGCGTCGAGCCCTGGGAAGTGCGCCTGCGCGTGGCGGCCCGCTGCGAGGACCGCAGCGAGGCGGTGCGCGTCGGCAATGAGGTGGAAACCCTCTACACCAACGGCCCGTCCGGCGGCGGCGGTGCCAGTAAAAGCGTGCGGCAGGTGGTGGCGGTGGCGTCGTTGCTGCTGCCACGCAGCGCGGTCAACCCGAGGATCGAAGCATGAAACTGCACACGCTGGCCCATTCCCGCACCGGGGATAAGGGCGACACGTCGAACATTTCGATCATTGCCTATCGTGCTGAGGATTATCCGTTGCTGTGCGAACAACTCACGGCCGAACGCGTGGCCGAGTGCTTTGCCGGTTTGCGCGAGCCCGATGCAGCGCCGGTGCGGCGCTACGAACTGCCCAATGTGCAGGCACTGAATTTTGTCTTGCCGGGGATCCTGCGCGGCGGGGTCACCCGCTCGCTGGCGCTGGACGCCCACGGCAAGTGCCTGGGCTCGGCGTTACTGGATTTGGATTTCGCACTACCGAACTAAATGTGGGAGCTGGCTTGCCTGCGATGCAGGCAACTCAGGGCTTCAGGTACAGCGAGGTGATGCAATCGCAGGCAAGCCAGCTCCCACCTTGACCGCGGTGTTTATCAGACCGCGGCGAAACGCTTGTCCAAATAGTCGATGATCACCTTGGAGTCATACATCCAGGTGGTCTGGCCATTTTCTTCGATGCGCAGGCATGGCACTTTGATCTTGCCGCCTTGCTCCAGCAGGGTCTGACGGTCCTGCTCGTTGTTCTTCGCGTCCTTCAGCGCCACCGGTACGCTCAGGCGGTGCAGGGTGCGGCGGGTCTTCACGCAGAACGGGCAAGCGTGGAACTGATACAGGGTCAGGTCTTTGGCCGCAGCGTTCACCTGCGCCTGTTGCTCGGCGGAGCGCTGCTTTTTGCGCGGACGGGTAAGGAAGTCGCCCGCAATGATGACGTGGCCAAGGCCCACTCGAAGTGCTTTGACGAACATGGCTGAAACCTCTTGCCCATGAAGAAGGGGCCGCAGCTTACCTGAATTTTACCGGCGAAAAAAAACCGGCGATGAACGCCGGTCTTTTCCTACGCAGCCTGTTACTTGATCAGGCTGAGGAATTCGCTGCGGGTGGCCGCGTTCTCGCGGAACTCACCCAGCATCACCGAGGTGATCATCGACGAATTCTGTTTTTCCACACCGCGCATCATCATGCACATGTGCTTGGCCTCGATTACCACCGCCACGCCCAGCGCGCCGGTCACTTGCATGACGGCATCGGCAATCTGGCGGCTGAGGTTTTCCTGGATCTGCAGGCGGCGCGCGTACATGTCGACGATACGTGCGACCTTCGACAGACCCAATACTTTGCCGCTCGGGATATACGCGACGTGAGCCTTGCCGATAAACGGCAGCAGGTGGTGTTCGCACAGCGAGTACAGCTCAATGTCCTTTACCAGCACCATTTCGCTGTTGTCAGAGCTGAACAAGGCACCATTGGTGACTTCTTCGAGTGTCTGTTCATAACCGCGGCAAAGGTACTGCATCGCCTTGGCGGCACGCTTTGGCGTGTCGAGCAGGCCCTCGCGGGAGACGTCCTCGCCGAGTTGGCCGAGGATCGCGGTGTAATTCTGTTCCAATGTCACAGGGCTGTTTCCGTATGGGTTTCAGAACGGTACGGTGTATGCCTGTACCAATGTGAAGCGTTTTTCAGCGCGGGTACCGTGTCTTGCGCTGATGATCGGCGCACATAGTAGCTTACGTACGCCGACAGTTGTATTCCCAGGCGATACCGATGTTAGAGTCGGCCTCCGTTGAGGAGGACGTGATGACCCCGCTAGAGCGAAATATTTCTGAGCGTGCACTGATCTTTGTCAAGGCAAATCGAACGCGGATTGCTCGTGAACTGGCCTGCCTGAAAAAGTACCCGGGTGAAAACTTCCCGGTTTCGGTGTTTATGGCGGGGTCTCCCGGCGCGGGTAAGACAGAGGTATCCAAATCGTTTATTCGTTTGATGGAGGAGGGAGGGTCGAATGCATTACGCGTTGATCCTGATGACTTCAGAGAGTACTTCCCTGAGTACACAGGAGGAAACTCCAGTCTCTTTCAACGCGGCGTAACGGTAATAGTTGAGCGCACGGTCGACTTGGTTTATCAGCAGAGGCAGTCGTTCCTGTTGGACGGAACGCTGGCCAATTTCGCGGTAGCCCGAAAAAATATCCAGCGTGCGCTCGATAAGGAGAACAGATCCGCTCAAGTCATCTACGTTTACCAAAAGCCTGAATTGGCATGGGAATTCGTACTGGCACGCGAGGCAATTGAAGGACGAAACATTCCTTGCAAGGAGTTCATTCGCCAATTTTATGCATCAAAGGCAACGGTATGCGGATTGAAAGGCGAGTTTCTGGATCGTCTTCAAGTCGATGTTCTCATCAAGGACACTGACGGAGGGGCATCAGATATCGGAATCGACTTATCGGCAGGTGAAATTGACGAATTGGTCAGGCAGCCCTACCATCCTGATGAACTTGAGCAAATTTTGACCGGAGTAGCCTTATGAAAGGTGAAGTTACGGAAGTCATAGAACAGTATTCTTCCACAAGCATGTCAGATTTTTTTCGGAGCGGCTCGGTGGAAGATCGACGTGCTGTCTACCGAAGCGCTGCTGATACCGCAATCATCATGCAAAAAGCAGTCATTTCGCGGGCAAGAGAGAAAAAATCAAAAGAACGTTCCGACGAGTGAAAGTACTGTCATATCACGCCAGCCCAGCTCACTTGCTGGGCTTTTTTTGGTCACTCGTCGCGCCCTTCCATCATGGTGCGCTTGAGCATCACATACACCGCACCGGCGCCGCCGTGGCGGGCCTGGCATGAGGTAAAGCCGAGCACCTGGGCGTGCTGGCGCAGCCAGGTGTTGACGTGACTCTTGATCATCGGGCGCTTGCCATCCAGGCGCACGGCTTTGCCGTGCGTGACGCGTACGCAGCGGATTTCGAATTTGGTCGCTTCAGCGAGGAACGCCCAGAGGGTTTCGCGGGCTTTTTCCACGTTCATGCCGTGCAAGTCGAGGCTGCCTTCGAAGGGGATCTGGCCGATCTTGAGCTTGCGCATCTGGCTTTCCTGCACGCCATCGCGGGCCCACATCAGCTCGTCTTCGGGGCCGACGTCGATCACGAACTGGTCCGACAGGCCATCCACGGTGGTGGCGTCGGTGCGCACGGTCGCAGCCTGGCGCAGTTTGGCGATCTGCGCCCGGTCGGCCTTGGGTTTGCCGGTGTCGGCGCGGTCGTGCTTGATCGGCTTGACGCCGCGCAGCTCGTTTTTGAACAGGGAAAAATCGTCGTCTTGCATGTCAGCCTCCGCGAAGGGCGGGCAGTTTACCTAAATCGCGGCGGCCAGGGCGCAGGAAACGCTATCCAAGCGCCATCAGTCGTGCTTTTTCATCAGGTGCGAAGCGATGTTCAGCGACAACGGCTGGCGCATCCGCCGACGGCTGCGGCGCCATAACCACACGCCCAACCACAGCACCAGCAGGCCGACCGCGAGCACAATCGCCGAGCCACCCGGGCTGGCATTCAGCTCGCCGAGGGCGGGTGAGTGACCAAACAGGCCGGCGCCACCAGCACCGGCCAACAACAGACCTACAATCGCCAGCAGCGCGGCAAAGCCGGCCACCAGGCGCAGACGCCAGTTGCTCGGGCCCTTGGGGCGCAAGCGACGAGCGTCAAAACCATCGGATATCTTCATTCCGACCTTTCCTCCAGGGTATCGGCCCTTCGACCGGAAGATACACAGGTTGTTCCGGGGGCTGGGGTAATTGCGCCAAATGAAAGGGCTTTGCGGATGAGCGGGGCAATAAACACGCCGCGCCGCTCATCGGAGGGCGTTTAAATCAGATCAGGTCTTTGGTCAACGCGAGGGTGGCGAAGTTGTCGGCCATGATGGCCATTTCAGTCTGCTGCACGTGTTCGGCACTCAGCACGCCGCCTTTGTAAGGCAAGTCGCGGGTGGCGCAGGCGTCTTCCACCAAGGTGCAGCGAAAGCCCAGGTTTTTGGCGGCGCGTACGGTGGTGCTGACGCTGGAGTGGCTCATGAAGCCGCAGACGATCAGGTCCAGCGAGCCGAGGTCCTGCAGGTGTTTTTCCAGGCCGGTGCCGTGGAAGGCGCTCGGCAGCAACTTGCCGATGATGGTTTCGTCGCCCTGGGGTTCGAGGCCGGGAATGAATTCGCCGCGCTCGCCCTGTGGGTCAAACAGGCCGCCAACGGTGCCCAGGTGGCGCACATGCACGATCGGCCGGCCGGCGTTGCGCGCTGATGCCGTCAGTTGCTTGATGTTATCGACCGCCGCGTCCATGCCGGACAGGGCGAGTGGGCCGCTGAGGTATTCCTTCTGGGCATCGATGATCACGAGGGTCGCATGGTTCAGATTGGCTGCTGCGTAACCGCGACCGCTGAGTTGAAACATCGTCTTTGGAACGGACATTCTGGGGCTCCTGTGAGGGGGGCTTTTGCGACATTGTCCACTGGCTGAGCGGTTCTGTGAATCGCTACCATCGTAAGGTACGCCGTTGTTGACGTGCAGCCATGTCAAGTGGGCGGCTTGTTTAACGCAATGATGGCAAATTGGATGAATTCCGACGTACGGTGAGGGCGTTTCGTACATCGTCCGTACAGGCGAAGGCTGTTAGAATCGCCAGTCGTTTTTTCAGGAGTTCTTCCCCGTGATCACATCCCGCCTGCGCACGCTGCGCGACCATATCCGTTGGGCTGTCAGCCGTTTCCATGGGGAAGACCTGTTTTTCGGGCATGGCACCGACAACGCCTGGGACGAAGCGCGCCAGTTGGTGCTCGGCGCCTTGCACTTGCCATGGGAAATTGCCGACAGCTACCTGGACTGCAACCTCGAAGAAGAGGAAATCTCTCACGTTCAGCGCTTGCTGCACCGTCGCATCCATGAGCGCGTACCCACCGCTTACCTGTTGAAGGAAGCCTGGTTCTGCGGCATGTCGTTTATCGTGGATGAGCGCGTGTTGATCCCGCGCTCGCCGATTGGCGAATTGATCGAAAACCGTTTTGCACCTTGGCTGGCCAACCCGCCGGCGCGCATCCTCGACCTGTGCACCGGTTCCGGCTGTATCGGTATTGCTTGCGCCTTTGAGTTCCAGGACGCTGAAGTGGTGCTGGGCGACTTGTCCTTCGAAGCGCTGGAAGTGGCCAACCAGAACATTGAGCGCCATGGCGTCGATGAGCGCGTATACACCGTGCAGGGTGACGGCTTCGACGGGCTGCCAGGCCAACGGTTTGACCTGATCGTGTCTAACCCGCCGTATGTGGATGCCGAAGACTTCGCTGACATGCCGGACGAATACCAGCACGAGCCGGAACTGGGCCTGGCCTGTGGCGATGATGGCTTGAACCTGGTGCGGCGCATGTTGGCCGAGGCGGCGGACCATCTGACCGAGAAGGGTTTGCTGATCGTTGAGGTGGGCAACAGCCAGGTGCACGTTGAGGCGTTGTACCCGGAAGTGGACTTTGCCTGGCTGGACTTCCAGCGTGGCGGGCATGGTGTGTTCATGTTGACGGCTGAGCAATGCCGGGCGCATCAGGCAGTGTTTGCTGCCAGGGTCTAATCGACCTCACTGAAGAAGCACTGACCCAATGTGGGAGCGGGCTTGCACGCGAAAGCGGTGTATCAGTTCCCGATAAGTTGACTGATCCACCGCTTTCGCGAGCAAGCCCGCTCCCACATTTTTTGATTTTCGCAGGCTTCGAGAGTGATATCTGCTGCTACACCCTAGCCGATTTTGTGTTGGCACGATGTGGCGGCACATTGGCCGACATCGCACCCTCGCCGCGATAGCCCCTCAGCGGGCGCGCGACCAGACTGGACTCATCGGCGCCACCCCCGGCGCTTTGTTGAGGAGAACGACCATGAGCACCACCATCGCCGGCATCCAGATCCCGGACAGCGCCCTGGCCAAGGCCACCACCGAATACATCCGCGACGTCGAATCCGACCTGCTCTATCACCACTCCCGCCGTGTGTTTTTGTTCGGCGCGTTGAGCGGTGAGCGCAAGCAGTTGGCCTACAACCCGGAGCTGCTGTATGTCGGCGCCATGTTTCATGACCTGGGCCTGGTCGAAGGCCTGCGCAGTGACAACGAGCGTTTCGAAGTCGACGGCGCCAACGCGGCGGCTGCGTTTCTCAAGCCTTACGGGCTGAGCGATGACGATATCGAACAAGTGTGGCTGTCCATCGCCCTGCACACCACGCCGGGCGTGCCGCAGCACTTGCGCCCGACCGTGGCACTGGTGACCGCCGGCGTCGAGATGGACGTGCTGGGCATGGACTACGCGGCGTTTTCCAGCGTGCAGCGCGAAGCCGTGGTGCATGCGCATCCACGCGGTGAAGGGTTCAAGGAATGCATCATCTGCGCGTTCGCCGACGGCTTGCGCCATCGCCCGCAGACCACGTTTGGCAACGTGAAGACGGATGTGCTGGTGGATCAGGAGCCGGGGTTCAAGCCGATGAATTTTGTGGAGGTGATTCGCAAGTCGCCGTGGGCTGCCTGAAACCTGACCTGACACACACCACAAAACTACTGTGGGAGCTGGCTTGCCTGCGATTGCGGTGCATCAGTCGACAGATGAGTCGCCTGACACGGCCTCATCGCAGGCAAGCCAGCTCCCACATTTTTAACCCGCTTCTGCGATCAGACCGGTGCAGGCGCCCGACGCGCATCCGGCTGTTTCCAGCCATCCGCCGCCGCTTCTTCAATCGCCTGCTGAATCGCTTTCTTGCGCGATTCTTCGGCGCGGCGGCTGAAGAACCACACCAGGAAGGTCACCAGCGACACCGCCAACAGAATCAGGCTCGCCACAGCGTTGATCTCGGGTTTAACCCCAAGGCGCACGGCCGAAAACACTTCCATCGGCAAGGTGGTCGAGCCCGGGCCGGACACGAAGCTCGCCAGTACCAAGTCATCCAGCGACAGCGCAAACGACATCATGCCGCCCGCCGCCAACGACGGCGCGATCATCGGGATGGTGATCAGGAAGAACACCTTCCACGGCCGCGCGCCCAGGTCCATCGCTGCTTCTTCAATCGACAGGTCCAGCTCACGCAAGCGCGCCGACACCACCACCGCCACATACGCCGAACAGAACGTGGTGTGGGCGATCCAGATGGTGACGATGCCACGCTCCTGCGGCCAGCCGATCATCTGCGCCATGGCCACGAACAACAGCAACAACGACAGACCGGTGATCACTTCGGGCATCACCAGCGGCGCTGTCACCAGGCCGCCGAACAGCGTGCGGCCCTTGAAATGGCTGATGCGCGTCAGCACGAAAGCTGCCAAGGTGCCCAGCGCCACCGCCGCAACGGCGGTGTAGCAGGCGATTTCCAGCGAGCGCGCCACCGAGCCCATCAACTGGGTGTTGTCCAGCAGGCCCACGTACCACTTGATCGACCAACCGCCCCACACCGTCACCAGTTTGGATTCGTTGAACGAGTAGATCACCAGGATCAGCATCGGCAGGTAGATGAACAGCAACCCCGCCACCAGCATGAAGCTTGAGAAACTGACGCGCTTCATATCTTGCCCTCCATCTCTTTGGCTTGGCTGCGGTTGAACAGGATGATCGGCACAATCAGGATCGCCAGCATCACCACTGCCAGCGCGGACGCCACGGGCCAGTCACGGTTGTTGAAGAATTCTTGCCACAACACTTTACCGATCATCAGGGTTTCCGGGCCGCCGAGCAGCTCAGGAATCACGAACTCGCCCACCACCGGGATAAACACCAGCATGCAGCCGGCGATGATGCCGTTCTTGGACAGCGGCACGGTGATTTTCCAGAAGCTGTTGAAGGTGCTCGAACCGAGGTCGGATGCGGCTTCCAGCAGGCTCTGGTCATGTTTCACCAGGTTGGCGTACAGCGGCAGGATCATGAACGGCAGGTACGAATAGACCACGCCGATATACACCGCAATGTTGGTGTTGAGGATCTGCAGCGGTTCGTTGATCAGCCCCATGGACATCAGGAAGCCATTGAGCAAGCCGTTGTTGCTGAGAATGCCCATCCACGCATACACACGGATCAGGATCGCGGTCCAGGTCGGCATCATGATCAGCAGCACCAGCACGGTCTGCATCTCTTTGCGCGCACTGGCAATCGCGTAGGCCATCGGATAACCGATCAGCAGGCACAACAGCGTGCTGAAAAACGCCATTTTCAGCGAGCCCAGGTACGCGGCGATGTACAACTCGTCGTCGCCGAGCATCGCGTAGTTGCCAAGGTTGAGCACCAACTGCAGCTTCTGCTCAACGAAGGTGTAGATCTCGGTGTAGGGCGGGATCGCCACGTCGGCTTCGGCAAAGCTGATCTTCAAGACGATGAAGAACGGCAGCGCGAAGAACAGGAACAGCCAGATAAACGGGATCCCGATGACCACATGCCGGCCACCGGGCGTTATTCGTTGCAGGCGACGTTTGAGCTTCTTCATGTTCATGAGCGAAGTACCACGCCGCTGTCGTCTTCCCACCACACATACACCTGGTCACCCCAGGTCGGTCGCTGGCCACGGCGTTCGGCGTTGGCGACAAAGGACTGCACCAGCTTGCCGCTCGGCAGCTCCACGTAGAACACCGAGTGGCCGCCCAGGTAGGCGATGTCGTGCACCTTGCCGCTGGACCAGTTGTACTCGCAGGTCGGCATGTCGGCCGTCACCAGCAGCTTTTCCGGACGGATCGCGTACGTCACCGCTTTGTCCTGCACCGAGGTGCTGATGCCGTGGCCGACGTAGATGTTGCGGTCCAGGTCCTTGCAGGTGATGGTCGCGTGGCCTTCGGCGTCGTCGATCACTTCACCTTCGAAGATGTTGACGTTGCCAATGAACTCGCACACCAGGCGGCTGGTAGGTGTTTCGTAGATGTCGATCGGGCTGCCGATCTGGGCGATCCAGCCCAGGTGCATGATCGCGATGCGCTCGGCCATGGTCATGGCCTCTTCCTGGTCGTGAGTCACCATCACGCAGGTCACGCCGACGCGCTCGATGATCTCCACCAGTTCCAGCTGCATCTGCGAACGCAGCTTCTTGTCCAGCGCGCCCATCGGCTCGTCGAGCAGCAGCAGCTTCGGGCGCTTGGCCAGGGAGCGCGCCAACGCCACACGCTGGCGTTGCCCGCCGGAGAGTTGGTGCGGCTTACGCTTGGCGTACTCGCTCATGCGCACCAGCTTGAGCATCTCGGCCACACGGGCGTCGACCTCAGCCTTGGGAATCTTGTCCTGTTGCAGGCCGAACGCGATGTTCTGCGCCACGGTCATGTGCGGGAACAAGGCGTAGGACTGGAACATCATGTTGATCGGCCGCTCGTACGGCGGCATATCGGTGATGTCCACGCCGTCGAGGTAAATGCGACCTTCCGTTGGGCGCTCGAAGCCTGCGAGCATGCGCAGCAAGGTGGACTTGCCCGAACCCGAACCGCCGAGCAAGGCGAAGATCTCGCCTTTCTTGATTTCCAGGGACACATCGTCCACGGCAATCGTCTCGTCGAATTTTTTCGTGACCCGGTCGATTTTGACCAGCACCTTTTTTGGTGTCTGGTCGCCCTCGAGGGCTTTCTTATAGGCGCCGGAGGCAACTGCCATTTACGAAACTCCCAGAAAAAAAGAGTGCAACTCGCCCAATACGGGCCAGTCTTGGATAGTTAAGCCTTACTTGCCCGTCTTGACCTTGGTCCAGCTACGGGTCATTAAACGCTGCACTTTCGGGGGTAGCTCGAAGTTCACGAAGGCCCTGTCGAGAACCGCCTGCGGTGGGTAAACCGCTGCGTCGGTGCGTATCGATTGCTCCATCAGTTTGTCCGCCCCTGGGTTAGGGTTGGCGTAACCGACGTAATCACTGACCTGAGCGATCACCTCAGGTTGCAGCAAATAGTTGATGTAGGCGTGGGCCTCTTTGACATTGGTGGCATCCGCCGGGATCGCCAGCACGTCAAACCACAGGTTGCCGCCTTCTTTCGGAATCGCGTAGGCAATGTTTACGCCTTTGCCGGCCTCTTTCGCACGGGCCTTGGCCTGGAACACATCACCGGAGAACCCGGCCGCCACGCAGATGTTGCCGTTGGCGAGGTCGGAGATGTACTTGGAAGAATGGAAGTAGGTCACGTAGGGACGCACTTTCAGGAGTTTCTCTTCGGCTTTCTTGTAGTCATCCGGGTTGGTGCTGTTGGGGTTCAGGCCCATGTAGTTGAGCACCGCCGGCAGCATTTCATCCGCCGAGTCCATGAACGACACGCCGCACGTGGCCAGCTTCTTCATGTTTTCCGGCTCGAACAGCACGGCCCAGGAATCGATATGGTCGACGCCCAGCACTTCTTTGACTTTGTCGACGTTGTAACCAATGCCGTTGGTGCCCCACAGGTACGGCACCGCGTACTGGTTGCCCGGGTCGTTCTTTTCCAGACGCTTGAGCAACGCCGGGTCAAGGTTGGAATAGTTCGTCAGCAATGACTTGTCGAGCTTCTGGAACGCCCCGGCCTTGATCTGCTTGCCGAGGAAGTGGTTCGACGGCACGACCACGTCGTAGCCGGTACGCCCGGCGAGCAACTTGCCTTCCAGGGTTTCGTTGGAATCAAACACGTCATACACGGGCTTGATGCCGCTGGCCTTTTCAAAGTTGGCCAGGGTGTCGGGGCCGATGTAGTCCGACCAATTATAAATATGCACAGTCGGCGCAGCCTGCACGCTGATAGCCAGCGTGATACCTGCACTCACCAGCATGGCTTGGCGAAATAAAGAAATTGGCAAGTGGAGGTCCTCTAAAAAGTTGGGCCCAAAGTTGTTGCCCGACAACAAAACCGGCGCGCAACTTACCCTCGATAAACCGATCCGGCAAAACTTTCTGTCATTTAATTGGTGGGAGCGGGCTTGCTCGCGAAGGCGGCATGTCAGCCAGCATAGGTATCAAC
>NZ_JBARTQ010000592.1:0-5499 GCF_049645325.1 Pseudomonas sp. | reverse complement strand
GGTCAATACACCACGACGCACTTGGTCGCGCTCGATCGATTCGAACAGTGCCTTGAAGTTGCCCTCGCCAAACCCATCATCGCCCTTGCGCTGGATGAATTCGAAGAACACCGGGCCCATCAGGGTTTCCGAGAAGATCTGCAGCAACAGTCGACGATCGCCTTCAATCGAGGAGCCATCGAGCAGAATGCCGCGCGCTTGCAGTTGGTCGACCGGCTCACCGTGGTTAGGCAGGCGGCCTTCGAGCATTTCGTAGTAGGTGTCTGGCGGTGCGGTCATGAAGCGCATGCCGATCTTTTTCAACGCGTCCCAGGTCTTGACCAGGTCGTCGGTGAGGAAGGCCACGTGCTGGATGCCCTCGCCGTTGAACTGCATCAGGAACTCTTCGATCTGCCCGGCGCCCTTGGACGATTCTTCGTTCAGCGGGATGCGGATCATGCCGTCCGGGGCGCTCATGGCTTTGGACGTCAGGCCGGTGTACTCGCCCTTGATGTCGAAGTAACGCGCTTCACGGAAGTTGAACAGTTTTTCATAGAAGTTCGCCCAGTAGGCCATGCGCCCGCGATAGACGTTGTGGGTCAGGTGGTCGATGACCTTGAGGCCTGCGCCCACCGGGTTGCGCTCAACGCCTTCGAGGTAGACGAAGTCGATGTCGTAGAGCGAGCTGCCTTCACCGAAACGGTCGATCAGGTACAGCGGCGCACCGCCGATACCCTTGATGGCCGGCAGGTTCAGTTCCATCGGCCCGGTCTGGATATGGATCGGCTGGGCGCCAAGTTCCAGTGCGCGGTTGTAAGCCTGCTGCGAGTCCTTGACCCGGAACGCCATGCCGCACACCGACGGGCCGTGCTCGGCCGCAAAATAGGAGGCGAGGCTCTCGGGCTCGTTGTTGAGGATCAGGTTGATCTCGCCCTGGCGGTACAGGTGCACGTTCTTGGAACGGTGGGTGGCCACCTTGGTGAAGCCCATGATCTCGAAGATCGGCTCCAGGGTGCCTGGGGTCGGCGATGCGAATTCGATAAATTCAAAGCCCATCAGGCCCATTGGGTTTTCGTATTGGTCGGCCATTTTCGGCGCCTCATGCTTGTAGTGAACAAATAGTTATTTGCGAGCAAGGATGAGGTTGCAGGGTGGCGCGCAGGAGAGGCCTCGCACGCTGCGGGCGAGGAAGTCACCAAAGATGAGGGGGGAGCCGAGTAGCTTCATGGTTACATCAGTCTCTGACGGCTGAGGCTTGCGTGAGCGCAAGTCCATATTCTTGTATGCGTAAATCGATTCTACACAGCGTAACAGCGTTTGTCCGTACTCTTATCAAATCCCCAATGCCTTGGGCTGCGCAAGGGGTTTGTTGCATAGGTAAATACCCAGCAGGATCACCGCGCCGCCTGCCAGCATCGGCGGCGTCAGCTGCTCGCCCAACAGCATGGCGCCACAGATCACCGCCGTGAGCGGGTTCAGCGCAATAAACACGCCGGCCCGGGTCGCGCCGATACGTTGAATGCCGTCGTACCAGAGGATGTAGGCCAGCGCCGAGCCCAACACGCCGAGGTACAGCAGGCTCAGCCACTGCGGCAACTGAACGGCCTGTACGGCGGCGAAGGTCATCCGGCCAGTGAGCGCGGTGGTTATCACCAGCATCACGGTGCCCAACAGAATCGACCATGTCACCGTCTGCAAAGCCCCCAACACCCGGTTGAGGCCACGGGACAACAGCGAATATGCGCCCCACCCCGCCACGCAGCCGGCAATCAGCACGTCGCCGATCCAGGCCTGCGCGGCGGCCTGCAACAGCTGGGGATTGCGGCTGACGATCACGGCGCCGGCGCCACCCAGGCACAAGGCGATACCCAGCCATTTGCCTGGCCCCAGGCGTTCCTTGAACCACAGCCATGACGCCACGCCGATAACGGCCGGGTTCAACGCGACGATCAAGGAAGCCCGCGACGCATTGATGTACTGCAGCCCGTAGAAAAAGCACAGGTTGTAGCAATAGATGCCGAAGAACCCCAGCATGGCCAACTGAGCAAGTTGGCGTGCGTTGGGCCGGACCAGACGAATCCCGACGAGGGCCATGAACCCCAGCAGTGCCACGCTGGCGAGCACAAAACGCAAGCTCGCGGCCAGCAACGGGTCGACGTCACCCGCCAGGTAACGGCCGGCGACAAAGGTTGCGCCCCAGATCATGGCCACCAAAGCGAGTTTCAGGTAGGTCAGGCGGTCGGAGGAAGAAGTCATCAGCGCAGTCTCTTTGGCGATCAGGATGGCGTATCCTCCTGCTAATGACAGATCATCGTAAAATGAGTAAACACTCATGACGCTTACCCAGCTGGAAATCTTCTCGCGCGTCGCCTAGCTGCAGGGTTTCACCAGTGCCGCGCACAGCCTGGGCATAAGCCAGTCGGCGGTGTCCCATGCAATCAAGGCCCTTGAGCAGGAATTGGGCGTCGAATTGTTTCGGCGACACCAATCCCAGGTCGAGCTCAGCGACATCGGCCAGCAACTGCTGATGCGGGCACGCACCCTTCTTGGCGTGGCCAGTACCTTGCAGCAAGAAGCTTGCGATGCGCGAGGCATGAAGCGCGGCACGTTGCGCATCGGGTCTTTTGGGCCTACCTCGTCCAATCGCTTGCTGCCGCGCATCCTCACGCATTATCGACGCGAACATCCGGGTATCGAAGTGCATGTGGACGAAGGCCCGGACCGCCAAGTAATCCAGTGGCTGGACGAACGCCGCATCGACGTGGGGTTTGTGGTGCTGGAGCAAGAGCGCTTCGATACGTTCGCGCTGTTCAAGGACCAGATGGTTGCCCTGCTGCCTGCCGCGCACCCGTTGGCTGCGCAACCCAGTGTGGCGTTGAAGGCATTGTGCGACGACCCGTTCATCCTCACCGAAGCCGGCTCGCTGGAGTTGGTGTCGCGGTTGTTCAGCGTCGCACGGCTCACGCCGAATGTGCGTTACCGCTGCTCGCAACTGCTCAGCACCCTTGAGGCGGTGAGCCGGGGCGATGGTGTGAGCGTGGTGGCGCAAGCGTCGCTGCCGGAAACGCCGGACCCGCGCTATCAGGTGCGCCCGCTGTCGCCGCCGGTCAGCCGTGAAATCGGTTTGGCGGTGTTGGATCAGCGCCAGTCGACACCGGCGACCCTGGCCTTTATCGCGTTGGCGCAACGCACTCAGTTCCAGCCGCGCGTACTGACCGAACGGCCAGGTGCGGCGAGCTAATTTGCGGCGAGCCATCTATCATCGAATTATCCTGATTGGCCCTTCGGCGTTTCCTCCACTCTGCAACAGGCCGTTATTCATGCCCCTGACCGTCAACGGCCCGCGAAAACGCGCCACCCGCTACTTGATCACCGCACTCAGTGGCCTGCTGCCGATCGCGCTCGGCGTGGTCATCCTGCACTGGCAAGCCGAACGCACGCTGCAACAAAGCACCGCGCAGACCGCTCGGGAAGCCGTGCGCCAGTTTGACCTGATGCTCGACAATACTGCCCTCGCCGCCCAGACCTTGCTGCCGCTGGCGGGCCAACCGTGCGACAACGGTGCGCAATTGGCGCTGCGCGAGCAGGTGACGCGTCGGCCCTTTGTGCGTGCGACGACGTTGTCCTGGCAAAAAAATATCTATTGCAGCTCACTGTTTGGTGGCAACTACCAGTCGGCGGTCAACCCGGAGGACTACGTGGATGGCACGCTCTGGTTAATGAACGGCAACCCGGTGACCCCGGACACGGCGCTGCTGGTTTATCGATTGGTAGACGGCGACAAGGCAGCGTTTGCCTCGATTGACGGCTACCACCTGACCAACGCGTTACGCCTGATCAGCCGTTATACGCAACTGGTGTTGCAAGTCGGGCCCAACTGGCTGAATGCCGACGGCAAGGTGCATGACACCGCCGTGCCGGAATTCGCCGTGGCGCATCATCACCTGGTCTCCGAGCGTTATCACTACAGCGTCGACGCGGGCATGCCGGCTGGTGAAGTGTGGCGCTATATGGAAGCGCGCTACCCGGCGCTGTTCAGCCTGCTGGTGTTTTTTGGTGTGCTCGCCGGCACGCTGGCGCACTGGCTGCAAAAGCGTTCCTCGGCGCCGACCCATGAATTGCAGCGCGCCTTGGGTGCCAACGAGTTCATCCCTTATTTCCAGCCGGTGGTGCGCGGCGACACGCGCGAATGGGCTGGCTGTGAAGTGTTGATGCGCTGGCAGCACCCCAAGGAAGGCCTGGTACGCCCGGATTTGTTCATTCCCCTGGCCGAACATTCCGGGCTGATTGTGCCGATGACCCGTTCCTTGCTGCGCCAGACCGCCGCCCAACTGGCGCCCCATGCCTCACGCTTCGCGCCGGGCTTTCATATCGGTGTGAATATCACGGCACGCCATTGCCAGGACCTCGCACTGGTGGAGGACTGCCGCGAGTTTCTCGCCGCCTTCCCGCCCGGGCAGGTCACGTTGGTGCTGGAGTTGACGGAACGGGAGTTGATTGAGCCGACCGACATCACTCGCCAGCTGTTCGACGCACTGCATCAACTCGGCGTAATGATCGCCATTGATGACTTCGGCACCGGCCATTCCAGCCTGGGTTACTTGCGCAACTTCAATGTGGACTTCTTGAAAATTGATCAAAGCTTTGTCGCCATGATCGGCGCCGATGCACTCTCGCGGCATATTCTGGACAGCATCATCGAACTCTCGGGCAAGCTCGACTTGGGGATTGTCGCCGAGGGCGTCGAAACCCCTGAGCAGTGCGAATATCTTGCAGCACAAGGGGTGGATTTCCTGCAGGGTTATCTGTTTGGCCGACCCTTGCCGTGCGCTGAGTTTATTAAGTCTTTGGCCAGCCATTGAATAGCCATCTAGTCGCGCTGATGAAATATCTTATTTAGACAAAAGACGTGATTTACTCGTAGCGCATTAACTACTACAATTTTTGATGCCTGAGCAGGCTCGCAGAAAGGCTACTTTCTTTGAGTTATTTTATAAGCATCTGGCTTATAGCTTTGTCTGCAGTTGATATCAGCAAATTACACTATTGGAGTACAGATTTTGTCCAGACTCGCCGAATTTCGCGCAGCAGAAAAAGCCCTTCAAGAGCAGCTCGCCCAGCTGGAATCCCTGAAGAACGACGCTGGCCTGAAGAAAGAAATCGAATTCGAAGAAAAGCTTCAAGCGCTGATGAAAAGCTACGATAAAGGCCTGCGTGACATCATTGCGATCCTTGATCCTAACCATGGCAAAGCCAGCGCTACGGCCTCCGTCGCACCAAAACAGCGCCGCGCGCGCGTGGTCAAGGTTTACCACAACCCGCACACCGGCGAGCTGATCGAGACCAAAGGCGGCAACCACCGCGGCCTGAAAGCCTGGAAAGAACAGTATGGCGCCGCCACTGTAGACTCCTGGCTTCGCGGCTGATCGGAACGCACTAACAAAAAGCCCCGCCTCCGCGGGGCTTTTTTTGTTCAGGGTTCGAAAACGAACTTAACTAACATTTCATTTTGTTCATAAT
>NZ_JBARTQ010000591.1:0-3550 GCF_049645325.1 Pseudomonas sp. | reverse complement strand
GGTCCGTGGTGAGGGCGCGGCCGCCAGTTCGGAAATCGGCGACTTCCTGATGTTGCAACTGATCAATCGAACGGAGTTGGAGCTGCGTCATTACCTGAGCCAGGCACAGGTCCGCCCTGAGGCGTTGTTTCGCTCATTGCTGTCGATGTTCGGTGAGTTGTCAACGTTCGCTAACGACACTAAACGGGCGCACCTGGAGGTGCGTTACAGCCACGGCGACCAGGGCGAAAGCTTTCGCGGGTTGATGGACGGCGTGCGCGCTGTGTTGTCTATGGTGCTGGAGCAACATGCCATCGAACTCACGTTGCAACAACGCCAGTATGGGGTACTGGTGTGCCCGGTGAGTAACCTGAAGTTGCTGGGCACCGCCACGTTCATCCTGGCGGCCACCGCACAGTGTGATTCGGAGGAGTTGCGCCATCGCCTGCCGGCACATTTGAAGGTCGGGCCGGTGGAGCGCATACGCGAGCTGGTCAACCTGCACCTTGCGGGTATCAAGATCAAGCCGCTGCCTGTGGCGCCGCGGCAGATTCCGTTTCACGCGAGCAAAACCTATTTCATGCTGGATCTGAATGCCCGTGACATTGCGCAGCTGGAGCAGTCGGGTGGTTTTGCTTTTCACGTCAGCGGTGAATTTGCAGCACTTGAACTCAACTTCTGGGCTATCAGGAACTGAATACTATGGACAGTGAATATCCGCAGGACGAAAAAACCGTCCTGCTTGACCACGAAGGGCGTGGGCCCGCGCAGTCGGCGATAACCGACTTCCCTTTACCTCCGCGGTTTGAGCAACTGGAAGATCGGATGATCTACGCCGCCCGTGCTCAGGACGTCCATCGCTTCAAAATAGGCCCCAACCCCTTGGTTGTTTCCGCGTGGGCGTTATTGTCGCAGGTGGTCCAGCTCAAGGGCAGTTCCGGCCGTGAAAGCATCGGCGCCGTCAATGACCGGCTGGCTTCGGCCGTCACTCAATTTGAAGCCCGCGCCTTGCAGTCCGGTGTCGAGAATAACCAAGTGGTATCGGCACGCTACGTGCTGTGCAGCGTCATTGATGAGGCGGTGGTCACCACGCCGTGGGGCAATCGCAGTGACTGGTCGAAGGTGAGCCTGCTGAGCCGGTTTCACAACGAAACCTTCGGAGGGGAAAAGGTTTTTCAACTGTTGGAGCGGCTGTCCCGCGACCCGGTCAAGCACTTGGCGATGCTGGAACTGCTGTATGTGTGCCTGGCCATTGGGTTCGAAGGTAAATACCGAATCATGGAGCGCGGTGCGTCGCAACTTGAGGCGGTGCGTGATGCCTTGCACCGTCAGATAAGGCAGGTGCGGGGAGATCCGCCATCGGAACCTGCGCCACCGACAAGCATGGGCCGTAAGCGCTTTCGCGTCATTTCGGCGACCTGGATTGCGGTGTTTGCTTTGGCCTGTGTCGTGGGGATGTACACAGGATTTGCCTGGAGGCTGGGCGAGGCGCGTGCCCATGCGCTGCAACCTCTTCAACTTTCGGCGTCGGAACTGACTCAGACGCCCTTGTAAACGCTGGGAGCAATAAATGAACGCATTCTTCAAGAAGGCGGGCACCGTGCTGGGCACGATTTGGGTCTGGAGCTTGCTGTTGGTGCTGAGCAGCGCGGCGTTGGTGTGGTGGATCGGGCCGTTGCTGGCCGTGAATGACTACCGGTTCTGGCTGGGCACAACGGCTCGCTTGATCACTATCAGCGCGCTGTGTCTGCTGTGGGGGCTGGCGATGGTGCTCGTTGGTGGACGCCGTGACGCCGGCCTGAAAAAACCTGAGAACCAGACCCACCATCAGCATTTGGGATGGGTCGAGGACGAACAGAGACACGTGCGCGGGCGTTTCAAGGAAGCTGTCCAGGCGCTGAACACCTCTCCTCGTTACGCAGGGCGCAATATGCGCTGGCGCAACGACCTGCCTTGGTACGTGTTGATCGGCGAGCAAGGCAGTGGCAAGACACAACTGCTGGCGGCGGCGGGTTTGCAATTGCCGCTCGGGCGAGTCGAGGCGATGCCGCGGGACGAAACGGCTCACTGTGAATGGTATTTCGCCGACGCGGGCGTCGTTATCGACACGCCGGGACGCTACCTGACGCAACCTGACAGCGCGGTAGACGGCGCGGGCTGGTCAACCCTGCTGAGCCTGCTGAGGCAGCGGCGCCGGGCACGTCCGCTCAATGGCGTGGTAGTGACATTGTCGATGGAGACGCTTTTAAGCAACGATGAACACGACCTGGAACAACGCGCGCGGCATGTGCATTCCCGTCTGCAAGAGATCCAGCAGACATTGCGCGCAGATGTACCGCTCTATCTGGTATTGACCCAGGCCGACCGGGTTCCCGGTTTGCACGAGTTCTTTGACGCGTCCTCGGCACAAGATGCCGATAGCGTCTTCGGTCAACGCCTTGACCTGGGTACGGCGAGCATTGACGTTGCACAGGTACGCCAGGCCTTTGAGGCCTTGCTGCAACGCTTGAGCGCTGAGCTCATTTTGCGATTGCACCAGGAGCGCAGCGTCGAACGTCGCGGCCTGATGCTTGATTTTCCGCAGCAGGTGGCGCAGATCGGCGAGCGCTTGTGCCTGTTTGTCGAGTCCGCGTTTTCCGCACATCGTTATCAGCGTATCAATGGTTTGCGGGGTTTCTACCTGACCTGCGCCGACGACAGGCGCAACCGTTTTGTCCAGGGCCTGTTCAGCCGGGTGATCTTCGCCGAAGCCGACCTTGCCGGCCTGCAGGCTGAGGAGCGGCATCGTATTCGTTGGCAGCAAGGCGTAGGAGTGATGTCTGTGGCACTGCTTGTCGCCGGGGCAGGGTGGCTGTGGACATACAGTTATTCGGTCAACGACCAGCGCTTGGCGCAACTGGCAACGCTGGCCACTCATCCTTTGCCTGCTCAAGGGGCGGCTGAACCGGTTCCGACGCTGCTGGCGTTGTTGGATGCGCGCCTGGAGGCGACGCGCGTCTTCCCGCCGGCGGGCGATGTCGGGTTCGTGGAGCGCGCCGGCCTGTATCAAGGCGAAGTCAGTCGACCGGTAGTGACCCGAGCCTATGAGAGGGCCCTGAACCACCAGATGCTGGGCGAGATAACCGCGGTGCTGGAAGATCAGGTGCGCGCGACTCTCGGGGATCGTCAACAACTGCTGGAAAACCTGCGTGCTTACCTGATGCTCAGTCTGCGCGAACGTCGTGATAACGGCTGGCTGGCCCAGCACTTGGGCGATGTTTGGTCGACGCGTCACGCAGGGGATGCGTCGACGCAAAAGCGCTTGAATGAGCACCTGGCCCGGTTACTTGAGCAACCGTTCGCGGCACCGCTCGACGAGGCGCTCGTGGCCACTGCACGTGAAGTGCTGCGGGGTGAATCCCTGGCTGATGGGGTTTATCGGGTACTGCGCGAGCAATCGCGAAACCTGGAGCCGCTCCGCCTCACCGAGGGCAAGGTCTTCACCGCGATTGATCCGCCTATTCCGGGCTTTTATACGAAAAGGTACTGGCAATACTTCGAGGCCCAGGGGCCCCGGTTGGTGAATGCGATC
>NZ_JBARTQ010000590.1:0-5462 GCF_049645325.1 Pseudomonas sp. | reverse complement strand
TGACACACCGCATTCGCGAGCAAGCCCGCTCCCACACTTGATCAAATGCTGATCCGGACGAAATCCAGGCAAAAAAATCCCCGAACCAGTCGGGGATTTTTTATGTGCGATCAATCAGCCCAAGGGCGGATCAATCTTCGCGGTAGCGACGCAGCTTGAGCTGCTTACCGGCAACGCGAGTGTCTTTCAGCTTGGCCAGCAGTTTTTCCAGACCGTCTTCCGGCAGCTCCACCAGGGAGAAGCTGTCACGGACCTGGATGCGACCGATCGCTTCACGTGCCAGGCCACCCTCGTTGAGGATAGCGCCCAGCAGGTTCTTGGCAGCGATGCCATCACGCGCGCCGAGCGCGGTACGGCAGCGAGCACGGCCTTCAGCCAATGGAACCGGAGCACGACGCTCGCGATCACCACGGTCTGGACGGTCGCCAGTACGCTCTGGACGATCACCGCGCGGAGCGTTGTTCGGCACCAGCGGGCGTTCTTTCTCGATCGCTGCCAGGGTCAGGGCCTGACCGTTGGTAGCTTTGCGCAGCAGGGCTGCAGCCAGGGCACGCGGGGTGCAACCGATATCGGCAGTCAGGCGGTCCAGCAATTCGCCGTGGGTCGATTCAGCGTCAGCCACCAGTGGCGACAGGCTGTTGGTCAGTTTCTTGATGCGAGCATCGAGAACAGCCTGGGCATCCGGCAGGCGGACTTCGGCAACTTTCTGACCGGTAACACGCTCGATCACTTGCAGCATGCGGCGCTCACGTGGAGTCACCAGCAGCAGTGCACGACCTTCGCGACCGGCACGGCCGGTACGGCCGATACGGTGAACGTAGGACTCTGGATCGTAAGGCATGTCAACGTTGAACACGTGGGTGATACGTGGAACGTCGAGGCCACGGGCGGCAACGTCGGTCGCTACAACGATGTCCAGACGGCCATCCTTGAGGGAGTCGATCACGCGCTCACGTTGGTTCTGAGCAATGTCACCGTTCAGCGCAGCGGCTTTGTAGCCTTTGGCCTCCAGGGCACTGGCCAGGTCCAGGGTCGCTTGCTTGGTGCGCACGAACATGATCAGGGCGTCGAAGTCTTCAACTTCCAGCAGGCTCAATACAGCCGAGGTCTTCTGGTCAGCGTGAACCAACAGGTGAGCCTGTTCGATCGCGGTAACAGTCTGAGTCTTGGTCTGGATCTTCACGTGTTGCGGATCGCGCAGGTGGCGTTCGGCAATGGCACGGATCGACTGTGGCAGGGTGGCCGAGAACAGTACGGTCTGACGGGTGGCTGGCAGCGCCTTGAAGATGACTTCCAGGTCGTCCATGAAGCCCAGCTTGAGCATTTCGTCAGCTTCGTCCAGAACCAGGTGGTTCACGGTCGACAGCACTTTTTCGTCGCGACGCAGGTGGTCGCACAGACGGCCCGGAGTGGCGACAACGATCTGTGCGCCGTTACGGATTGCTTTCAGTTGTGGGCCCATAGGCGCGCCGCCGTAAACGGCCACAACGGTAACGCCCGGCATTTGCTTGGCGTAGGTTTCGAAAGCGGTTGCTACTTGCAGCGCCAACTCACGGGTTGGCGCCAGGATCAGGGCTTGCGGCTCGCGCTTGGCAGGATCGATGCAGTGCAGGATTGGCAGAGCGAACGCGGCGGTTTTACCGGTACCGGTTTGCGCCTGGCCAATCATGTCTTGGCCGGCCATGATGATCGGGATCGATTGCTGCTGAATAGCCGAAGGTTCTTCGTAGCCAGTCGCGATGACGGCAGCAAGAATGTTCGGGTTAAGATTAAAAGCGGCGAAGCCGCCGGTTTCCTGGGTCATGGGTCTGCCTCTAAGTGCATCCGCAAAGACCCATGCTCCAAAGCTGCGCATGCCGTGTTGAGACTCAAGAGTCGCCCTGGCTGCTTTGTCGGCGGGGATTTGCGAAAACGAATGAATGAAAAAGATTCGTCAAGGAAGAGTCCGCTGTGCGGACGTGCAGCCGAAGCTGACTTCGGGGAATTGCGCTACCTAAACGCGGCCCGGTTAAAGGCCGGCGCGCACTATACCGGAAATACCTGAAAAAGGGAGCTTTTTTTATCGGAAACCACCGATAAACCGCGCTGCGTCACAGTCTTTGCAGATAACGACGGCAGGGTCTATTTTTCAGAGGCCCGGCCCTGTTGGTGATAATGCTTAAACGTTTCACCTATCAACTGAGACCTTTGGTCTGAAACCTTACCCACGCCCTGAGGGCACACCCGATGAATCAAGCCAGCAGCAGTCGCGTCAGCCGTGAATTACAGGGTCATGTCCTGCTGTTGGGCCTGGACCGGGTGGCCAAGCGCAATGCCTTTGACCTCGATTTGCTCAATGAGCTGAGCATGGCCTATGGCGAATTTGATCGGAACGACGATGCACGGGTGGCCGTGGTGTTTGCCCATGGCGACCACTTCACCGCAGGGCTGGACCTGGCGAATGTCAGCGGCGTGATGGCGGGCGGCTGGCAACCGCCGCTGGGTGGCTGCGATCCATGGGGTGTGTTCGCCGGGCCGAGGGTCAGCAAACCGGTGATCGTCGCGGCCCAGGGCTACTGTCTGACTATCGGCATTGAGTTGATGCTGGCAGCCGATATCAATATTTGCGCAAGCAACACGCGCTTTGCGCAAATGGAAGTACAGCGTGGGATCTTTCCGTTTGGCGGCGCGACATTACGTTTTCATCAAGTGGCCGGCTGGGGCAACGCCATGCGCTGGTTGCTCACAGGCGATGAATTTGATGCGCACGAGGCGCTCAGGCTGGGCTTGGTGCAAGAAGTGATGGCCAGTGAAGACTTGCTGCCGCGTGCCATTGAACTGGCCAGCCGTATCGCGCGCCAGGCACCGCTCGGCGTGCAGGCGACGTTGATGTCGGCACGCCAGGCGCGCATGGAAGGTGAGGCCGTGGCGGCCGCTGGGCTGCAGGTGGTGGTAGAGAAATTGCTCAACAGTGAGGACGCCAAGGAAGGTGTTCGCGCCATGGTTGAGAAGCGGCCGGGTGTGTTCAAGGGTATTTGAACAGGCTGAATTGGCTGGCGACAGGGATGGCCTCTTCGCGAGCAAGCCCGCTCCCACATTAGACCGCATTCCAAAGAATGTACGCGCACAAATGTGGGAGCCGGGCTTGCCCGCGATAGCGCTGGCACAGGCAACTACGTCGCCGGCCGAATCACCTTGATCAACGCCTGCAACGAATAACCGAGGCGCGGCGCCAGCGCCTCCGCGCGGGCCGAGAGCGCAGCCAGGTCCAGCGCCTGATCCAGCTCCGAAGGCACCAGCAAAATCACATTGCCCTCCTTCACCGGCAACTCCCAGTAATGCCGGTGGTACAGCCCGCGCAGCAATGCGGCGCCCAACGGCTTGCCGTCGTCGGTCGCCCACTGGTTGATCACCAGCCAGCCGCCGGGGTTGAGTTTCTTCTGGCAGTTTTCCAGGAAGGTCCAGGCCAGGTGCCCGGCACCCGGGCCGACGTCGGTGTACAGGTCGACGAAAATCAGGTCGGCCGATTCGGCGGTGTCAAGCAATTGCAAGGCATCGCCGATGCGAATATACAAACGCGGGTCGTCATCCAGGCCCAAGTATTCAATCGCCAGGCGCGGCACGTCGGGGCGCAGTTCGATGGCTTCGACGTCTTCCAGCGGCAGGAATTTGAGGCACGCCTGGGTCAGCGTGCCAGCCCCCAGGCCGAGGAACAGCGCGCTTTCCGGTTGTTCATGGCACAACGCGCCAATCAGCATCGCGCGGGTGTAGTCGTACTCCAGCCAGCTCGGGTCGGCGGTGAATACGCAGCTTTGCTCGATGGCATCGCCAAATTCGAGAAACCGGTAATCGGCCACTTCGAGCACACGGATCATGCCGAAATCATCATGGACTTCAGCCAGCAGGCGCTCGACACGCTCCTCGCTCATCACTACTCCTAAAGGGTTTACCGCACGGCAAAGGCGCGATTGTCGGCCAACCGGCGGCAACAGGTCACGCACTAATTGCTGATAACATTGGCGCCCGACCGTCAATCAGCCAATCGAGTTCATGATGAGCCAACCCTGGAGCCCCGACAGCTGGCGCGCCCTGCCGATCCAGCAACAACCCCAGTACCCGGACGCTGCGCACTTGCTGCAAGTGGAGCAGAACCTGGCCAGTTACCCGCCGCTGGTATTTGCCGGGGAAGCCCGCGAGTTGCGCCGTCAGTTTTCCGAAGTGACCCAGGGCCGCGCGTTCCTGTTGCAGGGCGGCGACTGCGCCGAGAGTTTTGCCGAGTTTTCTGCCGCAAAAATCCGCGACACCTTCAAGGTGCTGCTGCAGATGGCGATCGTGATGACCTTCGCCGCCGGCTGCCCGGTGGTGAAAGTCGGGCGCATGGCCGGCCAGTTTGCCAAGCCGCGCTCGGCCAACGATGAAACCATCGACGGCGTCACCCTGCCCGCTTACCGCGGCGACATCGTCAACGGCATCGGCTTCGACCTGAAAAGCCGCGTGCCCGACCCGGACCGCCTGCTGCAGTCCTATCACCAGTCCACCGCCACCCTCAACCTGCTGCGCGCGTTTGCCCAGGGCGGTTTCGCCGACCTGCACCAAGTGCACAAGTGGAACCTGGACTTCATCGCCAACTCCGCGCTGGCCGAGAAGTACAGCCAACTGGCTGACCGCATCGACGAAACCCTGGCCTTCATGCGCGCCTGCGGCATGGACAGTTCGCCGCAACTGCGCGAAACCAGCTTCTTCACCGCCCACGAGGCGCTGCTGCTCAACTATGAGCAAGCCTTCGTGCGCCGCGACAGCCTGACCAACGACTACTACGACTGCTCGGCCCACATGCTGTGGATCGGCGACCGCACCCGCCAACTGGACGGCGCCCACGTTGAGTTCCTGCGCGGCGTGAACAACCCGATCGGCGTCAAGGTCGGCCCGAGCATGAACCCGGACGACTTGATCCGTTTGATCGACATCCTCAACCCGGACAACGACCCCGGTCGCCTGAACCTGATCGCACGCATGGGCGCAGGCAAAGTCGGCGACCACCTGCCGGGCCTGATCCGCGCGGTGCAACGCGAGGGCAAACAGGTGCTGTGGAGTTCGGACCCGATGCACGGCAATACCATCAAGGCCAGCAGCGGCTACAAGACCCGCGACTTTGCGCAGATCCTCGGTGAAGTGAAAGAGTTCTTCCAGGTGCACCAGGCCGAAGGCAGCTACGCCGGCGGGATTCACATCGAGATGACCGGGCAGAACGTCACCGAATGCATCGGCGGCGCGCGGCCGATCACCGAAGACGGCTTGTCGGACCGCTACCACACCCACTGCGACCCGCGGATGAACGCCGATCAATCGCTGGAACTGGCATTTCTGATTGCCGAGACCTTGAAGCAGGTCAAACGCTGAGAACCATCAGGCAAGTGGGCTTGCCGTGGTGAGCGGGCTTCTATGGTGAGCGGATTTCTGTAGTGAGAGAGCTGTGTGTGGTG
>NZ_JBARTQ010000589.1:0-3222 GCF_049645325.1 Pseudomonas sp. | reverse complement strand
AGCGTGAGCCGCCGCTTAACTCAACAACCCAGTGCTGACCGCCACGATCAGGAAGATCCCCAACAGCGCGCGGTAGATCACGAACGGCCAGGTGGAGAACCGCTCCAGGAACTTCATCAGGCCCCAGATCGCAAAGAACGCCGAGATACTCGCCACCACCAGGCCAAAAATCAGGTGTGGCCACGCGTGGGCGGGCATGTCGGCGTGCAGCAGCATCCACAGCTCTTTCAAACCGGCGAGGGCGATGGCTGGCAGGCCCAGCAGGAACGAGAAACGCGCGGCTTCTTCACGTTTGAAGTTCAGGAACAGGGCGGCGGTCAGTGTGGAACCCGAGCGCGATACACCGGGGATCAACGCGCCAATCTGTGCGATACCAACGATCAGCGCGTCGCGCAGGCGCATTTGGCTGACTTCACGGGTGTGACGGGCGCGTACTTCGGCCAGGGCCAGCAGTATCGCCATCACCACGCAGGAAATGCCGATCACCATCAGGCCGCGCAGCGGCGAGTTGCAGGCGTTCAAGGTCGACGACAGGGCCAGGCCCGCAATGCCGATCGGAATAGTCGCCAGCACAATCGCTACCGCCAGCTTGAACCACCGGTCGTTGTAGTCGCCGCGCCGCACGGCGCTGATGCTGCCGGTGGTGACCTGGCGCACATCGCGCCAGAAATAACTGACCACCGCCGCCAGTGCCGCCAGCTGCATCGCCGCAGAGAACGCCGAGCCCGGGTCTTGCCAGCCGAGCAGGGCGGGCACCACGCGCATGTGGGCGGTGGACGACACCGGCAGCAACTCGGTAATGCCCTGGATCACCCCCAGGATGAAGATCTGCAGGTAATCCAGTGAGGCAAAGCCCACATCCAGGCCGGCGGAACAGACGTTGGTCAAAATAGGTGTCCTTGAGAAAAGGGTGGGAATCGGGAAAGTTTATTCTAAATGTTTCAAGATTTTGGCCGTGCCGGGGCAAATCCGCAATCGGTTCAGCAAACAGAAAGGTTATGCAATGTATTGGCCTGCGCTCGGCTTTTGTGAACAATGGCGCCCTGCGTTTTTTGACCGAGAGCCCCATGCCTGAAACCACCGTTGAACTGATCCAGACCGGCCCTGAAGAAGCCGAGCTGATCCGCAACCTCTACCAGTACTACGCCTATGAATCCTCGGATTGGGAGCAGGAAGACGTCGAAGCGGATGGCCGCTTCTACATCCATGACGAACACCTGGCCCGCTACTGGCAAGACCCGCAGTGGAGCGCCAACCTGCTGCTGGTGGACGGGTACATCGCCGGCTTCCTGCTGATCGAGGGCAGTGAACTGCCGGGCATCGACGCCCTGGAACTGGCCGACCTGTTCATTCTCAAGCGCTACCGCCGCAAGGGTATTGGCCGCGCCATCGCCACCCAGGTGCTGTGCAGCGGCGAGGCCAATTGGCTGGTGCGCTTTTATGACCAGGATGAAGTGTCCCAGGCATTCTGGCGTACGGTGCTGGACAACCTGCCACGCCCGGTGCAGACCCTCGAGCTGGAGGATGAGCCGCAATTGGTCAGTTACCTGATCACGCGGGCATCGTTGCACTGACGGCGCTGTTGAACTTACTGGTGGGCGAGCGGCTCCTAGACTCGTCGGCCGGTCGGGCCTTTGAATTTCACAAGGAAGCGAAATGAACACCTCGTTCCGGGCAAAAGGTGCTGTGTGCGCAACGTTGCTGCTGTCGGTCAGCGGCTGCGGGAATATCTCCAATATCAAATCGTTTTCCACGCCTTACACCGAGCCCGCCAGCGGTGAAGTGGCGCGCGTGCGCGTGATCTCCGACGGCATGGTCCGTGGCGTTCCCGGGCGTGATTGCGTGGACTGGCGCGTGCCCGGCGCCGGGGTCATGGCAGTGGTGCAATCGGGGTTCGCCAGCCGCAACGGCCAAAGCCTCGGCATGCCCGCCAGCGACTTGATGGTGGACGGCGTTGAGTTGGCCCGCACGGAATTGAAAGTGCCGGGCAACCAGCCGTTTGCCGTGAGTTACCAGAACCGCTCCGCGAGCTGCCGAGCGACCTTCAGTTTCACGCCCAAGGCCGGGCAGGACTATGAGTTGATCCTGATCGACAGTGGTCCCTGCGTGGCATCGGTCCAACAGTTGAGCCCCGGCGCGAAAGCCACTCAGCAGGCCGTGCAAAAGGCCTCGCTGTGCAATGCGATGGACGCGATCTAGGCGCGTTGCACGCTGGCATTGAGGGCTTGCTGCATCGCCTGCGGCGGCTGCCCGAAGGCCCTGAGAAACGCTTGGCGCATACGCTCGCGATCGCCGAAGCCGGTTTCGCGGGCCACCACTTCAACCGGGTGACGGCTGGTTTCCATCATCGCCCGGGCCGCTTCCACCCGCAGTGATTCGATGGCCTTGGCCGGCGTTTGCCCGGTCTCTTCGCGAAACACCCGGCTGAACTGGCGCGGGCTGAGCCGGGCGACATCGGCCAGGGCGTCCACCGACAGGTCATGTGTGAGGTTCTCGCGCGCGTAGGCCAGGGCCAGCTGCACGCGGTCGGACTTGGGGTCCAGCTCCAGCAGCGCCGACAATTGTGATTGCTCACTGCCTCGGCGCTGCGCAATCACCAGCTTGCGCGCGATGCGCCGGGCAAGGTCGCTGCCCAAATCGTTTTCAACCATGGCCAGCGCCAAATCCACACCGGCGCTCATGCCGGCGCCGGTCCAGACCTGGCCGTCGACCACAAACAGCTTGTCTTCTTCCAGATGAATGTCCGGGTAGCGCTTGCGAAAGGCCGGTGCGTGAATCCAGTGGGTGGTGGTGCGCTTGCCTTCGAGCAAACCGGCCTCAGCCAGCACGAAAATGCCCATGCACAACGAAGCCACGCGCCGCGACTGGGCGGAGGCGGCCTTGACCAGGTCCAGTAGGTTGGCTTCCGGCAGGCGGAATTCCAGGTAGCCGCTGACGATCAATGTGTCGTAACCCTCGGCGCGGATCGGCGCGGTATTCACCGAAAACCCTTGCGAGGTCATGACCGCGCCGCCGTCCTGCGACACCAGGTGAAACTCATACGCCGGCTCGCCGCGCAGCAGGTTCGCGCACTCGAACACCGAGCCCAGGCTGAGGCTCAGGGATTGGAAGTTCGGGTAAACCATCAGCGCAACGCTGTGCATCGTCATTCTCCAAGGGGCGCAAGAGGGATGGATTGTCGGCGTGTACCGGGTAAACGGCAACTGACTTTGCGCCATGTCC
>NZ_JBARTQ010000588.1:0-7301 GCF_049645325.1 Pseudomonas sp. | reverse complement strand
GTGTCATCCGCGACTTCATCAAAGCCGCAGCGACGATAAAAAGCGGCGGCCTGCGGCGTATCGGTAGACAGGCGCGCCTGTTGAAAATGCCCGGCGGCGTGTTCCAGCAACTGGTGCACCAGCGCCTTTCCTACCTGGCGGCCACGCTGTTCGGGAGCAACGTATACGCGGCGCAGGCGAGCGATGCCGGGGCCTGCGTAGGGGTCGACGGAAACACCGCCGATTGCGATCAACTGGCCGTGATGGAAAACCCCAAGCAGGCATTCGCCCGGTTGATCAAAGCGGTTGCTCTGGTTTTCCCATTCAGTGATCAGCCGGGTGATAAACCTGAACCCTTCGCGCAGGGCCAGCGCCTCCAGCGCGTGGGCCTGTTCGGGGAGCTCTGCAAGTGGGTTGATCGCAAAGTCTTCGAGAGTCTGGGTAACCGCATCCATGTGGGTTCCTCTTTTCCAACGGTGAGGCTTATGCCACCCGATTCCTGCCCGTGCCCTTGGCTTCATACAGTTGCATGTCTGCGCGTTTGAGCAGTGCCAGTGAGTCCCGGTCGGTGGGTTCCGCCACACCCACGCCGATACTCACCGTGATATGGCCCACACTCGGGAACACGGCGGCTGCTACGGCCGCGCGGATTTTTTCGGCCACCACATCCGGGCTGTCGGGTTCTTCGACTTCCGGCAATAACACCGCGAATTCTTCGCCGCCGTAACGGGCGACAAAGTCAGTGACGCGGGTGGTGCTTTCGATCAGTGCCGCCAGTTGGCACAGCACGTCGTCACCGACCGCGTGGCCGTAGGTGTCGTTGACGCGCTTGAAGTAGTCGGCGTCGATCAGCAGCAGGGCGAAGGTGCGGCCGGTGCGTTGGTACAGCAGGCTGTTCTCGGCGAGTTTTTCGTCGAAGCGCCGGCGGTTGTAGACGCCGGTCAGCGCATCGTGGGTGGCCAGTTTCATCAGGTCCGCGTTGGCTTGGGTGAGGTCGGCGGTGCGTTGGGCGACGGTGGCTTCCAGGGAGGCGTTGGCCTCCTGCAGCTCACGCTCCTTGGTGAGCAGCGACTGGGTCATGCTGCTGATGGACTGGCCCAACTGGGCGATTTCCACCACCGAATGCGTTTGCGGAAACACCGCGCCAGGCTTCTGTTCCTGCACCTGTTTGGCAGACCTGGCCAGCCGTTCGATAGGCTTGCTCAGGGTCAGCGCCAGGTAGTAAGCCACCACGGTGATGAGGATGGCGGCCAGTACACCGAGAATCAGCAGCTTGTACAGCAGCACCCGCGCCGGTTGCAGCGCGATGTCCAGTGGCTGGCGAACCACGATGTACCAGGACAGGTTGGCGTTGGAAGGGCTCGGCACGGCGACCGAGGCGGTCACGTAGCCGTTGCCGCTGGTCCAGCCGGACGCTGGGCGCAAGTTGTCTTGCGGCATTTGCTGGCCTGCGAGGATCTCGGGGTAGAGCACCTTGCCGTCGAAGTCGATGATCAATGCTTGAAGGTCGGGAGCGGCGTCTTTTTGCATCACGGCTGAATCGACGATTTGTGTGACCCAGCTCCAGTGGGCATGGGCGCCGAGCACGCCGATGGTTTCGCCCTTGGCGTTGCGAATCGGTGCGGCGAAATCGATGAAGCGCAACGGCTCGCCATTCGCCGCCCCGGGTAACAGCTTGGCCAGCAACACCGCCTCGTGGGGATCGCCGGTGTACTCGCCGCGCATGCCGGCCTGGAACCAGGGGCGCTGTTGCACCGACTGGTTGACCAGCAAGCCATTCACCGCCTGGCGCACACGGCCCTCGGTGTCGGCCACGCCCATCCACGCGTACTCGGCGCGCGATTGGGTGCGCAGTTCCATCAGCGTCATTACGTCCGGCGCGTCCAGATCGCCTCGGCGAAACAGCGGCGCCTTGCTCAACAGCGCCACTTCCAGCTGGCGCTCGCGCAATTGCACGGCCAACAGCGCGGCGGTGGAACGGGCTGTGCTGAGCAGCGTATTGCCGCTGGCCTGCTTGACCTGTTCAGTGGCGATGTGCCCGACGTAGAAGCCGACGATGAGCAAGATCAGCAAGGATAAACCGGCAAACCACAGGGTCAGGTGAGTACGCAGACTGGCTTTGAGCATGGGGCACTGTCTAAGGCGGCAAGTCATTGCATGGTAGGCGTAATACCTGCGCGGCTACCAGCCACGGCGACCACAAACGTACAAGATTCCTCACAAACGCTCTCAGTAGACTCGCCTGACTCTTCTACGACAGGTTCCCCATGGACATTTTCCTCTACGCCTTCAGCGTCATGTACAGCCCCGGTCCCGTGAATATCATGGGGCTCAACGCCGGGCTCACCGGCAAATGCCGCCGCTCTACCGGGTTTTTCATCGGCGTGGGCTGCGCGATGCTGTTGCTGTTCGTGGCGTTTGGCTACACCGGCGAGGCGATCATTTCGCAGGCGGCCTTGCCCTACATTTCCCTGGCGGGCGGGGTGTACACCGTGTATCTGGCTTACCAGGTGTTCACATCACGCCCGGTGGTTGAAGCACCTTCACGTGCGCCGGCCAAGACGCTCACGTTCTGGAATGGCCTGGTGATTCAGTTGCTCAACCCCAAAGGCATCGTGGCGGTGCTGCCGATCACCAGCGTGATGTTGCCCGCGGCGCATATCACCGGGGCTTCCATCGCCGGCATTTCGCTGTTGCTGGGGCTTGGCGCTGTCGGCGCGCCCTGGACCTATGCGCTGCTCGGCGCGGTGTTGGGCCGGCGGATCACCCAGGCGTCAGCCTTCACCGTGTTTAACCGCTGCATGGGGTTGGCTCTGGCCGGCTGTGCATATTTCATGTTTCACGCGTTCTACCTGCATGTTGTTTCAACATGAGCGGTTCTTGTGATCATCTGAAATAAAATGAGTTTGTCTCACGATGAGTGCCTGACGACAATGGCTGCCATAAATACCTACAGTGGAGTTGTAAGTCATGGCAGTCGCTCATTCCCTTGGATTTCCGCGCATTGGACGCGATCGTGAACTGAAAAAAGCGCAGGAAGCGTTTTGGAAGGGTGAGCTCGACGAAGCCGGTCTGCGCGCTGTTGGCCGTGAGCTGCGCAAGACCCATTGGGACCTGCAAAAGCAGGCGGGCATCGAATTGTTGCCCGCCGGTGATTTCGCCTGGTACGACCAGGTGCTCACTCACTCGCTGATGTTCGGTGTGATCCCTGAGCGTTTCCGCCCAGCCGATGGCCAAGCCACCTTGCACACCCTGTTCGGCATGGCCCGTGGGGTCAGCGACAGCTGCTGCGACGGTGCCCACGCCCAGGAAATGACCAAGTGGTTCGACACCAATTACCACTACCTCGTGCCGGAATTCAGTGCCGACCAGCAGTTCCACCTCGGTTGGGACCAACTGTTCGAAGAGGTGCAGGAAGCCCGTGAGCTGGGCCACACCGTCAAGCCGGTCATTATTGGCCCGCTGACTTACCTGTGGCTGGGCAAGGCCAAGGGTGGCGACTTCGACAAGCTCGACCTGCTCGACCGCCTGCTGCCGTTGTACGGCCAGATTTTCCAGCGCCTGGCTGACCAGGGCGTGGAGTGGGTACAGATCGACGAACCGATCCTGGTGCTCGACCTGCCGCAGGATTGGAAAAACGCCTTTGAGCGCGCTTACAACCAGATCCAGCGCGACCCGCTGAAAAAGCTGCTCGCCACCTATTTTGGCGGTTTGGAGGAGAACCTCGGCCTGGCGGCGAACCTGCCGGTGGATGGCTTGCACATCGACCTGGTGCGCGCCCCGGAGCAGTACCCGACCATCCTCGACCGCCTGCCGGCGTATAAAGTCTTGTCCCTGGGCGTGGTCAATGGCCGTAACGTCTGGCGCTGCGACTTGGAAAACGCCCTGGCCACCTTGCAGCATGCGCATGAAAAACTCGGTGATCGCCTGTGGGTGGCGCCGTCGTGCTCCTTGCTGCACAGCCCGGTAGACCTGGGCCGTGAAGACACGCTGGATGCCGAGCTGAAAAGCTGGCTGGCCTTCGCGATACAAAAGTGCGCCGAAGTCGCTGTGCTGGCCCAGGCCGTCAACAAACCAGACGCCCCGAACGTACTGGCCGCCCTGGCCGACAGCCGCGCCGTGCAAGCGGCCCGCGCGGCGTCGCCCCGCATTCACAAGCCAGCCGTGCAAGCTCGCGTTGCGGCCATTACCGCCCAGGACAGCCAGCGCCAGTCGCTGTTTGCCCAGCGCATCGAGCAGCAACGCGCCGGCCTGAACCTGCCCTTGTTCCCGACCACCACCATCGGCTCCTTCCCGCAAACTGCCTCAATCCGCCTGGCGCGCCAGTCGTACAAGGCCGGCAAGTTGAGCGAAGCCGAATACGTCGAAGCGATGCACAGCGAGATCAAGCACGCCGTCGAAGTGCAGGAAAACCTCGGCCTGGACGTGCTGGTACACGGCGAAGCCGAGCGCAACGACATGGTTGAGTACTTCGCCGAGCAACTGGACGGCTACATGTTCACCCGCTTTGGCTGGGTACAGAGCTACGGTTCGCGCTGCGTGAAACCGGCGGTGATCTTCGGCGACCTGAACCGCCCCAAGGCCATGACCGTGGAGTGGATCCGCTACGCCCAAGGCCTCACCCACAAGGTGATGAAGGGCATGCTGACCGGCCCGGTGACCATGCTGATGTGGTCGTTCCCGCGCGAAGACGTGAGCCGCGAAGTGCAGGCCCGTCAACTGGCGCTGGCCATTCGTGATGAAGTGGTCGACCTGGAAGCTGCCGGCATCAAGATCGTGCAGATCGACGAAGCGGCGTTCCGCGAAGGTTTGCCTTTGCGCCAGGCGCAGTGGCAGCAGTACCTGGACTGGGCCACTGAAGTGTTCCGCCTGTGCGCCTCGGGTGTGCGTGACGAAACCCAGATCCACACCCACATGTGTTACAGCGAGTTCAACGATGTGATCGAGTCCATCGCGGCCATGGATGCCGACGTGATCACCATCGAAACCTCACGCTCGGACATGGAGTTGCTGGACGCGTTCGAAGCCTTCGCTTACCCGAACGACATCGGCCCGGGCGTCTACGACATCCACTCGCCACGCGTGCCGGATGCCTCGGAAATGGCCAACCTGCTGCGCAAGGCCGCCCAGCGAATTCCGGCTGAGCGCCTGTGGGTCAACCCCGACTGCGGCCTGAAAACCCGAGGCTGGCCGGAGACGGAAGCGGCGCTGATTCACATGGTCACCGCAGCGCGCCAACTGCGGGCTGAACTGGCCTGACACCCCCTGAGCATTCCCACGCCCTGCGTGGGAATGCCTCCGGTCGTGGCAAGTAGCGCTGGTGTGGTGAGCGGGTTTGGGGCGCTTCAGCGGAGCTCAATCCGGTCAAACCCACGCAAGCGGTACAGCAACACCGAGGCAGCCCAGCTCGCGATAAAGATGCCGATGATGATGTAGCCCAGCGTGCCGAAGTTGTCGTTCAGGCGGCCGATAAAGCCCCAAAAGTCGCCCTTGAGTTCCAACTGATCCGAGATCAGCCCCAGCGCCTCGATACTGCCGATGACCACCGCGACCACCACCGACACCAGGGTGATGGTCATGTTGTAGTAGATCTTGCGCAGCGGCTTCATGTACGCCCAGCCATAGGCACCCAGCATCAGGTGCCCGTCGAGGGTGTCGACCAGCGACATGCCGGCGCTGAACAACAGCGCAAATACCATGATCGACCACGGCGACAAGCCTTGTGCCGCCTGGGTCGCGGAGATGCCCAGCAGGGCGATTTCGGTGGCGGTATCAAAGCCCAAGCCAAACAGAAAACCCAGCGGGTACAGGTGCCAACTGCGGCTGATCAGGCGAAACAGCGGGCGGAAGATGCGCGCCATGAAGCCTCGGTCGGCCAGCAGCAGGTCAAAATCGTCCTCTTTGTACGCGCCGCCCTGGCGTACGTGGCGCCAGGCCTTGTAGATCGAACGCAGGATCACCAGGTTCATCAGCGCGATTACCAGCAAAAACAGCGCCGACACAGACGTGCCGATCACACCGCCGACGGCTTTGAACCCTTCGAAATGGTCTTTCATCGTGGCAGCGGTAAACGCCACGCCAATCGAGGCCAGCACCACCACCGACGAGTGCCCCAACGAGAAAAAGAACCCCACGGCCACCGGGCGTTTCTTCTCTTGCATCAGCTTGCGGGTGGCGTTGTCGATGGCGGCGATATGGTCCGCGTCCACCGCGTGGCGCAAGCCGAAACTGTAGGCGAGCAGGGCAGTGCCCAGCAGGATCGGATGGTCATGGAAGGCCACCAGCGCCCACAGCCAGGCACCGACGTTGATCGCGATCAATAGCCCATAAATGCCAAACAACTTGGCGCGGACTTCGTGGTTGGAGTCACTGAAAACCTGGGCAAGACGGTGGATCATCAGGTAAACCCTATGTGCAGTGGCGCGACCGTTCCGAGGCTGGAGCGGCTCCGAGTGTTGAAACATTCAGACATAACTGCGCACGTTAATGGATTGTGAAGGCGCCGATGATGAAATCTGCGGGTTTACCAGAGGAACGAACATGAGCATGAAAGAACAGTCTGCCGAGGCGGTGATTGCGTTCTGGAAACAGGCCGGGCCAAAGCGCTGGTTTGCCAAGGACGAGGGCTTTGATGAGGCCTTTCGCGAGACGTTTCACACCACCCATATGCAGGCGGCGCGGCGCGAACTGGAACACTGGCTCGACTCGGCGCAGGGCGCGCTGGCGTTGCTGATCTTGCTGGATCAATACCCGCGCAATGCCTTTCGCGGCACGGCGCATATGTTCGCCACTGACCCGTTGGCGCGCCTGTATGCCGGGCGCATGGTGGATGCGGGGCTGGACCGGTTGGTTGAACCTGAGTTGCGCGCGTTTTGTTATTTGCCGTTTGAGCATTCGGAAGATGCGGTAGATCAGCAGCGGTCGGTGGTGTTGAATCAGCCGTTGGATGCCAGTACGTATCACTGGGCCAAAGAGCACGCCGATATCATTGCGCGGTTTGGGCGGTTTCCTCATCGCAATGAGGTGTTGGCCAGGGCGACCACTGAGTTGGAGCGCGAGTTTTTGCTGGGGGGAGGGTTTTCTGGGTAGGTAGGGGGTGGGTCTTGCGGGGCGTTTGGGTTTTTGTGCATATCCGGTATTTGGGTTATGGCTTCGATTGGTTCCGCTTTTACAGCGGCTCACTTTTGATAGAGCGCAAAAGTAAGCAAAACGCTCTTGCCCCTCCACTCGGCACCTCGCTTAGGCTCGGTGTGCCCGCACTCCGGCTTGAATCCGTGGGCCGCCGTGACGGGCCATCCATGGCCCAACACGGCTAACCCGGC
>NZ_JBARTQ010000587.1:0-5329 GCF_049645325.1 Pseudomonas sp. | reverse complement strand
CTCATTTCATGGCACAGACTGGTTTTATCGGTGTGTCGCTATCCAGATCAACAACCCCGCCTGAAACACCGTAAACGCCACCAGGCACGTGATGGTAAAGCGCAATCCGCTGTCTTCACGCTTGAACTTGGTGACTTTTTCCTCTTCCTTGCGCAGCTTCACTTCCTGCTCCGCGAGGTTCTGCTCGGCTTGTTGCAGCATCTGTGCGGCTTCGAGGATTTCCACGAACTGCACCTTCTCAGTGTTCCAGCTGTCCAGCACTTCGCTGACTTTGCCCGGCTGCACGTTGCCCTTCAGGTGTTGCACATCGGCGTAAGCCACATCAAAACCCTGGATGCGCAGGAAGTGATCGCGGCGCAGGCGCGTGGCTTCGTTCAAGGCATCTTTGTTGGCCAGGTCGACGCCGTCAACACGGTAGTGCGACCAGCGTTTTTTCGCCCAGGCCGCGGCTTGGGCCACCAGAAAGCGCCCCACGCCACGGTTGGCCGGTTCGATTTCCAGGCTGTGGCCCGGGCCGAAATGCACGCGGTGCGTGTCGTGGTCGACCCAGATATCCAAGTGGTTTTGCTCGCGACGCACCCGTTGGCCGGGCAACTGGATGACCATGCGCAACAGGCTGCGATGTTTATCGTTGCGCTCGGCGTAGCCGAACTGCACAAACCGTAGCGGGCGCACGCCGGTGGCGCGATCGATCGCCAGGGGCGCCAGGCGCAGCATCTTGAAATGTTCGGCCTGTACGTCCGCCCACGGCAGTGCAGCTGCCTCGACGGCCTCGGTTTTTTCAGCCGGGGTGTCGGCGGTAGATTCGGGTGTTGCTTCGGTGGTTGTCATGCGGCGCGATCCTGTCCAAGCCCTGCGAGTCGACCGCCTTTTTGCCGTCGACTCTGGACTTATCGGCCGTTTTCTTCAGGACTGGAGGCAAATAGTCGCTTAACGGGGTTGAAGTCCGTCGATAAAGCGCACGATGCGCGTTCCCAGCTCGGCGGCGAGGGGCAGTTTCGGGTCGTTATAAGAGGCCAGTTGCTCCTTTACGTCCTTGGGCACGATGCGCATCACGTGGTTCATGCCCTCAATCACGGTCAGTTGCGCGTCGGGCTTGGCCTGTTTCAACTGCTGGGCATCGGCGACGCCGACCTGGATATCATTAGTGCCCTGGATAATCAGCGCCGGCATCTTCAGCTTGGCAAACGCGGCCGACGGATCAGCGCGGAACAGGCTGATCAGATAAGGCTGCACGGTGGGCCGGAAAATGCCTTCCAGCGGGCCTGGCACATCCGCATCCACCTGGCCGGCCTTGAGGTGGTCGAGAATCTCGTTGCTGCGCAGCAGCAGGGCAGGGGGCAGGTGATCGGCCAACTGTTGGCGGATCACCTGGTCCACCGGGCGGGCGCTGCCGGACAGGGAAATCACCCCGGCCGGGTCGAGCTGCGGCGCGGCGAGGGCCGCAACCAGTGCACCTTCGCTGTGGCCCAGCACGATCAGCGGGCCCATGCGTTTGTCGGCCTTGAGCAACTTGCCCCAGGCCACGGCGTCGGCTACATAGGCATCCAGGGTCAGGTTGCGCTCGTCGGGGGTGGCGGCCAGGCTGGCGGCGACACCGCGCTTGTCATAGCGCACGCTGGCAATGTTATTGCGCGCCAGCACCCAGGCCAGGCGTTTAAGGCTGTCATTGCGCGCGCCATCGGCGCTGTTGCCGTTGCGGTCGGTGGGCCCGGAGCCGGCGATGATCAGCACCACCGGCACTGGCGTGTCGGATTTGGGCAGTAGCAGCGAACCCGCCAACTCGCCGCTGCCGGTGTCGAGGCTGATCGGGCGTTGCAGCACAACGGGGGAGGCGGCGAAGCCAAGGCTGGAAAACAGGGTGAGGGTCAAAAGCAGAACTCGCAGCATCATCGCGCCATCATCAGGAAGGTGCCGGTTGGACCAACGTCTACCGGTAAGGTTTCGAGGATGAACTACTCGGTTAGCCTGCGTATACTGGCCGCCTTAAGTTATTACGGTTGACTTGATTCAACTGATTTCACGGAGCGCCCTGCATGTCCGGCAATACCTTCGGCAAGCTGTTCACTGTCACCACCGCGGGCGAAAGCCATGGCCCGGCGTTGGTCGCCATTGTCGACGGCTGCCCGCCCGGCCTTGAGCTCTCGCTGGAAGACCTGCAGCGCGACCTCGACCGCCGCAAGCCCGGCACCAGCCGTCACACCACCCAGCGCCAGGAGCCCGACGAAGTCGAGATCCTCTCCGGCGTGTTCGAAGGCCGCACCACCGGGTGCGCCATCGGCCTGTTGATCCGCAACACCGACCAGAAGTCCAAGGACTACTCGGCGATCAAGGACCTGTTCCGCCCGGCCCACGCCGACTACACCTATCACCACAAATACGGCGAGCGCGACTACCGTGGCGGCGGCCGCAGTTCGGCGCGCGAAACCGCGATGCGCGTGGCTGCCGGTGCCATCGCGAAGAAATACCTGGCCACCCAGGGCATCGTGGTGCGTGGCTACATGAGCCAGTTGGGCCCGATTGAAATCCCGTTCAAGACCTGGGACAGCGTCGACGACAACGCCTTCTTCAGCCCCGACCCGGACAAAGTGCCGGAGCTGGAAGCCTACATGGACCAGTTGCGCCGCGATCAAGACTCCGTTGGCGCAAAGATCACCGTGGTTGCCGAAGGCGTGAAGCCGGGCCTGGGCGAGCCGATCTTCGACCGCCTTGATGCCGAACTGGCCCACGCGTTGATGAGCATCAACGCCGTGAAGGGCGTGGAAATCGGCGCCGGTTTCGCCTGTGTCGCCCAGCGTGGCACCGAGCATCGCGATGAAATGACGCCGGAAGGTTTCCTCAGCAACAACGCGGGCGGCATTCTCGGCGGTATCTCTTCCGGTCAGCCGATCGTCGCGCACTTGGCGTTGAAAGCCACATCGAGCATCACCACCCCGGGCCGTTCGATCGACGTGCATGGCAACCCGGTGGACGTGATCACCAAGGGCCGCCACGACCCCTGCGTCGGCATCCGCGCCACGCCAATTGCCGAGGCGATGATGGCCATCGTGTTGATGGACCACCTGCTGCGCAACCGCGGGCAAAACGCCGATGTGCGCGTGAGTACGCCGGTGCTGGGCCAGCTGTGACAGTCGGGTGCAGTGAGCGAGTGTGTTGTGGTGAGCGAGCTTGCTCGCGCCGGGCTGCGAAGCAGCCCCCTGCATGACATCAGCCCTCCCGTACTGGCGCCTCTCCAGCTTCTACCTGTTCTACTTCGCCCTGCTCGGGGCGACCGCGCCGTTCCTGGCGCTGTACTTCGATCACTTGGGGTTTTCCAGCGCGCGCATCGGCGAGTTGGTGGCCATTCCCATGTTGATGCGCTGCGTGGCGCCCAACTTGTGGGGCTGGCTGGGCGACTACACCGGCCGACGCCTGGCCATCGTGCGTTTTGGCGCGGTCTGCACCCTGGCGAGTTTTTCGCTGATTTTCATCAGCAAGACCTACGCCTGGCTGGCCCTGGTGATGGCGCTGCATGCGTTTTTCTGGCACGCGGTGCTGCCGCAGTTTGAAGTGATCACCCTGGCTCACCTGCAAAAGCAGACATCGCGTTACAGCCAGATCCGTCTGTGGGGCTCCATCGGTTTCATCCTCACCGTGGTGATCATGGGCCGCCTGTTCGACTGGCTGAGCCTGGATATTTACCCGGTCGTGGTCGTGGTGATCATGGCCGGCATCATCGGCGCGAGCCTGTGGGTGCCGAATGCGCAGCCTGTGGCCCATGGCAATCGCCTCGCCGCTGAGGGTTTTTTCAAGCAATTGCGCAGCCCCGGCGTGCTGGCGTTTTATGCGTGTGTGGCGCTGATGCAAATGAGCCACGGCCCGTACTACACCTTCCTGACCCTGCACCTCGAACACTTGGGTTATAGCCGAGGTGTGATCGGCATGCTCTGGGCCGTGGGCGTGGTGGCAGAAGTGCTGATGTTCCTGGCCATGAGCCGCATCCTCACGCGTTTTTCGGTGCGCCGCGTGTTGCTCGCCAGTTTCCTGTTGGCGGCGCTGCGCTGGCTGCTGCTGGGCTCATTCGCCGAGTACCTCTGGCTGCTGCTGTTGGCGCAAGTGATGCACGCGGCCACGTTCGGCAGCTTCCACGCGGCGGCGATCGCCTTTGTACAGCGCAGCTTCGGGGACCGCCAGCAAGGCCAGGGCCAGGCGCTCTATGCCGCCCTTGCCGGCACTGGCGGCGCATTGGGCGCGCTGTACGCCGGCTACAGCTGGAACCTGCTGGGCCCGACCCTCACTTTTAGCATCGCCAGCGTTGCGGCCCTGGCGGCCGCCGTTATCATTGGCCTTCGATTGCAAGAGCCGAACAAAGGAACCGTGCAATGAGTTATGTAGCCGTCTACCACGTCGCCACGCCGGACACCCCGAACAAGGTACTGACCCACCTTGACGACATCGCCTCGACCCTGGCCGAGCACGGCGTACGGTTCGAGCGCTGGCAACCCGCCCCCATCGAGAAGGGCGCCAGCGACGCCGACATCATCGCCGCGTACCGGGCGCAAATCGACGCGCTCGGTTATCGCGAGGTTGAAGTCCTCAACGTCACCGGCGATCACCCGCAGAAACACGAATTGCGCGCCGGGTTTCTCGACGAGCGCCGTTACAGCGAAGACGAAGTACGCTTCTTTGTTGCCGGCCAAGGGTTGTTCAGCCTGCATATAGGCGACTGCGTGTACGCCGTGCGCTGTGAGAAAAATGACCTGCTGATCATTCCGGCCGGTTTGGCGCACTGGTTTGACATGGGCGAGAACCCGCACTTTGTCGCGCTGCGTCTGTTCAACACGGCCGAGGGCTGGGTGCCGGTGTTTACCGGTGACGAGCGTGCCCGCGATTTTCCAGGGCTGGACGACTAACTCAGTCATCACGGGATCTTCAATCGCGGCATGTTGGAAGTTGCCGTGGGAAGAGGCCTGATTATCTGTAAGACGCGGCTGTTTATTCGGCGCCTCATGCTTTCATTCGATTCACTGTGTAACTCTCTCCAGCCCCAATGTTTATGCCACCTGTCAATAGGAGGAATCCGAAGGGTGGTAAGGCATCCGCTAATAACAGGAGAGAGATTGATGAGTGGCCGAGAGGAGTCGTGTCGTACGCCGGTTACCGGGCCCGTAGCCGTTAGACCGCACTTGAGTTTGCGCGGTAAACCCCTCACGCCGACCGAGTTGGCAATTCTGCGCTGGGCGGCGGAAGGCAAGACAGTCTGGGAGATCAGCCAGATTCGCGCCACGTCCGAAGCCACGGTGAAATTCCATTTGCGTAATATCTACGCCAAATTGGAGGTCACCAACCG
>NZ_JBARTQ010000586.1:0-4088 GCF_049645325.1 Pseudomonas sp. | reverse complement strand
CGCATTCGCGAGCAAGCCCGCTCCCACAGTTGAACTTCATTCGTCTCAATTACGAGACATTTTTCAGTACCTTTAACCGGATTTAGATAAATGTCTTTATATTTCAGTGACTTGAGATATTGGCACGCATCTCGCTATAGCCCCTCTCCAAAGCACTACCCCCACAAAAATAACAATCCGATTTGGAGACACACCATGAGTGTGATCATTGCGCTGGCAGCCCTCGCGCTGCTGATGCTGGCTGCCTACCGTGGCTATAGCGTTATCCTGTTTGCCCCCATCGCCGCCCTCGGCGCTGTACTGCTCACCGACCCTTCCGCTGTTGCACCTGCCTTTACCGGGGTGTTCATGGAAAAAATGGTCGGTTTCATCAAACTGTATTTCCCGGTGTTCCTGCTCGGTGCCGTGTTTGGCAAGCTGATTGAGCTGTCGGGCTTTTCGCGTTCCATCGTCGCCGCAGCCATCCGCTTGCTTGGCACGCGCCAGGCCATGCTGGTGATCGTGCTGGTCTGCGCCCTACTCACCTACGGCGGCGTGTCACTGTTTGTGGTGGTGTTTGCGGTGTACCCGTTTGCCGCCGAGATGTTCCGCCAGAGCAATATCCCCAAGCGCCTGATCCCTGCCACCATCGCCCTCGGTGCGTTCTCGTTCACCATGGACGCCCTGCCGGGCACGCCACAAATCCAGAACATCATCCCCAGCACCTTTTTCAACACCACCGCCTGGGCCGCGCCGTGGCTGGGCCTGATCGGCACGATTTTCGTATTCTGCACCGGCATGCTGTACCTCGCGCGCCAGCGTAACAAGGCCCAGCGGGCCGGCGAAGGGTACGGCACCGAACTGCGCAACGAGCCTGAAACTGCGGACAACCTGGCGCTGCCCAACCCGTGGGTCGCGCTGTCGCCGCTGATTCTGGTGGGCGTGATGAACCTGCTGTTCACCCACTGGATTCCGCAGTGGTACGGCAAGACCCACAGCCTCAGCCTGCCGGGCATGAGCGCGCCAGTGACCACCGAAATTGCCAAGCTCACCGCCATCTGGGCGGTGCAGGCGGCCTTGCTGGTGGGCATCGTCATGGTGCTGGTGTTCGGCTGGTCGGCGATCAAAAGCAAGCTCGCCGAAGGCAGCAAAAGCGCGGTCAGCGGCGCGCTGCTGGCGGCGATGAACACCGCCTCGGAATATGGTTTTGGTGCGGTGATCGCCTCGTTGCCGGGCTTTCTGGTGCTGGCGGACTGGCTCAAGGGCATCCCCAACCCGCTGGTCAACGAAGCGATTACCGTGACCCTGCTGGCCGGGATCACTGGCTCGGCGTCCGGCGGCATGAGCATCGCCCTGGCGGCGATGTCCGAGAGCTTTATTTCGGCGGCGCATGCGGCCAATATCCCCCTTGAAGTGCTGCACCGCGTCGCGGCCATGGCCAGCGGCGGTATGGACACCCTGCCCCACAACGGCGCGGTGATCACGCTGCTCGCGGTGACCGGCCTGACCCACCGCGAAGCCTACAAGGACATTTTCGGCATCACGATTATCAAGACCCTCGCGGTGTTCGTGGTGATCGGTACTTTCTACGCCACCGGCATTGTGTGAGGTTTTCATGACGACTTTGAACGGCAAGACCGCCCTGGTTACCGGCTCCACCAGCGGCATTGGCTTGGGCATCGCGCTGAGTTTGGCCAAAGCCGGCGCCAACCTGATCCTCAACGGCTTCGGCGACGCCAGCGCGGTGATCGCACAGGTGCAGGCGTTTGGCGGCAAGGTCGGCCATCACCCGGCAGACGTCAGCGACCCGGCGCAGATCGCCGACATGCTCGCCTACGCCGAGCGCGAGTTCGGCGGCGTCGATATCCTGGTCAACAACGCCGGTATCCAGCATGTGGCCGCCGTGGACGAGTTCCCGGCCGAGCGCTGGGACTCGATCATCGCCATCAACCTGTCGTCGGTGTTCCACAGCACGCGCCTGAGCTTGCCGGGGATGAAGGCCAAGGGCTGGGGGCGCATCATCAACATTGCCTCGGTGCATGGGCTGGTCGGCTCGGTGGGCAAGGCGGCGTATGTGGCGGCCAAACACGGCGTGATCGGCCTGACCAAGGTGGTCGGCCTGGAAACAGCCACCACGAACGTCACGTGCAATGCCATCTGCCCGGGCTGGGTGCTGACGCCGCTTGTGCAGCAGCAGATTGATGATCGCGCGGCCAAGGGTGTGGACCCGCAGCAGGCGCAGCATGATCTGCTGGCCGAGAAGCAGCCGTCGCTGGAATTTGTGACGCCGCCGCAGTTGGGTGAGCTGGTGCTGTTTTTGTGCAGCGAAGCGGGCGCCCAAGTGCGCGGCGCCGCGTGGAATATCGACGGCGGCTGGCTGGCCCAGTAAGCCGATCGTTCCCACGCTCTGCGTGGGAATTCAGCCCGGGACGCTCCGCGCCCCAAGAGCGGACGCAGAGCGTCCAAAGAGGCATTCCCACGCAGAGCGTGGGAACGAGAAGAGAGCCGCTATGTCCGACATCCTCTGGCAACCCTCCCCCGAACGCATCGCCCACACGCGGATGGACCAGTTCCGGCGCACAATCAACCAACGCTACACCCTGCAACTGGACGACTACCCCGCCTTGCACCAATGGAGCATCGACCAGCGCCCGGACTTCTGGCAGGCCATCGTCGCTTACTTTGACGTGCAATTTCGCACCCCGCCCAGCGCCACGCTGATTGAAGGCGCCGAAATGCCCAGCGCGCAGTGGTTTCCCGGCGCGACCTTAAATTTTGCCGAGCACCTGCTGCGCCGCCGTGACGATCACCCGGCGGTGGTCGCCGTAGGTGAAGACGGCCAGCGCGAACAGCTGACTTACACCGAACTCGCCCAGCATGTGGCGGGCTTGCAGCGCAGCTTGAGGGCTGCCGGTGTGACCCAGGGCGACCGCGTGGCCGCGTGCATGCCCAACACCTGGCAAACCCTGGTGGGCATGCTGGCAACCACCAGCCTCGGCGCGATCTGGTCGTGCTCCTCGCCGGACTTCGGCACCCAAGGCGTGATCGACCGTTTCGGCCAGATCGAGCCCAAGGTGCTGATCACCTGCGCAGGCTATCGCTACGCCGGCAAGATGATCGACCAGAGCACCAAGCTCAACGAAATCCTCGAACGCCTGCCGTCCCTGGCGCAGTTGATCATCGTGCCATACGCCCGGCCTCAGGCACGCGCCGAGGACTATCAGACCGCCGCCAAGGTCGCGCTGTGGAGCGACTTCTATCAACCCGGCGGCGAGCCCGAATTTGTTGCCGTGCCGTTCGATCACCCGCTGTACATCCTCTATTCCAGTGGCACCACCGGCGTGCCCAAATGCATCATTCATGGCACCGGCGGCGTGCTGCTGACGCACCTCAAGGAACACGGCCTGCACGCCGACCTGTCGAGGGATGACTGCCTGTTCTACTACACCACCTGCGGCTGGATGATGTGGAATTGGCTGGTCTCGGTGCTGGCCCTCGGCGCCACCGCCGTGCTGTATGACGGCTCACCGTTCCACCCTGGGCCCGAGCGTTTGATCGACCTGATCGATGCGGAAAACATCAGCGTGTTCGGCACCAGCCCCAAGTTCCTTGCGACGCTGGAAAAGGCCGGCCTGCAACCGCGCTTGAGCCATGACCTGGGCAGCCTCAAGGGGCTGATTTCCACGGGGTCGCCGCTGTCGCCCCAGAGCTACGATTACGTGTACTGCGAGATCAAGGGCGAGCTGTGCCTGTCGTCGATGTCGGGCGGCACCGATATCGTCTCCTGCTTTGTCATCGGCAACCCGGTGCTGCCGGTGCGGCGCGGCGAAATGCAGTGCAAGAGCCTGGCGATGGCCATCGAAGTGTGGGATGACCAGGGCAAGCCCTTGATCGGGGAAAAAGGCGAATTGGTCTGTACCCGGCACTTTCCGGCGATGCCCATCGGGCTGTGGAACGACCCGGATCAGAAAAAGCTGCGCGCCTCGTATTTCAGTCAGTTTCCCGGCGTGTGGGCCCAGGGCGATTACGCCGAACAACGCCCCAATGGCAGCCTGCTGATTCATGGGCGCTCCGACGCGGTGCTCAACCCCGGCGGCGTGCGCATAGGC
>NZ_JBARTQ010000585.1:0-10973 GCF_049645325.1 Pseudomonas sp. | reverse complement strand
TGCTCGCGAATGCGGTGTGTCAGTCAATGCATTTTTGGCTGATTCACCGCATTCGCGAGCAAGCCCGCTCCCACATTTTTTGACCGAGCAGGCCTTCTTAGAGGGCAAACGGCAAGTGAACCGTCACCTGCTGACGCTGCGCCAGCCGATGCTCGAACTCCGCAGGGTCATGGATCAATACATCCTGCCCGGCGAACGTTTCCGCCGCGATCAGTCGTGACAGCCAGAAGCGCACACACGCCACGCGCAACAGGGTCGGCCACAGCTCGGCTTCCTTGGCAGTGAACGGCCTCAGCCCGGCGTAGGCGCCCAGCAGTGCGCGGGCGCGTTGCCCGTCAATGACGCCGTCGGCGTCCGAACACCAGTCGTTCAGGGCGATCGCCACGTCGTACAGCATTGGGCCGGAGCACGCGTTGTAGAAGTCGATCAGGCCGGTGAGGTGCGTGCCTTCGAACATCGCGTTGTCGCGGAACAGGTCGGCGTGAACGTTGGCGCGTGGCAACGCAAGAATATGCGCCTTGTGGGCTTCGATCTCGGTCAATGCCGCTTGCAACAGGCGCTGTTGGGCATCGTTGAGGTGCGAAATCAGTTGCGCGCCTTCGCTCAGCATCCACTCCAGCCCGCGATCGGTCTTGCGCTCCAGGACTTTCTCGCCCTGAGTCGCCAGGTGCAGATGGCCGAGCAACTCGCCGACCTGCGCGCAATGTTGCGCGTTGGCGTCCTTGATGTGCTTGCCGGCCAGGCGCGGTTGCAGCAGTGCCGGTTTGCCCGCAAGCGTACGCAAGGCCACGCCGTCGGTGGTGCGCAGGGCGTAAGGTACCGGCAGGTCGGCGTCGTGGAGCACGTCGAGCAGTTCAATGAAGAACGGCATTTCTGCCACGGGGCCGCGCTCAACCAGGGTCAGGACGAATTCGCCCTTCTCCAGGCTGATAAAAAAATTGGTGTTTTCACTACCAGCGGCAATCCCCTGGAAATCAAGCAGGCGGCCGAGCCCGTAAGGGGCGAGAAAGGTTTCCAGCTCGGGCCGAGCCAGGGGGGTGAACACAGACATGGTTAAAACTGCCAGTACGGGCGCCGCGGTGTGCGGCGCCAATTGAAGTTAAGAAATCATTTCCATTCGAAGATCTTCCATGACGGGATCAGCATATCCGGCTGGTCAGAACGGATGAAATTCGCATCGGTTCCGTCCGCGCGCACCAGGAAGTAGGGAGGAAAGCCCTTCTTGGTCACCTTGATGGCGTACAGGAAACCGTTTTGGCGATATTCCTGGATGGTTCGGTCGCCTTCCGTGCGAATGGTAACGTCCGGATCGCCCGAAGGGGCGCTGTCTGCCGCCATGGCAGCCATCGGAGCGAGTGCAATCAAGCCAGTCAAGAGCAGGCGATTGAATGTACGCATGATAACCTTGTCCCTTTGTCGTCATTGGTCCGGCTATTCTAGCGCCTGACCCGCCGAAAAGGTTGATCCTGCTCATGAGCAAAGCGCCCCTCGTCCTGGTGGACGGTTCTTCATATCTGTACCGCGCCTTTCACGCGCTGCCTCCACTGACCACCTCCAAAGGCCTGCCGACGGGCGCGGTCAAGGGCGTGTTGAACATGCTCAAGAGCCTGCGCAAGCAGTACCCGGACAGCCCGTTTGCCGTCGTATTCGACGCCAAGGGTGGGACCTTTCGCGATGACATGTACGCCGAATACAAGGCCAACCGCCCGAGCATGCCCGATGACATGCGCCTGCAAATCGAGCCGTTGCACCAGAGCGTGATCGCTTTGGGCTTCCCGCTGCTGTGTGTCGAAGGCGTTGAGGCCGATGACGTGATCGGCACCCTGGCCCGCAGCAGTGCGGCTGCCGACCGCCCGGTGGTGATTTCCACCGGCGATAAAGACATGGCGCAGCTGGTGGACGGGCACATTACCTTGGTCAACACCATGACCGGTAGCGCGATGGACATCGAAGGCGTTAAGGAGAAATTTGGCGTCGCTCCCGAGCAGATCATCGACTATCTGGCGTTGATGGGCGATTCGTCCGACAACATCCCGGGCGTTCCGGGCATTGGTCCCAAGACTGCTTCCGGCTTGCTGGTGGGCGTGAATGGCGGCCTCAAAGAGCTTTATGAGCAGCTGGACATTGTGCCGACGCTGCCGATTCGCGGGGCCAAGACGCTGCCGGCCAAGCTTGCAGAGCATAAGGACATGGCGTTCCTGTCTTACCAGTTGGCGACGATCAAGATTGATGTACCGCTGGACGTGGGCCTGGACGATCTGCACCTGATTGAGCCGGATCGCGACAAGCTGCTGGAGCTGTACACGCTGCTTGAGTTCAAGAGCTGGATTGATGAGATTCAGCGCGATGCCAAGCGTGTGGAGTTGAGCGCTGTTTCGTCGGCGCCTGTCGTCGAGGAGGCGGCTGAGACGATTGCGACAGTGCCTGTAGAGGCGGTGTACGAAACTATCCTCACTCAGGCTCAGTTCGACTCGTGGCTGAAAAAGCTCAACGAGGCAAAGCTGTTCGCGTTTGATACCGAAACCACCGGGATCGACGCTCAGCAAGCGCAGTTGGTTGGGGTGTCCTTCTCTGTTAAGCCTTATGAAGCTGCCTACATTCCGCTGACGCATTCCTACATCGGTGCGCCGCAACAGCTGGATCGCGACACGGTTCTGCTGGCGTTGAAGCCGCTGCTGGAAGACCCGACCAAGCTCAAGGTCGGCCAGCACGCCAAGTTCGACATGAACATCCTGGCCAATTGCGCCATTGGCGGTGACCAGGCAAACGGCATCACCGTGCGCGGTATCGCTTTCGACACCATGCTTGAATCCTATGTGCTGAATTCCACCGCCACCCGGCACGACATGGACAGCCTGGCCAAGAAGTACCTGGATTACGACACTGTCAGCTTCCAGGACATCGCCGGCAAAGGCGCCAAGCAGCTGACGTTCGACCAGATCCCGCTGGAACAGGCGGGCCCTTACGCGGCCGAAGATGCCGACGTGACGCTGCGCCTGCATCAGGCGCTGCACGCACAACTCGCCGCTATTCCGACGCTGGCCAGCGTGCTGACGGACATCGAGATTCCATTGGTGCCGGTGCTGGCGCGCATTGAGCGCCAGGGCGCGCTGGTTGACTCGAAGCTGCTGGGCATCCAGAGCATCGAGTTGGGCGACAAGATGGTAGAGCTGGAGCGCCAGGCGTTCGAGATCGCCGGCGAGGAGTTCAACCTGGGTTCGCCCAAGCAACTTGGCGCAATTCTCTACGAAAAACTCGGTTTGCCCGTGCTGAAGAAGACCGGCAAGGGTCAGGCTTCCACGGCGGAAGAAGTGTTGGCCAAGTTGGCCGAAGATGACTTCCTGCTGCCTAAAGTGCTGATGCAGTACCGCAGCATGAGCAAGCTGAAAAGCACTTACACCGACCGTTTGCCGGAGCAGATCAACCCGCGTACCGGGCGCATTCACACGTCCTATCATCAGGCCGTGGCGGCGACCGGACGTTTGTCGTCCAGCGACCCGAACCTGCAGAACATCCCGGTGCGTACTGCTGAAGGGCGGCGGATTCGCCAGGCATTTGTCGCGCCTAAGGGCTACAAGCTGCTGGCGGCCGACTATTCGCAGATTGAGCTGCGGATCATGGCGCACCTGTCCAAGGACGAGGGGTTGATGAATGCCTTCCGCAACGACCTGGACGTGCACACGGCCACGGCGGCCGAGGTGTTCAAGGTTGAGCTCACTGAGGTCACGTCCAATCAGCGCCGCAGCGCCAAGGCGATCAACTTTGGCCTGATCTACGGCATGGGTGCGCAGAAGCTGGGCAAAGACATTGGCGTCGATACCAAGACCGCCAAGGCTTATATCGATGTGTATTTCGCTCGTTACCCCGGGGTTCGCGAGTACATGGAGCGCACCCGCGCGCAGGCTGCCGACCAGGGGTTTGTTGAAACCATCTTCGGGCGGCGCTTGTATGTGCCGGATATCAATTCCAACCGGCCTCAGGAGCGCGCAGCCGCCGAACGCACGGCGATCAACGCGCCGATGCAGGGCACGGCGGCGGATATCATCAAGAAAGCCATGGTGTTGGTGGACGACTGGCTGACGGAGTCTGGCCTGGATGCCAAGGTCATCCTGCAGGTACACGATGAATTGGTGCTTGAGGTGCGTGAGGACCTGGTGGCAGACGTCAGCGAGAAGATTCGCGAGCACATGAGCGCTGCTGCGCAGCTGGACGTGCCGCTGGTGGTCGACGTGGGCGTGGGCGATAACTGGGACGAAGCACACTGATTTCACAGGTCTGCCATCACCGGCGTGGTGGCAGAGTGCTTTAGTTCGGAAGTCGCCGTCAGTTATTTCAAATTGTTTTTCTGGTGTCGGAACTTAAGCCGTGAATTGCTACTCAGAGTTACTGAATGGGTGGTGAAGCCCTTCAATGCTCCTATGTTGTGTTAAGTGTTGGCAGATATCTGGACCCCGCCCTAGCGGTCCGGAACTTGAACCCCGAACTTCCCCTCCCCATGTGAAGTCCGGGGTTTTTTTTGCCTGCAGAAATGTTATTCCGCGATTTCCGCGCCCTTGTCCGCCAATTCCATCCAGCCGGCCAGCACGGTGTAAGCGTCTTCCAGGCCCATGCGCTTCGGCGCCGAGAACAACTGGATGGTGATCGTGTCACCCCAACCCTTACGGATTTCAGCCTGCACTTTGAGCAGCGTGTTCTTGGCTGCGCCGTAGGTGAGCTTGTCGGCTTTGGTCAGCAAGATGTGCATCGGCATGCCGCTGGCCACTGCCCAGTCGAGCATCAACAGGTCGAAATCGGTCATTGGATGACGGATGTCCATCATCAAAATCAAGCCCTTCAAACTCTCTCGGCCACCCAGGTAAGCCTCAAGGTGACGCTGCCAGTGCAGCTTCAACGGGATAGGTACTTTTGCGTAACCGTAGCCCGGCAGGTCGACCAGACGCCGATCATCGTCTAGCTTGAAGAAATTGAGTAGTTGCGTGCGGCCCGGGGTTTTTGAGGTGCGCGCCAGGCTGGCGTGAGTCAGGGTGTTCAGCGCGCTCGATTTACCGGCGTTGGAACGGCCGGCAAAGGCGACTTCAAAGCCTTCGTCATCAGGGCATTGGTCAACTTTGGCGGCGCTGAGCATAAACGTGGACTGTTGGCACAGGCCAAGGATGGGATTCTTGAGTTGCATGAGATTTCCGATGTGGGCGGTGCCGAGAAAGGGTGCGGCAAGCGGTGTCGTTTCCGTTTCAGTAGCGCCAGTATATAATGCCGCAGATTTTGTGTGTGCTTTGTCCCAGCGAAGGATGAAGTTCACGGGAGCGAAAGACCTTCATTGCGCATTAGAACGCAAAACGCTCTCAAACCCTGAAAAGGTCGATGTATGACCCGATGGTTGCTCGCTTTTGGTGTCCTGATCCCGCTTTACGGCGCTCAGGCTACACAGGATCCGGAAGCGGTGTACAACCGAGTTTGCGTGGCTTGCCATGCCGGCCAACTGCCCAGCGCCCCCAAACGGGGTGACCAGGCAGCGTGGGCGCCTAGACTGGCGCAGGGCATGGACACGCTGGTGCAACACGTGACCCAGGGTTTCAAGGCAATGCCGCCGCGTGGTTTGTGCATGGACTGCAGTACTGAGGATTACCAGGCCATCATTGAATTGATGGTGAGTAAACCCGGTAGATAACTCTTAAACCCCTTAGCCGTAGTTGGATTAGCTGATGAACAAACTGATCGTGAGTCTGCTGTTGACCTTGGGCATCACCGGTGTTGCCCATGCTGCAGGCGACGCTACAGCGGGCCAGGCGAAAGCCGCCGTATGTGGTGCTTGCCATGGACCGGATGGTAACAGCCCGGCACCGAACTTCCCCAAACTGGCGGGCCAGGGTGAACGTTACCTGACCAAGCAGATGCACGACATCAAGGATGGCAAGCGCACGGTACTCGAAATGACCGGCTTGCTGACCAACCTCAGCGATCAGGACCTGGCAGACATCGCGGCGTATTTTGCCAGCCAGCACGGCAGTGTGGGAGCTGCCGATCCGAAAGTTGTGGCCCACGGTGAAGAACTGTTCCGCGGCGGCAACCTGGAAAAAGGCATGCCTTCGTGCCTCGGCTGCCATTCGCCCAACGGCGCAGGCCTTGCCGCTGCAGGCTTTCCGCACTTGAGCGGCCAGCATGCGCAGTACATCGCCAAGCAACTGACCGACTTCCGTGAAGGTAACCGCACCAACGACGGCGATACCAAAATCATGCAAAGCATTGCCGGTAAGTTGAGCAACAAGGACATCGAAGCGGTTTCCCAGTACATCCAGGGTCTGCATTGATCGTAACAGTACGTTAACGCTCGATTAATCCATCGATGCAAGCATAAAAAGGGTGGCCCAGGCCGCCCTTTTTTGTGGCCGGTGCCGTTACACTAACGAACTCATGCCCGCGTAGACCTGTCACAACAAAGGTCGCGTGAGGCGACTTTATTTGTCCAGGAGTAAAGCATGCGTAATCTGATCTTCAGCGCCGCTCTCGTCACTGCCAGCCTCTTCGGCATGACCGCACAAGCCGCCGACGTGCCGCTTGAAGCCGGTAAAACCTACGTTGAATTGGCCAACCCGGTCCCGGTTTCGGAACCTGGCAAGATCGAAGTGGTGGAGCTGTTCTGGTACGGCTGCCCGCATTGCTACGCTTTTGAACCGACCATCAACCCATGGGTTGAAAAACTCCCGTCCGACGTGAACTTCAAGCGCATCCCGGCCATGTTCGGCGGCCCTTGGGATGCCCACGGCCAACTGTTCCTGACCCTGGAAGCCATGGGTGTGGAGCACAAGGTTCACAACGCCGTGTTCAACGCGATCCAGAAAGAAGGCAAGCGCCTGACCAAGCCTGAAGACATGGCCGACTTCGTTGCCACCCAAGGTGTCGACAAGGACAAGTTCCTGGCCACCTTCAACTCCTTCGCCATCCAGGGCCAGATCAAGCAGGCCAAGGAACTCGCGCAGAAGTACGGCGTGCAAGGCGTTCCGACCATGATCGTCAACGGCAAATACCGCTTTGACCTGGGCACCACCGGCGGTCCTGAACAGACCCTCAATGTTGCCGACCAGCTGATCGCCAAAGAGCGCGCAGCCAAGTAAGGGGCCCACCATGCGCCGCTGGGGTACCGAACGTGTTGTTGGCCTGCATGACCCGCAGGTCAATGAACATCATCTGGAAGCCACAGGTTTGCCGGCAGACAGCCGCTTGCGGCTGCTCAGCTTCAATATCCAGGTGGGCATCAGTACCGAGAAGTATCGGCACTACCTGACCCGTGGCTGGCAGCACCTGCTGCCCCACAACGGGCGCGCCCTTAACCTGCAAAAGATCGGCAACCTGCTCAACGACTTCGACCTGGTCGCCTTGCAGGAAGCCGACGGCGGCAGCATACGCTCCGGCTACATCAACCAAGTGGAACACCTGGCTCAGCTCGGTGCCTTTCCGTACTGGTATCAGCAACTCAATCGCAACCTCGGGCGCCTGGCGCAGCACAGCAATGGTGTGCTCAGCCGCCTGAAGCCGTGGGCTATCGAAGATCACCCGTTGCCAGGCCCCAAGGGTCGCGGCGCGATCCTCGTGCGCTTTGGCGAAGGCCCTGAGGCCTTGGTGGTGGTGATGATGCACCTGTCGCTCGGCTCACGTACGCGCATGATGCAGCTTGCCTACATCCGCGAGCTGATCGGCAATTACAAACATCAGGTGCTGATGGGTGACATGAATACCCATGCCAGCGATCTGTTGCAAAATTCCCCGCTGCGGGACCTCGGGTTACTGGCGCCGCAAGTCGAAGCCACGTTTCCCAGCTGGCGTCCGCAACGCTGTCTCGACCATATCCTGCTCAGCCCGACCCTCACGCTTGAAAGCGTGCAGGTTCTTGCGCAGCCCATTTCCGATCACCTGCCGGTCGCGGTAGAGATTCGTCTGCCGGGTTCGCTCACGGCTGATGCATTACCCGCGTTGAGCCCAGGCCCTCGCGGACCCCTTGCATGAGCGACGACGCCCAGCGCTGGAAAGAGAAATACCTTAAAAGCATCGAGCAACAAGACAAGCTCGAACGCCGCTGGGCCGCCCGCCTCGACCTGCTGCGTCGCGGGCTGGTGCGCAGCACATTGGCGGCTGAGGGGACTGACCGCGCGGTCGATCAATGCATGAAGGAAATGCGCGATGTCGTGCGCACCGATGACATGGACGCCGCCCTCGCCGCGTTATTGCCGCGCCTGGAAAAAGCCGTGCTCGACTCCGAGCAGCGCCGCGAAACCCGGGTCGACCAGATCAGCACCGCGCTCACCGCCCTGGTCGCACAGTTGCAACAATTGCCGCTGCCGCGCGAGGTGGCGCGTCCGCTGAAAACGTTCGCCAAGCAGCTGGAGGGGCGCGTCGGCCAGGCGCGTGAGATACCGCTGCTCCTCAGCGAGTTGAGCAGCCTGCAGGGGCAGGCCCTGAATAACCTTGAACCGGAGGGCGAAACTGCGCGCCCCGGGCCGGGCTTGCTGCAGCGTCTGTTTGGCGCAAAGGATGTTTCGAATGAGGCGCTGGTGGTCGAAACCACGCCTGCGCCGGAGCCTGTTACGGCCAAGCCCGCAACGCCCAAGCCTGCGCCGGAACCTCAAGAGCCGGCACAATCTGACGAGCTGACCCAAGCCTTGCGCGCCTTCGCACCGTTGCCGTCAACGCCGGTCGCCGCGCAGCCAGAGCCTGTGGCGCCTGCCCAAGTGGTGGAGGTTGCCAGCGAAACGTTTGTCTTCGAAGCGCCTGCTCCGGCAGTGGCCAAGGTGCAGCGCGTTGAAGCCCTGGCGCCTGAAGAAGCTGAGCCGGCTGTGGAGGCGTCGGCGCCCGAAAGCGCCCTTGCCGCCTTCATCGACACGCCCGAGATTCAAATCGACACGCCGGATGCAACAACGATCGGCAGCTTGTCACTCCCGCCCGTGCTGGAGGCGGACGAACCCGAGCCAGACGCGCCGCAACCGGACGGCATCTACGCCCTGCCCGACTCGCCGGAACCGTCCTACAGCTCGGTCGCCAAACATATCGAAGACACCCTGCTCGGGCTGCTGGAAGACTTGTCGCTGCCTGAGCGCCATCGGCCCCAAGCCGAAGCCATGCGCGAGCGGCTGGCCCATGGCCTGAACTGGTACGAACTGCTGCCGATCCTCGATGATCTGGCGGTGCTGATGCTGGCGATCACCGACAGTGGCCAGCATGAGTTCGAGGCTTATCTCAAACAGCTCAACGAGCGGCTTGAAGCGTTCCAGGGCCATCTGCAGGTCGCCAGTGACGGCCACGCCGACAGCCGTTCGGCGGCGCGCGAACTGGACACACAGATTCGTGAGCAGGTCGACGGCCTGCAAAGCAGCGTGCAGGAGGCGGCCGACCTGGACAGCCTCAAGCACGTGCTGGAAAGCCACCTTGAAGGCTTGCTCGGCACTATGGACGAACACCAGCAGCAGCGTGACCAGCGCGAGCAGGAAGTGGCGGCGCGCTTGCAAGGCCTGGCCGAGCGCGTAGCGAACATGGAGCAGGAGGCTCAAGGCTACCGCGAGCACCTGGAAGTACAACGCCAGAAGGCCTTGATCGATCCGCTGACCGGTCTTCCCAACCGTGCCGCCTGGAGTGAGCGCCTCGACCATGAGGTCAACACTTGGCACCAGCGCGGCAACAGCCTGGCCCTGGCGATGCTGGACCTGGACCATTTCAAGCGTATCAACGACAGCTATGGTCATTTGGCGGGCGACAAGGTGCTGAAAATCATTGCCAGCGTGTTGCGCAAACGCCTGCGCCCGACGGACTTTATCGCGCGTTTCGGCGGTGAGGAATTTGTACTGGTAATGCCCGACTCATCCCTGGCGGACGCCTTGGCCGTGGGAGAGGGGCTGCGTGCGGCCATTGAGGCGTGCCCATTCCACTTCAAAGGCGAGCCGGTGACCCTTACCGTGTCCATGGGCGTGGCGCAGTTCCAGCCAGGCGAGCGCAGTGATGCGGCGCTCAAGCGCGCCGACGAGGCGCTTTATCGGGCCAAGGCGGCAGGGCGTAATCAGGTGCTGGCGGCGTAAAAGATGTTCCATTTTGTGATTTGACCGTCGCCGCCCAACCCATACGTTACACTGTTGCATTATCGTCTTCAGCGTAACGTCTTCTGCCATGAAATCACTGTACTTCGCCTTTGTGTTTCTCCTTCTCGCCGGCTGCGCCAGCGGCCCGCGCCTGAACACCAGCCACCCATCGGTGAACCACGACAACCGCGTGCAGTTCGTCGTCGTCCATTACACCTCCACCAACCTTGAACGCTCCCTGGCGCTGTTGACTCACGGCCAGGTCAGCAGCCATTACCTGATCGGCGACGACGCCTCGGGCACCATCTACAAGCTGGTCGACGAGAGCCAGCGCGCCTGGCACGCCGGCGAAAGCGAATGGATGGGGCGCACCTGGCTCAACTCCAGCTCCATCGGCATCGAAATTGTGAACCCCGGCTACACAGACAGCCCGACAGGCCGCGTGTGGTACCCGTACGCCGAGTCGCAGGTGCAGTCACTGGTGGTGTTGCTCAAGGACATCAGCAAGCGCAATGGCATCGACCCCAAGAACATCATTGGCCACAGCGACATCGCGCCGCTGCGCAAGCTTGATCCGGGCCCGCTGTTTCCGTGGAAACGCCTGGCGGCCGAGGGACTGGGGGTTTGGCCGGATGCTAAAGCCGTCGCTCGATACCAGGTGCAGTACGCTGCCGAGTTGCCGAGCGTTTCCTGGTTCCAGGAAGAACTGGCTCGCCTTGGCTACCAGACGCCGCAGACCGGTGAACTGGATGTCGCCACGCGCCACGTGATTGCCGCGTTCCAGATGCACTTCCGCCCATCGCTGTTTGATGGCACACCGGATGCCGAAAGTGCCGCGATCCTGCGAGCGTTAAACCACCAGTAAGGGTGTAACCCGATTCAAATGTGGGAGCGGGCTTGCTCGCGAATGCG